>CAMJHM010000071.1 GCA_946405515.1 uncultured Fibrobacter sp. | reverse complement strand
CTTCGCCGTCTTATATTGACGCACGAAGTGCGTGATTCTTTTCACTAGCCTCTAGCTCCTAATCTCTAGTCTCTATTCTCACGCCTCGATCAATACCTCGCTTCGTAGATGCGGTCGCTGGCTGTTTTAAACTTTTTAGCCAAATCAGCCCACGAGAGGTAGCCCCAGACCACTGCCACCCGGCCCCCCGCCATTTGCTGGGCCATGCCGTTTCCGTTGTTCCCGGCATCAAAGTACACTATATCGCTCTCTGGCTCGATTCCCTCAGGTTCAACGCGGTTCAGCAAAAGGGCCCAAGAATCAAAGTCCTGCTCTTCCACCTGTTCCCAACTACGGGCGACACTCCAACGGAGGTCGGCATTCCTGTAACTCTGCACAAGCACCGGGAAATAGGCCTTGACCCCCATGAAATATTTCGTCTGTATCGATGTGCGGCCCGCCTCGCGGAATTCAAACGGGAGGCTCAGGAATTCCTGCGGGAAACCGCCCCGATACCCCGGAAAGTGCCGGACAAAGGTTTCGAGGTCGCTACGCTCGTACTGGCGGAAACTATCGTGACTAAAAATGAATATATGGCAATCGGCACGGATGCTCTGCTCCAAATGTTCGCCCCTGAGGATAGGAGTGATTCCCTGGAACTTGCCGCTGTTCATGTAGTGGTCCATGGCATACACGTCACTTCGGAATTCCAGGATGTGTACGTTCAGCGTATCGCCAGGAGAAACACGGTAGCTCAAATCAATCACTCGCTTGAGTGCCGGAATGTTGTATGTAGCGACAGACGAAGTCACGTCATGGGCAAACGGAGCAATATTCTTGTACAGAATTTTTGAATAGTCCACCGGTTTGGGCGGCTTGGATGGAAGGCAGCCGACAAGCCCAATGGCAACAAACAACAACAAGCAATTACAGACGAACTTCATTTTCGGCTCCCATTGTCGGCATAGCCACAAAATTCAAACAGAGGGCAATTTGCACAAGAATGTGTCCATTCGCGGCAGATAAAATCTTCGCCCCCTTGTTCCAGGTAGAACTGCAACGCATGGGCAGCTTCGTAAGGGCCGTTCGGGTTGAGCGTACAGAACAGCGCGTTCGCAAGTTCTTGTTTCCGTTTCGGCTCCATTTCTGCAAAATCGGAATCCTTGGCAGGGCCAAGGAATGCCAGATAACGGCGAGCCCCCATGGTGAGCGGCAGCGGAGGCATTTTTTTCGAAGAAACACACGGCATGCCAAGCCCCAGCGGTTCGGGAGCAACCATGCGGTAAAAGGCCGCACAGGCCTTCGGGCGCGGATTCCCCTTGCCCATGAAATAGACCTCGCCCAAGTCGCGCCAAATTTCTTCGGGATTGCGGCTCGCGAGCCATGCGACAAGATCGCAGCCATGATGACGCACAAAAAGGCCAACGCTCCAAAAAATGCCCGCCAAATTTTTGAATAGAGTCCAGTGGCAACAACCAAAGACCCGTTCTGCGACACCCTCGATTTTTCCCGCCGTCGGCACAGGGAGTGTCCAAAGTTTTTCATCGGGAAAGGCGTCGAACAAAGCATTCAGCAACGATGATATTTCGGAATAGCTCCGACTTTGGAACAAGGTGGTTCCAAGGATAGTCCAGGCAATTTTCGCTGTAGGGGTTTTGGCCCGTTGCGCCACATGTACCACCGGGTCGGGCACAGAAGCGAACATAGAAACTAACTTCCGCGTCGCTTCGAAAACCGCCGGCTCATCGCGCACAAAGTTTTCTACAAGCTTCATCCCCTACCGTCAATTATTAGAGCGCTTCGCCGACCTTGACAGCCTTGCCTAGACGGCTCTTGAACAAGTCCGGATGGCGTTCGCGGATTTTCTTGTCGACGATGAGGATGACCGTGCTACCCATCTCGAAGCGGCCCAGTTCGTCGCCCTTTTCAAAATGGAAGTTGCTGGCCGGCTGCCAGTCCAGGCGCTTCTTGCTGCGGTCCAGCTTCCCGGCATTCACAAGCAGTTCGTCGGAATACACGACACCGATGCGTCCCACATTCGTCGCGCCCACCTTCACCACGAGAATTTCGGAGCCGTCTTCAAGGCGGATGCGGCTAGTGAGGCGTTCGTTGATGCAGAACAAGCCTTCCACGCGTTCGACGCTACCCGCATTCACCGGCCAAAGTGTTCCGGGGCAATAACTGGCATCGACCAAGTCACCCTTGACTGGGCTATGGATGCGGTGGTAGTTGAACGGTGCTAGGTAAATCGTTGCGAAGGCGCCCTCTTCAAAACGCGCCGCCATTTCGTCGTCGCGGAGCAAATCCTTGAGTTCGTAGAACTTTCCCTTCGTCTGGATAAGCGTTTGCTTTCCGTCATCAAAGGTTCCCGTCTGCGAAAGCACACCATCGACCGGGCTCACGACTTCGGCACTGTCGATAATGCGCGCACCCGGCTTGAGCCTGCGGATGAAAAGTTCCCCGATGTTCTTGTAATGGCTCAACGGGTATTCCGATTCTGCCATATTCAACTTGTAGTAACGGGCAAATGCCGAGCGGGCCCACCGGGTAAACGGAGGAATATTGAGCCGGGTGAATGCACCGAAAGCGCGGCTAGCCGCATTCTTCGGCAGGAGTTTCATAAAAACATAGAAGGGGGTATTCATGAAGGAGAATATAGAAATGTGAAGTATGAGATGTTAGACGAGAGAACGGCCCTACGGGCCTACAGACGAGAGACGAGAGATAAAAACATCCTAGCCGAAGGTGTAACTCAGAACTAGTAACTCATACCTCATAGCTCACCGCTCATTGCTAACTCCTCGAGCCTGGAGCCTCGAACCTCATCGCTCAATTAGTGATTTTCCAGTTTGCTCAGGTCCGTGCTGAACATCTTCCACAGGCGAGGGGCAAAAGGCACCGACCATTCCTTCTCGGGGGCGACACGGCTAGTCGTCTCCGCGACAAAAGAGGAATACGTCAAGAAAACTAGTTCGCCATAACGCATATCCCACAGCGACCAGACGATTTTCCACGTGTAGCCGCCGCTCTTGCCTAATTTGGGGTCCATCTCGACTTCCAACACAATCGGAATTGACGCATAGCGGATTCCGTAACGAGACGCAATGTTGTTCATAAAGTCCTTGAATTGGGGAGGAATTTCGCGGACAAACGTCTGTTCGATGCCGTCACGGCCTTCCCACGGTTCAAAGCTCGCCAGCGTTTTTCCATCGGCGATTTTCGATGCGAGAATATGCCTGGACAATGTATCGATGTACAGTGAATCCTCTTCGGGGAGGCGCATTCCGGGCAACATCAGTTCACGCTTCATCTTGGGGAAAGCCTTCGCGAACAGGGAATCTTCAATATGCGCCAAGTCAAAATCAAGAGCATCGGCACTGAAGCTATGGCACATTTTGCATTTCTCGGGACGCTTGGCAGTCACCTTGAGCGTCTGAAAAACACCCACCACGGCATTGGAATCAAGGCGCCCATAGGCAGCGGGGTTCCATTCACGGTAAGACACTTCTTTCGAAATTTTGAGTTTAATATCTCCCTGCGTGCCGCACTCGTTGCACGGACCATCCATCATTCCGGAATTATCGCCCGCACCGGGACCGGGGCCGACCGAACCGGCACAGCCCAAAAGCGCTGAAAAAAAAGCAGCCATGCAAAACAAACGAATTTTCATAACAACCTAAGGATAGAAATCAACATTCAGCCAGCCAGTCAGTCCGTCTTCCGACACGGCAATTCCGCAAGAGACTGTCCTGTACGAGCCCTTCATATTCAAGTAGTGCCCGATATACCGGAAGTCTTCATCCTTGTCGGGATCCCTTTCGCCCGACGTGACCAAAGCCTTTTCGTCTTCCCACATCATCTTCAGATACTTCTTGACAATTTCATCGTAAGTCTTGTAGTAGCGCATGTTTACATTCGGTCCCGTATTCTGCGCCATTTCCTTACAGGCCTGAAAATGGGCATGTCCCTTGCCGTCAGCGAGGTCATCGGCAGCTTGTTTGTCGGTACAGGTCTGCTTTTCTTCTGGAGCAAGCGAAATCGGGCCCAAATCTTCTGTCGCACGGTATTCGTTAATCACGTCAAGGCAAGTCTGTCGCCAATCGAGCGAGTCATCGACAGCGGAACTCGACAACTCAACCGATGAGGAACTTGCAGGGACCACAACAGCCGAGCTACTGGATTTTGAACGCGCCTTTGAAGAAGAACTGCGCGAGCTACGCTTCTTGGAAGAGGACGAACTGGATTTCGGCGTATCTGCTGCGGCAAAAACATCTTCCACTTTTTCCTCAACATCTTCTTCGTCGTCATAAGTCGAAGTCACGTAGACTTTTATCGAAGTCGAATCTTCATCGACTTCAACCGAGTCGGACGAACTGGACTGAGTTGCATCCGAAGAGGAATTCACAGATTCCGTGGAATCTTCCGGCCCAGCCGTATTCGAAGAAGAATCCGAAGAACAGGCAACGGCAAGCAAGGCCAAACAGGCCAGCGCAACAAATCCTTTTTTCATAGACATGCTCCTCTGTTTCTTCTAAAGATATACTATTTCGGCACGAAAGGCAATGCGACGACCTAGTCCAACATGATGGTGAACGGGCCGTCGTTGACGAGGCTCACTTGCATGTCGGCGCCAAAGCGTCCCGTTTCCACAATACCAACTTCCTTCCGGCATTGTTCCACAACATATTCATACAATTCGTTTGCCAGTTCTGGGTTTCCGGCACCGTTGAACGTGGGACGATTTCCCTTGTGGCAATCAGCGTACAGCGTGAACTGCGAGACAATCAGCAGCGAGCCACCGACATCTTTGATGGAGAGATTCGTCTTGCCGTTTTCGTCGGCAAAAATGCGTAGAGAAAGCATCTTGCGGATGAACCGGTCGGCAATTTCGCGGGTGTCCGTCTCGGCCACGCCGACAAGGACCAAAAAGCCGCGACCCTCTATTTTCCCAACGACCTCACCATCGATTTTCACATCGGCCTGCGTGACACGCTGAATCAAAAATTTCATACAAATTCCTCAAAATATTTCTTGATTTTTTGGGTATCCTGCGTCTCCGTCAAAGCAAGACGCAAAAGGATAGCGGCTTTCTGCGGTGGGAGCGAATACGCAGGAATCGTGCCGGGCACAAGCAACCCTTCGGGCAAAACCGTTCCACGCCCGATTCTCGAAGTAACGACAACGGGCACGTTCACGCGGGCAAGAACATCCATCCATTCTTTGCTGAATTCCCCCGCTCCCGCACCCGCGATGACAATTCCGGCGGAACGCTGCGCCGCGAATTCGAGCAAAGCCGAATCCGCGTCGGCATGGAAATACAGCACGGCGACTTTGGGCAAATCAGAAAGGCCGTCAATGGAGAATTTGGGCAACGCACTCCCGCATGCCGAGCCGATGGCGTCGAACGCATCGAGGTCATTCGCGTGGACCTTCTGGACACGAAGCGCATCGAACACCTTCCCCGCAAAAGCAATGCGCACGCCACGGCAAGCGGCGCCGTTACAGCCCGCGGCGATGCCAACGGCATAACACAGGTTCGCCGGGCCGTCGGGAGCAAAGGAGGTCGCCGGGCGCATGGCCCCCGTCAGCACCACAGGCTTTTCTACATCCAGCACGAGGTCCAAGAAAAACGCAGTCTCTTCCATCGTGTCGGTCCCGTGCGTGACAACGATGCCGTCGACATCCCCGCGTTCAAAAACTGCCCGGATGCGGTTTGCAAGGGCCATCCATATTTCCGAGTTCACATCGTCTGAGTTGATGTTGCACACCTGCTCCACTTCTACATCGGCGATGCCGGACAATCCCGGAACTGATTTCACCAGTTCCTCACCCGTGATGGAGCCGGAATGGTAACCTACATCTTGGCCGGGTTTCCCGGTACCGGCAATTGTTCCTCCTGTAGCAAGGACTACAACTTTTTTCATGGGCACGGTTTACCTCACTTGGTCCAGCAACTGCGCCGCAGTCAGGCCGTAATGTTTTTTCAAAGCGCCGTCAGTCCCAAGCGTGTACAAATCCTGGATGCAGGCTCGCAACTTGCGGACCGACTCGACGGCGCGTTCATCCCCGCGGGTAACTCCGTCGCGGTACAGCAGGGCCTCTACCATTTTTTGCGAATACCAGTAAAGCCTTACGGCGACTTCGGAATTTTCCTGATTCACGAACGGCTGCGTCAACATTTCCAAATCTGGAACAGGGCCATCGGGCCGCGGTTTGTCGTTACGCGAGGCGTCGACAACCTGCGCGATTCCCTCGTTCAGCCAAAGCGGGACCTTGGCGCGGGTCATTGCGCGGACAAAGGCGTGCGTCAACTCATGGAAAAGCATCGGGCGGTACACTTCGCGGTACTGCATCACGTTGACCGGGACGCGCAATTTGCCGTCGAAGACGGCCCCGACCCAGTCGGGTCGCGGACCCGCGCCCTGGTATTCCGAGGATTGATAGAGCACCAGTCCCATCTTGTTCGCTGGCCTGAAGTCAAAAAGCCTACACAGGGAATCGTACGCCACCTCAAGAACGCTCAGCGCCTCGAGAATATCGTTCAAGGCCGGGGTTCCCTCGAATTCCAGGCGGAAATGGTCTGACGATTCCAGCTTGAGTTCGCGCATCTCGCGCATGATTGTCTGGGACTTTTCCTTGAGCACCTTGAAATCGGCTCCGCCACGCTGCAGAGAATCCACATAACGGATACATTCCTCGTACCGTTCCTGTTCGAACAAGATTCCTGCCAAATGCAGTTGCAAGTTCGTATCGTCCGGGGTTTCCGCAAGCAATGCTCGGATTCCCTTTTCGGCACATATCCAATCCCCCGAAGCAAGGCAATCGTTTGCCTCGACCACCAACGAATTGTGGTGTTCAAATTCTGCTCGCTGGTCCGAAATATCCTTAATCTCGCGAATCGCAAAAAACAATGTCGCAAGACACAGGATTAAAAGAAAAATCACGCGTTTATTGTGCATTTTCTCACATTCCGCCTTAACAAATCGTCAAAAAAATAGCCTTATGGTATTATTCTCTTTCTTTCAAATTTAAGTATATTTTAAACAAATCATGGAGTATGTCATGGCAGAAATCTTTGACTATGATGACTACCGGGATATGATCAAGGATTACTACCAGGAGCATAAGAAAAAGAACTCCCTGTATTCCTTCAACACTCTCGGAAAAATGCTGGGGCTGGACGCCAGTCACGCGTACTATATTGTACAGAAAAAACGCAATCTGCCCGTCCATGCAGTACCCGCCGCAAAAAAGATGCTCGGTCTCGAAGGTCGAGCCGCCATGTATTTCGACCTGTTGTTGGTCGCCTCCCGTACAAAGTCCGAAAAAAAGAAAGCCGAAATTATGCAGAAGGCCTTCCAGCTCCGCGATGTCAAGCGCCACATGCTGGAAGACACAGAAATCAAGTACCTGAGCGAATGGTGGACGGTCGTCGTCCGCGCCCTGGTCGAAGTCAAACACGGTAACATCGATGTCGCCGAAATTGCCAGCAGCCTTATCCCGCCCATTACTGAGGAACAGGCCCAGGCAAGCCTAGATATTCTTAAGTCGTTGGGTTTCATCAAGCCATTAAACGATAACCTAGTCAAGATTTCGGACTCCCATATTACCATCCAAGGGGCCGAAAAAGCGGAGGCAATCCGCAGTTTTCAGGCAAAAGTCATGCAATTTGCCATTCGTTCGCTCAGCGAAATCCCCCCAAGCGACCGAGATGTTTCTACAATTACCATGGCGGTAGATGCCAAAGGGTTTAACGATATTAGAAACATGATTCGAGAATTCCGAAAAGAATTGCAGATTCGCGTTGACAAGTGCAGCGTTCCGGACCGCGTGATGCAGCTTAATCTCGCCCTTTTCCCGGTGGCCCAGAACAACAAGAGGAAGTCAAAATGAGATACGCATCGAGACTGCTCTTTTTGCTCCCCTTTGGCCTTCTGATGTCCTGCGACCATACCGAAAGCGCAGGCAATACGACAGAAATTGAAAACGCCATCGCCATCAGGGTATTTAACGGGGACGAACCGGCCGACGGTGTCGCCTACCGGGTCTTGCCTTCTTGGTACGTTGCCGACACCAACGAGACCGATTCCGGCGTTGATTTCGCCTATTCCGGAACAACCGACGAAGATGGCTGGATGCGTATCGACGGCCATGAGGAAGGATCCTTCACCGTCCAGTTCAGCAAGGACAAATATTCCATTGTCACGAACTATACGCTAGACAAGCTCACCCCCAATGTCACCATCGACAGCGTGGCGCTCGCCAAGCCGGGTTCTATCAAGGGCCGCGTTGACCTGCCGGACTCCGCGAAATACGCCTGGATCTACATGCAGGGTATCGAAAGGGTCGAAAAGACTGACCGCAAGGGCGCCTTTGCCATCAGCAACTTGCCCGCCGGCGACCTCAAGCTCAAGGCCTGGGTCCCCAATATCCAGAAGTTCATCGCAGAGGCAGAAGTGTCCGTGCCCGCAAACGATACACTCGACGTGGGCAACGTTTCCGACACCACCGACGAAATCGTGTTCAAGAGGACGATGAAAATCAACCCACGTGAATTGATTTCCAGCTGGATGCGCCCATTACTGATACCGACTGTCCTCATCCTGCGCCTCGATTCCACGTTCAACTTCTTCGAGACGACTGAAGACGGAAGTGATGTCCACCTGCTCGACAGCGAGGGCAACCCGCTCCCCATCGAGATTGACACTTGGGACAAGGACATCCAGAGCGGTGTGATTAATATCCGCATCGAATCCAAAGCCGACACTGCAAAGCTCTGGACGCTCGAGTGGGGAGATTCAACCGAACCCCCGCAAAAAAGAGCCGATGTATGGGAAGACCTTAGCGACTCCCTCATCTGGGCATTAAATACCGTCCAGATACTCGATTTCGAGAACCCGACCTTCAAGAACGACCTCCCCGAGCCGCTCACGCCGAAGGACTGGTACGTCCAGGCTCACGACGGGGCCACCGTCTACGATTCCGTCGCCGACGACATCCGCAAGGGCGTCATCGATTCCGGTGGCGGAGCTTTCGAGTCCAAGATTCTTCAAGTAAACTACAAGGCGGAGAAGCCGGAATATGTCGTCATCGGCACGCGTATCTCGGACATTCCGCACGACCTAAGCCGCCTCGATTCTGTCGAAGTATGGATCAAGACGGATGGAAAGATCGAGATTATCCTTGAAACAATTATCGAATCCGACACCAACTTCAAGGCCACGTACAAGACGGAAGGTAACGGAAGTTGGAAACGCTACGCAGTGCGTCCGCAGGATTTCGACACGAAAGATACAGTGAAATACCACGGCTGGGATGTCACGAGAAATCGGATAACTAGGTTTACAATCTTCGCCTATGACGGGAGCAGTATCCTGGTCGACAACGTAAGGATGTACGGCATCAACCGGGATGACTTGAAGTAGTTACCTGTTCCGACCCCCCGTGACATCGATTAGCCATTTTCGACCATTTTTTTCTACGCTGATAAACACCTTATGGCGTTTTTCATCGTAGACAAGATGGCCGTTGTTTTTGGAGGAGTATCTTATGGCTAATTCCGTGGATTTTGAATTGTGAATAGCAGTCGTCGAAGTATCCGCAACGGAAGTATCCGCAACAGAAACAGAAGAATCCTTCACAGACGAATCAGCGACAGCAACTGCAGTGTCTTTTGCCGAGGTATCAACCGGCGGAACTTCCGGTTCAGCCTTCTTCAGCAGTTCGAGCATCTTTTCGGCATAACGTTCACCGAACGTTTCATAACCCTTTCGCGTGAAATGGAGCGTGTAGTTCGGTTCCTTCAACGCGGGGCAACCTTCTGCCGAAATGAGATGACCATTAGGGATTAGACTCGCCGCTTCGGCAACTGCACTGTTTCTCCAGCCCAGATCTCCACCCGCAGCGGTTGTTGCCAGTTCCCCAACAAGAATTGGCACTTTCGTCGAGTCTAATCCCAAATCCTTAATAAGATCGTCGTAAACTTTCTTGACGCGCTTGGGCCAGTCGTTCATCTGGTAGTCCGCCTCGCCCTGATGGAAAAGGAACCCCTTGATGACGCCCTTTTCCTTTGCAATCTTCCCCATTTCCACAATGCGCTTGTAGAGATCGCCACCGTATTCATCCAGGTACTGGATCCACCACGTATCACCCTTGTTCTTTGCATTCTGGACATACGCCTTGTTGCGGTCCTTGTCGAACAGGTCGATGCTTTGACCGCCAATGGCGACGTTCGCCACAGCAATCTTGATACTGTCGGGCAATTCTTTCACCATTTTGCGACCGAAGATATCGACAATTCCTACCTTGGACGCGCTATGTCCCATTGGCGGTGCAGCAGGGTAAAACTCTCCAACCTTTTGATTCGAATGGTTTGCCGCACGCAAGACCAGGAAGCGCGGATCCTCCGCACGGTCGGCTGCGGTCACATCCGCCTGACCGGACATATTGGACTGCCCATAGGCAAGATAAATATGGAGGTTCGGGTCCTGGGCAAAGCTCAAGGAAACTGTAGCAGCAACAACAAGCGCAGGAAAAATAGATTTATGCATTTTATTTCTCGTACAAACTAACGAACCCTATGGGAAAAACTCTTCGTCATGAGCACAGAACCATTGGAACTGAGCACCATAGCGACGAACTTTCCGGAACGGGGAATCAATCCGCCCTTCTCGCCCAAGACACCGACCAAGTGCCCCTGGAGGTCGAACAGCTTGACGACAGCACCTACCGGCGCACCGGACAGAGCGAGGAAATTACCGACAATGTCGATTTCGGCGACAGGGGCCACACCCTTCACAGCCGTAAACAAAGGCTTCGTGGAATCGGCCACAGCAGAGCTGTCACCCGGCGTGGTCGCAGTCGAGTCGCCAGCAGGAGGCGTTGCTGTGGAATCCGCAGGAGGAGTTGTCGTGGTGGCTTCGTACTTGATTGTCGGAGTTTCCCAGTCGATCCAGTCAGCATAATTGTCAATCTTGAAACCCTTACCATTAGTGGGCTTCACGTGGATATCCGTGTTGGCTTCCTTATTGCGGAGGAACTTGTCAACAAACGCGGTCACCGATTTGGTCTGGCTCGAAGCCGCCTGGCAATGTTCGTGACCACCGGTAAAGTCGAAACCGATACGGTCCTCGATACCCATGGCCTTCCACACTTCGGTCGCCGCCATCATGGACTTGTAACCCGATTCGTCGCCCAGCCATTCGTAACCGGGGTTACCGAGAGCAATCACCGCACGCGGAGCAATCATGGCAATAAGTTCGTGATGGTCGTGCGGGAGCTTGTACGGGTTTTGGCTCTTCAGGCTCTGCATGAACCAGCTGTAGTTCGTATTGTCAATTTTTTCAATGTCTGTACCACGCTTGGCAAAATCATCCGAGGTACGCCAGGAGTTGATGCCACCGCCACCCGATTCCTGGGCAATGGTAAGCGTCACACGTTCGTCGAAAGCGCCAGCGAAGAGGGCCATCTTACCTGCATAGGAGCAGCCCGTCACAGCAATCTTGCTCATGTCAAGGTGATGTTCTTCGGCAATCAGCGCAAGGCCGTCAATCAAACGGCTCACGCCCCAAGACCATGCAGAATAGTCACCATTGGAATTCTTGTCACCGTAGAACTTGTAGAAACCTACGCCCGTGTCCTTCTGGCCGTTCATGGAATATTTGGCCACCTGGTCGTGGCTGAAGGGCACCTGAACAAAGCCACTAAAAATGCTAGAGGAAAGCGAGCCCGTACCGCTATTCATACCAATAATAATCGGGTGCGGGCCCTCTCCAGAAGGAATACTGAACTTAGAAGTTATCGTCGCGGTCTTGCCACCTTCCTTGACTGTCACCGTGAGGGTGCCACCGCTATACGTTGCCGTAACATCAGAAGGAATCGGCTTCTCGCCTATCTCGTACTTCTCGATATCGGCCTTGATTTCGTTGCGACGCTTGCTCCAGTCGTCGAAAGTCGCGACCTTGGACCCGTCATTGAATTCAAACGGGTTGGGAAGTTTCTTGTTTTCCTTGAGTTCTCCGGCCTTGGCACCTAAATCTTTGCCACGGTTTTCGGTATCGAAATTAAGGGGAATCTGAGAGAATGCGAAACTGCATAAACCCAGGACAGTTGCACTTAAAAAGGCAATACGCATACACGATCCTCCAAAAACCTAAAGGAACTCCAAACCAACGCTCTAAACCAACCTCCTAGAAGCCTAGGGATGCATATAAGTTATCTACTTATATGATAAAACACACAGAATCGGATTTTTGGTTTATTGACAAAATGTCAAAAAATCGTCAATGCCCGTTTTTACGCTAAAAGCGATAACAAAAAGTTACATTCCCGCAAAATATCGCAAAAAAGCCAAATTTACCCCCTAACCACACCCCTAAAAAATTTTCTCCATCATTTCCCACAGAAAAAAATCCATATACCTCTTTATACTCCAATTACCTCTTTTTTTACACAAAGCGAGATCGTCAATCAATACCAAAGGCATATTATTCTCCGTCGAGAGAATAGAAGCGTCGGCCACAACCTGTCAAGGTGAGAGCCGCAGCCATACTTGTATGGCTATGGCCGAACCGTAAGGTTGGCGCTTGCGCCAGGATGGGGAGGGTGCAGGGAGGGGCCCGTGCGGCCTTCGCAACTCTGAGCTGGGGCCCCTCCCGCATGATTCAAATTGTGTAAAAGAATAAAACATGGCAAAGTACCTGCTCCGAAAAAAAACTATCTTTGCCTCGAAATAAATCAGAAGCCGTAAGGCTAGAAAATCGGAGTCGATCATGGGTTTCAAATGCGGTATCGTAGGCCTCCCGAACGTAGGCAAGTCCACCATCTTTAACGCTATCACCAACGCCGGCGCCGAAGCCGCGAACTATCCCTTCTGCACCATCGAGCCCAACGTGGGCATGGTGAGCGTCCCGGATAGCCGTCTCGACGAACTCGTGAAGGTCTACAATCCCAAGTCCATCGTCCCCGCCGTCACCGAATTCGTGGACATCGCAGGCCTCGTGAAAGGTGCTGCCCAGGGCGAAGGCCTCGGCAACCAGTTCCTCACCCACATCCGCGAATGCGAAGCCATCATGGAAGTCATCCGCTGCTTCGACGACGA
>CAMJHM010000070.1 GCA_946405515.1 uncultured Fibrobacter sp. | reverse complement strand
TCGACTTCGGTGAAGTCGGTGCCGACTGCTTGATGCTCAACCGCATCGTGGCCGACGGCATGGCTGTGGAAGCCAACCAGCACTTCACCGTGGCTCTGGACTTGAAGATCACGGATGAACTCCGCCGCGCCTGCGTGGCCCGCGAACTCGTGAACCGCATCCAGAACCGCCGTAAGGATCAGAACTACGCCATCACCGACAAGATCGAAGTGACGCTGTTCTCTGCAAGCGAGGTCTTCAAGCAGGCTGTGGCCGAGAACGAAGCCTACATCGCTGGCGAAACTCAGGCCGTGAAGATTGCCTGGGCTGCCGCTGCTGATGGCCTCGAAGCCAACGACGCCGACGGCGAGGCCTTCGCATTTACGACTGTAAAAGCTTAGTTTGTCATTGCTCTGTGAGCCATGACGGCGTCGGTTACGAAATATCGAAACGTAAACGTTTCGCTGCTTCGTAACCTAGCTTGTCATTGCGAGGCTCCGTAAGGAGCCGCGGCAATCTCAAAAGACTATGGAAACGCTCTTTCCTTGAGAAAGAGCGTTTCCTTTATTTGGTCTTTTGTTTTAAAAAGTGTATATTTATGGGTGAGAGATCCTTGAAATGGACAAGTGGTCTCTTATTCAACTGTATGGTTCTATGGGTATCCCGTATATTGACATGGATGAAGCAGAACTTGAACGTGACATTGCAAACGCCCTCGCTGCATGCGGAGAGTCTAAGTGATTGTTGTCGCCGGTCCACGATAATAAATGAAGTTTGTTAGGAATCTGATTCTCGTTTTGGCCTTGCTTTTGCCTGGTTATTCCTTGGCAGAAGAGGATTCTGCTTCAGCCAAAGATCCGGACGATGTAGAAGTTCCCGTAAAAAAGAAACCGAACTTCTTTATGTTCCAGGAAGACTTTTCCCCGAGCCTTTGGGGTGTTGCAGTCGGTAGTGGCCCGGGGATTTTTTCTGCTGGAGTGGATATAATATTTGGCCGGTCCAGCGTCTTGTACGAACCCGCAAGGCCGAAATCCGTGCAAGGGCCATGGCTGCCTCCGCACATGCTGATATGGATGAATCGAATTAGGTTCATCTACGATTATGATAATCACCAGCAAGGGGGCTTTTTCCAGCCTAATTTACGGTATTTAAGGGAAACGGGACTTCTCTTTTCGGTTATCGTGGGGCCCGAAATTGGTTGGGAAAAAGAAACAGGCTTTGAATACGGAGCGTCAATCCGTATAGGTGGTTTACCTTCGCTATTGGTTGCGAATTACGAACTTGGATATTTGGCAAATTCCCAGAAGTTCTACTTTACGCTTTCGTTCTGTATATCGCAGTTGTTTCTCGTGGCCATGTCCATTTAGACCCTATCTCCCCAAAGAGGATAACTCCACTAGGGACATAAATGTCCAAGTGTCGTTTAAGTCGTCCTGCGGACTCCCTCCAAGGTGACAATAGGGCTATTCCACAAATCCCGGAGGGGCGAAGGATCCAGACCCAAAACATTTATCCCCGGAATCTAAAATTCCGGGGATATTTTATATATATTCATAATACCATGAAGTTTGTTAGAAACCTGATTCTCGTTTTGGCCTTGCTTTTGCCTAGTATTTCCATGGCAGAAGAGGATGCGGTTTACGTGCCTAAGGAAAAAGCCTCAGATTACATTCCTCTGCCTCTTGGGTTAGAGGTGGGTGGCGGAGATATGTTCGTGGCTGGATTGGAGTGGTGGATTTTGCCTACTACGTTAATCGGTGCGCAAGAACGTCCCAAGGGTATAGATGGTCTGTGGGTGCCGAAATATGCGTTCGTGTGGTCCATTCGCACTAGGTATGTTTATGACTTCACCGACCATGAACATGGAATTTTACTTTATCCAAATATTCAGGGTCTATTTATCATTTTGGCGGGCGCCGCTGTAGGCCCCCAAGTGGGTTGGTTTTCTTCAACAGGATTCGACTATGGCGCTTCAGTCCGTTTTGACTTGTTATCTCTACTAAATATTGAAGTTGGCTATTTTGCAGGAAAAGAAAATGTTTTTGTGAACGCCATATTCACGATGTCAGGCCCGAGAGTGTTAATGTTCGACCCCTAGGAATAATCTCAACACGCGCTGGATTCCGGCAACAAACCGGTCTATGTCCCGTTCAAGCGTGTAGGCGCCAAAACTGAGGCGGAGCGTGGCATCGACGCCGAACCGGTCCATGACAGGCTGCGCACAATGGTGGCCACTGCGTACAGCAACGTTTTCTTCGTCGAGAATCATCGCGGCGTCGCTTACGGCGATGCCGTCCAGCGTGACGCTCAGGAGCGCACCACGCTCCTTGGGGTTGCCAAGCACCTTCACCTGCGGAATTTCAGCCAAGCGTTTCAGCGCATATTCCACCAGTTTGCTTTCGTGCTGCCGGATTTCGTCAAGGCCAACGCGGTTCAGCCATTCAATAGCCTTCCCCAAGCCGATGACTTCGGCAATGGCAGGCGTTCCGGCCTCAAAACGGGCAGGCACGTCGGCATAAGTCGTCTTCTCGAATGTCACGTTCTTGATCATTTCACCACCACCGTGCCACGGCGGCATGCTGTCGAGCACGGCGTACTTGCCATACAATACGCCCACTCCAGTGGGGCCGTAAATCTTATGCCCGCTAAAGACGAAAAAGTCGCAGTCCAGCTTTTGCACATCTACTTTGATGTGGCTTGCGCTCTGCGCGCCATCAATCAAAATCTTGGCCTGTGGCGCATTGGCCCTGACAATGGCGATAATCTCGGCGATGGGATTCACCGTACCTACGGCATTGCTCACATGCGTGACCGCGACCATCTTCGTACGCGCGGTCAACAGTCCGGGAAGCGCATCCAAGTCCAAATCACCATCGTCCTTGACAGGAATGACCTTGATTTTTGCGCCTTTCATCTCGGCCACAATTTGCCAACTGACGATATTGGCGTGATGCTCCAAACCGCTAATCAAGATCTCGTCGCCTGCATCAAAGAACTTGCGCCCGTAACTCCAGGCAACCAGGTTGATGCTCTCCGTCGTCCCGCGCGTGAACACGATCTCGTCTTCGCTCGCGGCATTCAAAAACTTCGCCACGTTCTTGCGGGCGGCCTCGAAGGCCTCGGTCGTGCGGGCGCTCAACCGGTACACACCGCGCTTCACGGAACTGTAGTGTTCGCGGTAGAAATCGTCCATCGCATCGATGACGCACGCAGGCTTCTGCGTCGTCGCCGTGCTATCCAAAAAGGCGAGGGGTTTTTCTTCCCTGTCGCCAGCCACAAGCATCGGAAATTCACTGCGTATTTGTTCTGCATCAAACATGTCGCAAATGTAGTAAACAAACGCTTCTGTGACTCACAACACGGTGTGTTTTTCGACACTTTGCAAACGCAATAAAGAATTCTAAATTGCTTAATGTCCCTCTCGAAATGACAGCAAAAAAGAATAATTCTTCTTCATTCCTTTTTCTATATTTTTTTTGAATTGCAAGCCAATTCAAAGGGATTTTAAGTTGGATAGTTATCAAAAGAACGAACGTCGGCTTTACTGGAAAGAGCTGTACGCAAGAGCAAAAGCCATGAGGATGCTGACCTATGTCACGTCGCTTTCTGGCTGTTCCCTGTTGGCCATCGCCATATTGTAAATCCTTTCTTACGAAACCTAGTCCTAGCGCATCAATCACTCTGTATCTTTCTTTTTAACTTTTTTTCAGTTTATAATTTCTATATTGAGATGTGACGCGAATCACATCTCAATTTTTTTTGCGTCTTGATGTTAGGGAGAAATAAGACCGATTATGAAACCGTTTTTTGTTGTTTTTTTACTTCTCGCCGCAGGCGCCATGGCACAAGAGGATCTGCATACAGCCATTGACGACGGCGATATCGCAACAGCCAAGAAAATCGTAAAGTCCGGGGAACTCGAAGAAATCTATTGTGGCAAACTTCCCGCCGCCTCGGCAGTCGCCATCTACGACAAAATCTTCAAAAAGATGCCCGACGAATCCTTTGAACAGTGCCCCTCCCAGTTCTCCTACGGCTACGGTGCCAAAGTTTGCGCCAACCCGAAGGCCCTGAACGCCTGCTCCGAAGTCATCGGCTACCTCCTGACCGACGCCAACGCGGGCAACTCCAACGCATTCAACGCCCTCAAGAAGGTGGGCAAGGTCGCCCTCGCGAACAAGGCATTCAAGAAGCCCCTCAAAGAAAAGGTCGACACGACCATGTGGGTTCCCTGCAAAAAGAAGGGCAAGGCCTGGAAGGAATGTATCGAAGCCTGTGAATCGTACGCCGAAGAAATTGGCGACGAAGAACGCCTCGCCACTTGCAAGAAAAAGCCGGCAGAATACAAAGAAACGACCATCACTATTTCCAAGCCGTCCCCCATCTTTGACAAGCTGAAAACCGGAATCATGGAAGGCTACTGGAACGCCCCGATGACATCGGCCATCAAGTTCTCCGATCTCATGCAGCAGTTCGCAAAGCCGCTCTCCATCCCGGATACCTCCATTATCAACCTCAAGTACGTGGTGCGCTGGGCTCAAAAGCACAAAGCCGACAGCACTGCACTCCCCGGTGGCCAGCTTTTCCGCTTCTGCACTTCCTGGGAATCCAAGGTAGACCAGATCCTCGACACCTTGCAGTTCGAAACGCGCTGCCCCGTGTTCGAGACCTTCGTCGACGACCGCGATGGCAAGACCTACAAGGTCAAGGAAATCGACGGCAAGAACTGGTTCGTCCAGAACCTGAACTTCGAAATGGAAGAAGGCTCCATCTGCTACGACAAGGATGACGAGAACTGCAACGCCTACGGCCGTCTGTACACGCAGGCCGCAGCCAAGGCCGCATGCCCCGACAACACCCATCTCGCAACAGACGAAGAATGGAAGATGCTCGAGATTTTGGCCGGTGGTGCAAGCGGTGCTGCAACAAAGCTCCGCAGCAACGGCAGTGACGATTACGCATTTACAGCCCTGTTCGGTGGCTATGCGAACAGGAACGGTATTTCGACGACTCTTGGCGAAGGTGCATACTTCTGGACAGAAAAAGCCGACGGCGACAAGCGCGGGACGGCAAGGTCCATGTTCAGCACCGATGCCGAAGTTTCGTCCATATCGGTGGACATAGGCTTCTACTTGTCGGTGCGCTGCATCAAGGACTAGGGATGGTCCAAGGGGAAAGGATTGGGAGGTGACATGATTCAAGAACAACAGGAAGCGCGCAACACAGACTTTGCGCCAACTTGTAACAGGGATACATGGCTCAAGCGTCAAACGCTCATGAGCCGCGTCCGTGACTTTTTCAACCGCAGGAACGTGCTCGAGGTGGAATCCCCGGCACTGTCCATGGCCGGGGGTACGGACCCGCAGCTCGACTATTTCGAGGTCAACGCGACACCGCCGCGCTACTTGATGACGAGCCCGGAATTCCACATGAAGCGCTTGCTCGCCGCCGGTTTCGGAGACATCTTCCAAATCACCAAGTCGTTCCGCAAAGACGAATTCGGAGCCTTCCACAACAACGAGTTCTCAATGGTGGAGTGGTACCGCGTGGGTATGCCCCAGTCCATGCTGATGGACGAGGTCGAGGCGTTGGTGAGCGACATCATCGGCGAACCGCTGAACGCGCGCCGCACCCGCTGGGTCGATGCCTTCCGCAACTACGCCGGAGTGGACCCCTTCTGCAAAGACCTGATGGACTTCGCAAAGGCTTGCCGCAGCCGCGATGTCGTTGTTCCCGAGCAACCCGAGATGATGTCCCGCGAACAGTGGTGGGACTACCTCATGATTTTCATCATCGAACCCGCGCTGGCCGAGAACGGCCCCGAGTTCATCATCGACTACCCGCCTTCACAGGCAGCACTTGCCGAGACGTTCATCGGTGAAGACGGTCTGCGCTGGGCTCGCCGGTTTGAGTTGTTTGTCGACCACATCGAACTCTGCAACGGTTACTCCGAACTGACAGATGCCGCGGAGCAGCGGCGCCGTTTCGATGCCGATCTCAAGACCAGGAGCAAAATGGGCAAGCCGCTCCCACCCGTCGACGAGAGATTCTTGGCGGCGCTGCGCTACGGGATGCCCGCCTGTTCCGGCGTGGCCCTCGGGCTCGACCGCCTGTTCATGCTCGCGCTGAACAAGAAAGAAATTTCCGACGTTATTCTCTTCCCGAGTACGGTCGCCTAAGTATTCGGTCGCTTCAGCAACCGATCCAGTTCGTGCCGCATCTTCGATGCGTCAATGGCGCCCACGTCAACACGCTGGACGCTGTCCTGGGAATCCACCAGGTAATGCACGGGGATGACGCCCGGATTGCCGAGCTTGTTCATCATTTCGTAATTCCAATGCAGCATCGTCCACTCGATCTTGCGCGAGCTCTTGTACCTGGCCGCCGTCTCGATGTCATCGTCCTCGTTCACGACAAGGACCTTGAGCCCCGCTTCCTTGTATTCCGCGGCGAGTTCCTTGAGCGTCGGGAGTTCGGAATTGCAGGCGCCGCACCAGGACGCGCTCACCACGATAAGCGTAGCTGTACCCTTTTCCTTCGAATAGCTAGATACATCGCCTTCGACAGTGTTCCCCTGGAAATCCTCAATCTTGGAAGGAACCGTCTGGAACCCGACTTGGCCACATCCCGCAAACAACAGAACCACAAACAAAACAATCGCAAGGCACTTTACTCTAAACAACATCTAAAACATCCTATAAAAATTCATGAAAGGGAATTACTTGAAATGTTCTTCGAACAAGAGGTCTATCGCCTCCCGGTAATGCTTCGCAGAATTTCGCCCAGCAAGGTTCGCCACCACTTTGCCCTCGTTCGTGAGGAAGTAGGCACTCGGGACGCCCTGCCCCTCGCGCTGGAAAACCTTCATGGAATAGTCCGTCTTCTGCACTACGGGCCACGGAATCGCATTCGCCTTCGCGTATCTCCGGATATCGCCCACGTCGTAATCCTGGAACACCATCAAGAACTGGATACCGCGAAGCGAGTTGTCTTCGTAGACAGGTTTGGCCGCACGGATTTCTTCTTTGCAGTACGTACACCAGGTAGCAGTGAAAATGACGACGGTCCCGATTTTTCCCTTGTAATCCCTCAAGGCGACATTTCTCCCCCTGAGGTCATGGAACAGTAACTTGTCGGGAATGGAAGGCGGAGAAAGCAGGTAAATTGCAACACAAAGTACAGCGACCAACGCAGCAAGGGCGCCCGCCGCAATACCCCATATTTTTCCCCAATTTCCCTTCATGCGCTAAAATTTAGCAGTAGTTTGCCGTCAGAATTAAAAAAAATCCTCCCCAAAAAGAGAAATAGTGCACGTTTTGACGAAAATCACACAAAAAACAGCATTTTTTAAATTATATTCAGTAGGTATGGCTTACAATATTCAAGAATTACTCGCAGAAATGGTGAAGCGTGGAGCTTCTGACCTGCATATTACCGCAGGTACTCCTCCCCTTTTCCGAATCTCAGGAAAATTGACTCCGATTGGCGAAGACAAGCTCAAGCCGGACGAAACTATGCGCATGACGTATAGCCTGATGAACGAACTCCAGAAAAAAACATTCGAGCAGGTCAAGGAGTGCGACTTCTCCTTCGGAATCGCGAACCTCGCGCGTTTCCGTGCGAACGCCTACCTGCAGCGCGGTTGCGTGGCTCTCGCCCTCCGTATCATCCCGCTCGAAATCAAGACCTTCAAGGAACTCGGCCTGCCCAAGATCATGGCCGAATTCACGACGCGCCCCTCCGGGCTCGTGCTGGTGACCGGTGCTACCGGTTCCGGTAAGTCCACGACGCTTGCCGCCATGATCGACAAGATCAACAAGGAACGCCACGAGCACATCCTCACTGTCGAAGACCCGATTGAATTTTTGCACAAGCATCAAGGCTGCATGATTAACCAGCGCGAAGTGGGCAGCGACACGAACAGCTTTGCCCAAGCGCTCAAGATGGCGTTGCGCCAAGACCCCGACGTGGTGCTCATCGGCGAAATGCGTGACCTCGAAACGATCCGTTCGGCACTGACCATCGCCGAAACGGGCCACCTTGCGTTTGCAACATTGCATACGAACTCCTGCGTGCAGACCATCAACCGTATCGTCGACGCCTTCCCGAAGGGAGAACAGCAGACCGTGCGTACCCAGCTGTCCTTCGTGCTGCAGGGCGTCATCTGCCAGACGCTGCTCCCGAAAATCGGTGGCGGCCGCGTCATGGCGTACGAGGTGATGAACGTGACGCCGGGTATCCGCGCGCTCATCCGTGACGACAAGGTCCACCAGATCGAATCCATGATCGAAATCGGCCAGAAGTTCGGCATGAACACCATGAACATGTGTCTGTGCGAACTCGTCAAGAACCGCAAGATTGACCGTTTCGACGCACTTGCCCGTTCTCCGAGCCCGGACCAGTTGGAAAATCTTTTCGCAAAGGAAGGGGTATAACTGAATGGCCGAATTCCTTTATAAAGCCACAAACAGCCAAGGTAACAACTTCGAAGGCACGCTGGAGGCCAAGGACAAGGCCGAAGCCGAAGCCCTGCTCCTGCGCCGCCGCCTGGTCATCGTGAGCCTCAAGAAAAAGCCCACAGAAATCAGGATCAAAATCGGTACAGGTATCAAGCACGAAGACCTCACGCGTTTCACGCGTATGTTCTCCTCCATGTGCTCCGCCGGTTTGCCGATGCTGCAGTGCCTGAACATTCTCGAAGAACAGTGCGAAAACCCCGAACTCAAGAGCGTCATCCACAAGGTGACGCAGTCGATTAACGGCGGTTCTTCCCTGGCCGATGCACTTGCGCTCCATCCGAAAGTATTCGACGCTCTTTATTGCAACATGGTGGCCGCGGGCGAAGCGGGCGGTATTCTCGAAGGAATCCTCGCGCGTCTGGCAGAAACCATGGAAAACAGTATGCGTCTGAGGCGCAAAGTCAAGAAGGCGCTGACCTACCCGGTGATGGTTATCATCGTGGGTATTTTCGTGGTGATTGCCCTCATGACGTTCGTGGTGCCGACCTTCGCCGAGCAGTTCGCCGCACTCGACGCCGAACTCCCCGCCCCGACGCAGGTCGTGATGAACATATCCGATTTCATCCGCGACAACGGCGCATTCCTGTTCCTTGCCCTCATTGCGGCAATCATCGGTTTCAAGATGGCCATGAAGGTCCCGAAGGTGAGATTCGCCTGGGACAAGTTCATGTTGAGAGTCCCCAAGATAGGTGATTTGCAGATAAAGTCTTCTACGGCCAGTTTCTCGCGTACGCTCGGGACCCTGCTGAATGCAGGTGTGTCCGTGATGGACGCGCTACGAGTTGTCGCCTCGACGGCCGGTAACATGGTCGTGGAAAAAGCCATCGGAAAAATTGCCATCGGCATCGCCGGCGGTAAGTCCATCGCAGACCCGATGACCGAAGTCGGCATTTTCCCGCCCATGGTCATCCAGATGACCGGCGTGGGCGAAAAGACCGGTAACCTCGGCGGCATGCTCCTCAAGCTCGCCGACTTCTACGACGAAGAAGTGGATGCGGCAGTGGACGCCGTCGTGAGTATGATCGAACCGTTGATCATCGTGTTCTTGGGCGGCGCGGTCGGTGGTCTCTTGATTGCAATGTATATGCCGATGTTTAGCATGGGTGATGCTATCAAGGGATAACAAACTGCGTAATACTTCGTTACTCCCCCTCTCGCCGTAGATTTTACTACGGCTTCGGGGGTCGTGGCCTCGTCTTACTTGTTTCTTATCCCTTGCTAGTTCTGTGAACTACAAAGCGGTTTTGAGCGAAATTTTGTCGATATATAATTTTTAATCGTTTTTCTGCGAAATTTGGTTTTACGCCTTTAATTTTCATTGTTTATTCACCCTGCGCCTCGTCTTCATCCCTTGCTAGTTCTGTGAACTACAAAGCGGTTTTGAGCGAAATTTTTGTCGGTATATAATTTTTTAATCGTTTTTCTGCGAAATTTATTTTTACGTCTTTGATATTCATTGCTTATTCGCCCTGCACCTCGTCTTATCCCTTGCTAGTTCTGTGAACTACAAAGCGGTTTTGAGCGAAATTTTGTCGATATATAATTTTTAATCGTTTTTCTGCGAAATTTGGTTTTACGCCTTTAATTTTCATTGTTTATTCACCCTGCGCCTCGTCTTCATCCCTTGCTAGTTCTGTGAACTACAAAGCGGTTTTGAGCGAAATTTTTGTCGGTATATAATTTTTTAATCGTTTTTCTGCGAAATTTATTTTTACGTCTTTGATATTCATTGCTTATTCGCCCTGCACCTCGTCTTATCCCTTGCTAGTTCTGTGAACTACAAAGCGGTTTTGAGCGAAATTTTTGTCGTTGTGTAATATTTAATTCGTTTTTTGCGGAATTTGATTTTACGTGTTTCTTTAGAAACACCTTTTTGTTTTAAATCGAATTTCGTTCTAGAATTCTCTACTTTGTTTAATTTCTTTTGTTGTGCTTTGATTATATTGTTTTATCATGTACAGGAGGATTTGTATGATAAAGCATTTGTGCATTGCGTCTATTGTCTGTTTCGCCTTGTTTGCTGCTTGTTCCGATGACACGAGTGTCGGCAAGCCGGCTGAACAAACTTCAACAATCATCCCTGCTTCCGGGGAATCCACTAACTTTCTCGCGGGGAAAGGTTCTTGCGGGGGTGGTCATCTGGCGAAAAGGCACTTGATGGCTGTGGATTCTACTGAGATCGTCACGACAGGGTATAGTCCAACAACAAAACAATTAATGCCTGGAGATTCCGTCGAGTTCACCATGAAAGAGGATGGTTCTGCCGTTTTCTTGGTCAATACTTATTCGGTATGTGCGAACTATGGCCAGGTAACGGGCATAAAACTTGAACTTCAAGGGGACACCTTGATTGTCCGTGAAGAGATAGAAACCTTCCCAGATACTGCTAAGGTCCAAACTGATTGTCTTTGTTTCGCCGACTACAAGGTAGATATTCCGGCCAAGTATATCGGAGCCAAATACCTGGATTTCCACGACGTCAATCCTATTGTTTATAAATAACAAGAGTGAATTTTGTGAAATTTTTGAGAGGCTCCCTTTGAAAGGGAGCCTTTTTTGCGTTTTTTCACTTCTTTTTTACAAAAACACAGCTACAGTTGATACAGATTATTCTATTTTGGCAAGCATTCCTAGTGACTGCGGCGTGGCTATGAAGTATCTTTGAAGAAAAAGAGGTTTACTATGAATATCAAGTATTTGTTGCCCTTGTTTGCCGCCTTGCTGGTCGCCTGCTCTGACGACGATTCTTCCCCGACAAAGGTGCCGGACGCAGTCATCACTGGCTCGTCTTCTTCTGATGGCACTTTGCTCCCGCCGGCACTCTCCAGCTCCGACGTTCCCCCGGCTGTAGACGGTTCTTCCAGTTCCGCTCTGGCTCCTGTTGCTGGCGAATCCTCCAGCTCGGCACCTGCTATCCAGACGACCGACGAAAACGGCAAGCTCATCGCCCTCGACCCGTCCAAGGAATACACCTTCTACGGTAGCGAATTGACCGGTAAGGAACAGTTCCTGTACGGCCGTTTCGAAGCTAGGATGAAGATGGCCTCCATCTCGGGCACGGTCAGCTCCATGTTCTTGAACTACGACAACTCCTATAAGAAGGGCGAAGAACCGTGGAACGAAATTGACATCGAAGTCCTCGGCAAGTCCCAGACTCAGTGGCAGTCCAACATCATCACCCGCGAAGCGGATCCTTCTATCTCCGGGACCACAAATTCCGAAAGCATGCACGAGTTCGGTTTTGACGCCACACAGGACTTTCATTTGTACGCAATCATTTGGACGCCGGAATACGTGGCTTGGGAAATCGACAGCGTCGAAGTCCGCCGCGACACACTGGGCATGTCCCGCGGCACCCACGCAGATGCCGACCAGGTGAAGTTCCTGACCCAACCGCAGAGCTTACGTTTCAACCTCTGGGCTTCAAAAACTCCGGCATGGACGGGCGAATTTACCGGTATCGGGCTCCCCATCGAGCAGCAGATTGACTATGTACGCGCATACGCCTACGATACGACAACCAAGGCGTTCACGCTCTCTTGGCAGGATGATTTCGAAGGCACTTCGCTCGATGGCAAGCGTTGGAGCCGTGGAAACTGGGTAATGGAAAATGTCCAGTACCGCACCCAGAACGTCAAGGTTTCTGACGGAATGGCAAGAATCATCCTCGACTACGAAGTAGATTAATATATTTTCATAAGTTCCTCCTAACCCCCTATCCCCGGCGCTTGCGCCGGGGATTTCTGCGTTAATTGAGGTTCGAGGCATGAGGTTCCAGGCGCGAGGCTTGAGGCCCGAGTCAGAAAACATACTAAACACGCTCTTGTCTCTCGTCTCTCGTCTCTCGTCTCTCGTCTAATTTCTAAATTTGTGCCGTAAAATAAAAGGGACACATTATGCCTACTATGACTTCTGCGCAGGTGCGCGAATCCTTTATCAAGTTCTTTGAATCCAAGGGCCACCTCTTTGTGCGTTCTTCGCCGGTGGTTCCGCATGACGACCCGACGCTCATGTTCACGAACGCGGGCATGAACCAGTTCAAGGCTATCTTCCTGGGCGACAATCCGAAGGGCTGGAAGCGCGCATGCAACAGCCAGAAGTGCCTCCGCGTGTCCGGTAAGCACAACGACCTCGACGTGGTGGGCCGCGACAACTACCACCACACCTTCTTCGAAATGCTCGGTAACTGGAGCTTCGGTGACTATTATAAGAAAGAAGCCATCTCCTGGGCTTGGGAACTCCTGACCGAAGTGTGGAAGCTCCCGAAGGAACGCCTCTTCGCAACCGTCTACCAGGACGATGACGAAGCCTGGCAGATTTGGAAGGACGTGTCCGGCCTCCCGGATGACCGCATCATGCGCTTTGACGCTCACTCCAACTTCTGGGAAATGGGCGACACCGGTCCGTGCGGCCCCTGCTCCGAAATCCATTACGACCGCGGCGACCTCGCTACGCAGGCCGAAACGTTCAAGGACCCGATCAAGGGCGTGAACGGCGAAAACGACCGCTATATTGAAATTTGGAATAACGTGTTCATGCAGTACGAACGCGTGAGCGACGGCAGCCTCATTCCGCTGAAGGCAAAGAACGTCGATACCGGTATGGGCTTCGAACGTATCTGCGCTATTTTGCAGGGCAAGACCAGCAACTACGACACCGACGTGTTCACCCCGATTATCGCAAAGATTGCTGAACTCAGTGGCGTTCCGTACAACGATGGCGAAGCCGGCACCCCGCACCGTGTGATTGCCGACCACATCCGCGCCATTTCGTTCGCTATTGCCGACGGCGCTCTCCCGAGCAACGAAGGCCGTGGCTACG
>CAMJHM010000069.1 GCA_946405515.1 uncultured Fibrobacter sp. | reverse complement strand
TCGTTGAAGCGGTCGAGCACGGCCTGCTTCTTGGCGACGGCCTGCATCACGTTTTCCTTGACGGTCAAGTTCGGGTCGAGCTGCGGTTCCTGCGGCAGGTAGCCCGCGGTGCGGCCCGGTTCAATCCAGGCTTCGCCCTGGAATTCCTTGTCGATGCCCGCCATGATGCGGAGGAGTGTAGACTTACCGGCACCGTTCTGGCCGATGATGCCAATCTTTGCGCCGTAGTAGAAGCTGAGGGAAATGTCCTTCAGCACCTCCTTGTTAGGCGGGTACGACTTGGTCATCTTGTACATGTAGAAAACGAATTTTTCTGCTTTATTTTCGGCCATAAATAGTGGTTTGTGGTTAGTGGTTGGTGGTTAGGATCTAGAGCCTAGAGGTTAGGATCTAGGGGATTTTCAATGGAAATTTAATTCTTTCACGTTTTAGCGCGGAGGATGCAAAGTTGTTTATAGGGGTTTTTAGGAGGCCCGAGCCTCGAGCCTGGGGCCCCGAGCCTGCTATGCCATTTTGCTCGCGTCGATGGTGTTCGTGGACTCGACCTTGCCGGCAAAGAAACTGTAGGCCGCAGGCACGATGAACAGCGAAAGGAACGTCGCGAACGTGAGACCACCGGCGATGGCGATGCCCATCGCGATGCGGCTCGGGGTGCCGGTCATGATGAGCGGCACCGCGCCCAATACTGTTGACAGGCTTGTCATAAGTATTGGGCGGAAGCGGCGTTCCGCCGCTTGGCGAGCCGCCTCCAGTTTGCTGCAGCCTGTGTTCGCTGCAATCTGGTTTGCAAATTCCACAATCAAGATACCGTTCTTCGTCACAAGCGCAATCAAGAGAATCAGCGCAATCTCGCTGAAAATATTGAGTGTCTGCCCAGTAATGAACAAGAAGGCAAGCGCACCGGCCAAGGCGAGCGGCACCGTAAAGAAGATGACGAACGGGGCACGGAAACTTTCGAACTGCCCGGCAAGCACGAGGAACACAAGTGCAAGCGCCAGGAGGAACACGATGTAGAGACCGCTGGAACTTTCCTCGAATTCCTTCGAAGACCCGCTCAACGCCGTACTCACGTTCGGGTAATCCTTCAACAGATACTTTGCAATACGACGCATTTCTTCCACGCCGTCGCCAATCGTCTTGCCCGGCACAAGGCCCGCCTGAATGGTCGCCGCGGAGAATCGATTGAAACGCGGGAGCGACGGCGATGCGGACTGTTCGCTGAACGTAATGAAGTTATCGAGGCTTACAAGTTCGCCCTTGCCGTTCTTCACAGTAAGCATCGAAATGTTTTCGGGCATGCTGCGGTACTGGTAACCCACCGCGCCGATGATATCGTACTGGCGACCGTCCTTGTAGAACTCGCCATAGCTCTGGTCGCTAATCGCAAGCTGCACTGCTTGGGCAATGTCGTTCACCGACACGCCTTCTTCGTTCGCCTTGTCGCGTAAAATCTCGATATGCAGTTCCGGCTTGGTAAAGCGCAGGTTCGTGTTCACCACACTGAACACAGGGCTCTTGCTCGCCTCTTCTTCGAACTTGGGCACGAGCGTACGCAAGATTTCGATGTTCGGAGCCTGCAGCACGAACTGCACAGGGAGTCCACCGCGCTGCGTACTGATGCTCTGCGGTTCAAACACCATCACGCGCAAGTCGGGGTATTCGTTACCGAGTACCTGGATGGCGCGCGCAATCTCGCTCTGCGGGCGACGCGCCTTCTTGTCGTCGTTCAAGAAGATTCGCATTCTCGAGTTGCCCGCATTCCACGCACCTGCCTGGATTTCGGAATACTCGTTAGTGTCCATGAGCGCTATGACTTCTTCGGCAAAGGCATCGGCCATGCGCTTGGTGCGCGTGAGCGTCACGCCCTCGGGCATGTTCATGTTCACCATGACCGCATTGGAGTCTTCCGTCGGAGCCATTTCGCTGCTCATGTTGTTGAAGCAGAAATAAGCCGCAACGAGGAGGCCCGCCACAATCGGGAAAAGCAAGAAGCGCAACTTGAGGAACAATCCGAGAAGCACCGCATAAACGCGGTTAATCCAGTCAAAGAACGGTTCGGTGATGCGGTAGAACCAGCCTTGCTTCTGACGGCTGAGGAACTTGGAGCATAGCATCGGCGAAAGCGTGAGTGCGCACAGTGTCGAAAGGAACACAGTCCCGATCATCACCGCTACGAACTCGCGGAACAGGAGGCCCGTGGTACCGCCAAGGGCCAGCACCGGCACGAACACCGCCATCAACACGACCGAAGTCGCAATCACGGCAAAAAAGATTTCGTTTGTGCCCGCGACAGCCGCCTGCTTGGGCGTCATGCCTTTTTCAATCTTGTGGTAGATGTTCTCCACAATCACGATGGCATCGTCCACGACAAGGCCAATCGCCAAAACCATCGCAAGCAAGGTCAGCACATTGATAGAGAACCCACACAAGTAAAGCACAAAGAAGCTACCGATAACAGCGACTGGCACCACCACCATCGGGATAAGCGTCGTACGCGCCTGGCGCAGGAACGCGAAGATAATCGCAATCACCAACAAGAACGCGATGAAGATGGTCTGCACCACTTCCTTGATGGATGCGCGGATGTTAATCGAGGTATCGCGGCCATAGAGGACTTGCACGCCTTCGGGAATTTCGCGGCGGATATCTTCCACGCGCTTGTAAAATTCGTTGGCGATTTCCACGTGGTTAGAACCGGGCTGCGCCATCAATGCGAGCGTGATGGAGTTCTTGCCATTGCGCCTGAAGCCCGTGCGCGTATCCTTCGGTTCGTAATGGATGTCGGCTACATCCGAAATGCGAATGACCGTACCATCGGCAGCCGTCTTTACTGCAATGTTTTCGAATGATTTCGGGTCCAAAATGCGACCCAGCGTGCGGATAGAAAGCGTCGTCTCGCTCCCTTCGATAGAACCGGAGGGCAGTTCCAGGTTGCCCTTCTTGAGCGCAGCCGACATCTCGGCACCGGAAACACCCAATGCCTGCAAGCGCACCGGATCAATCCACAAGCGAACGGTCGGGCGCTTTTCGCCCCAAATGGCGACTTCGGATACGCCATTGATTGTCTGCAGGCGTTCCTTCACAAAATTGTTCGCGATTTCCGAAACTTCCATCGGGTCGAGCTTGTCGCTCACGAGACTCACCATCAAAATCGGGTCGTTGTCGCTATCGGACTTGTAAACCGTCGGTTCGTCCACATCGTCAGGGAGCCTACGACGCACACGGCTCACGCGGTCGCGGATTTCGTTCGCGGCCGCTTCCAAATCCATGCCGGTTTCGAATTCAATGTTGATGAAGGAGAAACCATCTCGGCTCGTAGACGTCAGCGCCTTGATACCGGAAGCACTGTTGATGGACGCTTCCAAAATTTCGGTCACTTCGGCTTCCACCACCGCGGCGTTCGCACCGGGGTAAGATGTACGCACCTGGATAAGCGGGTAGTCCACGTTCGGATATTCACGCACGCCCAAGTTGGAAGCGCCAAAAGCACCGAGCAAGATGATGACAAGCGCCATCACCGTCATGAGCACCGGACGACGTACGGATAGGTTCGCTACACTCATCGCTCCCCTACTCCACTTCGTAATCAGTGTTGTGGCGGATTTCGCGGATGCGCACCGAGGTCCCTTCGCGCAAACTGATCAGGCCGGAGGTAATCACGGTATCGCCCTCGTCGAGGCCGGCAGTCACATCGACCGCAATCGGAGTGCGGAGACCTGTTTCGACATGCTTGATTTTCGCCTTGCCGCCATTCGCCACGAACACATAGGCGCCGTCCTTGTCCAGCGTAAAAGCTTCTGCCGGAATCGGGATGCTCTTGGCCATTCCCGACTGCATCGTCACATTCACTTTCGCATAAGAACCTGCCAAAAGTTCGCCATTCGCATTGTCGACTTCTACCATCACCCGGCGGGTACGGCTGCTTTCGGAAAGCGAAGCCTCGAGCGCCTTCACCACGCCCGACTTGGAAATATTGCGTTCTTCGTCCTTGACATCGACCGCATCGCCCACATTGAGGCTAGACGCATAGCGCTGCGGGAGCGCAAACTTGGCCTTGAGATATTCCACATCGCTGAGGGTGGCAATCGAAGTCCCCGTCGTGAGCCACGCCCCTACCGACACGTTCACGAACCCGAGCCTGCCCGCAAACGGAGCTCGGACTTCGGTCTTTGCAATTTGCGCCTTGATGAGTTCTACGGAGGCTTCGGCCGACTTGAGCGAGGCTTCGGCATTTTCCATGTCCGCCTTGGTGGCTCCGTCCTTTTCGAAAAGAGTCTTTACGCGGTCGAACTTCTGCTGTGCGAGTTGCTGGTTCGATTCGGCCTGCTTGAGTTGCGCCTTGAGTTCGGAATCGTCAATCTTTGCAAGGAGAGTGCCCTTCTGTACCTGGGCCCCGTCTTTCGCATAAAGGTTCATGAGCCTGCCGGACGTAGCCGCCGTGAGTTCCACGCTGTTCATGGGTTCAAGCGTCGCCATTGCAGAGAATGTCTTGTTTGCCGAATGGGCCTCGGCGATGTAGCCTTCCACCGCAATTTCGCGGGCAGGCTTGCCGCCAGGGCCACCCTTTCCGCCGGGAACGCCCGCTCCAGGGCCACCTTTACCACCTGGCGCAGAACCAGATTCACCGCCACAGGCAGCAAGGAAAAAAGACACAAAAATGGGGATAAAAATCGATTTCACGCCCATTAGATGCATATCTGGCCTATTTGGTTGCATCAAAACCTCACATTCTGCAACTTTTTAGGCCTTAAATTTAGAAAAAAACTTTCTCCCTATTCCCACCCAAATTCCGAACGAATCCACGCACTCAGTTTTTTAGCATCTTCGGCGGCCTGCTCCTTATTCGGATGGGCAACGAAGCCTTTCGGGGAATCCCCTCTCGGTTCAAGAGAAAAGCGGTACAAATTCTTTTCGCCCTTTTTTTCAAGGATTTTCTTCGCCGCATTCAGGAACCGGCGACACTTGGTCTTGTAATCTCCCACCAGCATCGGGCCATCCAGCAACACAATTTTCGCCTTCGGATGGTACGAACGGATGCTTTGGACAAACCCAACTGTCGCGTCCACGAAGCTAGCCGAATCATTCTCGCCGCTTGCAAAATCGTTCGTTCCCAGATTCACAATGACTATATCCGGATGCCATTTGCTATGGTCCCATTGATCGTTTAATCTCCATTTCGCCCCAATTCTATTGTACACAACAGGCAGAAGATTCGACGTAGATCCATCGTAATTGAGAACTATCCCATGCCCGCCGCTACAAATGTTATGCGCTTCGGCATTGAGGATTTTCGCAGTCTGCCCAGCATAGCTATAATACGAGCTTTCATAAATGTTTCCCAGTTCCACGCTCTGGTCGGGAAGCAGGACATCTGCGCCACAAGTTATGGAATTCCCGACAAACTCAATTTTCCGTTTAGGTACCGCAGGCAAAAGATCCTTTTCTGCACGTCCCAACACGCGGAAGCCATAGAAATACAAATCTCCCATATTGCTTTCGCTCCTTTTATACAAGGTAACCACGTGCTTGCCATAAGGCAATTTGGCAACAACAGGCACTACGGGAGTTTTTTCTTCTTTTTCAAGAGCCTGAGATTCTATTACCGAAGAAGGATCCTCTTCCCCGTCGACAAATACATCCAGATAAGCACTACCATTCGTCCTGATTTTCGCTTCTAGGGCTGTTCCAACAAAGGCTATCGTCACTGCGGAAGCCGACCACGACAATAACGCGAAGTCGCCATTGTCAAAACTAATTCGCCCGGAGAATTGCAAATCGTCCGAATCATACGAAACCCAGGTCCATTCAACAGCCTCAGGTTCACTTTCTTTAATTTCGGAATATTGTACGCTGTTACTGCAAGATACGAAGAAAAAGGCGAGCGTTATAGAAAGGAAAAAGAACTTCATAACGTCCAGCTTTTTTGCTAGAACTTCACGTTCACACTCAGGCCGCTTCCATCTTCAGCAAATTCAGGCAAAAAGCGCACCCTTTCGGAAAAGGACTTGGAAGAAGTTGCTCGATAGACACGCATAACATCCAATACAGAAATCACACGGTTAAGGACAAGAGCACCAATGGAGGCCTGGAAAACGATGCGGGAAACACGGTAATGGCTCAAGCGGTCTTTGTATTCTTCCATGTGTTCCGTCGATTCGGGATTGTCACTGGCACCCCAATCCCACTGGATACTGGGATCGAACTCTTTGTCAATCTTCTTCCCAGAACGGATCATCGCCTGGTTGTAATCTTCGTCCATGTCCGGCGAGGAATTTTGCCCAGAAACACCGCCACGGCTACGGTAGTCCCCAACTGTATTGAGGAGCGAGACATTCTTGCTATTCGTGTTTAGGCCAGCATGTCGCACCGCGTATTCGTGCGCAGACGATATATAGCGGTCTCCAATGAGATAGGAACTGATCGCCGTAATCCAAAGGGCGGCATCCACCCAGACAAATGGACGGACCAACTTCTGTTCGCCCAGATAAAGTTCACCCATACCCGGAAGAAGAGCCGAGGCGCCTAGTCCAAGAAAAAGGCTCTTGTCGTGGTTCCGGCTTACGTTTTCATCAACCGAAATCACAATTTGCGAAAAAGAGGCTGTAACAGCAAGCAATACGAGCAGGAAAAAGCGCATCAGAATCCCCAGGAAGCGCGGACATCCACGCCAAACCCGTTAAAGAAGGAAAAACCGCTGTCGAAATGCAAGTGGTCGTACCATGAAACATCCTCCTCGTACAAGGTTTTGTTGTGCGAGTACGCAGAGAATGCAGCATCTACGGCAGAAACCAGGTGGTTGAGAATCAAACCACCGATAAACCACGCCTGCATGTCGGCCAGATCGTTGGCATCACTACGCATGGAACGATACTTGTCGCGATTACTCGATTTACCCAGCGAAACAATTTCCGAATTCGGATCCGCCAAATCAAGGGAACCAACAAGAGCCACACTGTCCACATCGTCCCAGCCAAGCACATACATCGATCCGCCAATCATCTGGTAAACTTCGGAAGACTCGTAGAAGCCGTCCTTGCTCTCCTTGCCCAGATTTTGGGGATTATCGCCATATCTCCGTTTGTGTTCAGATTCATCGGCATACGGGAGTTGCCTACTGGTATAGCATCCGCGCGTGCTAGCCGTCCCATACAGGGCCTCGCAGAACGACTGACGACTGCTCATGTAGCGTTCGACAAAACGGCTTTCTTCCGAAGCATCGGACAAGGAATGGTACAAGTCATACATGGCATTTTCGTAACGCCCAATAGAATAATGTTCGTTTGCAAACTTCTTGTACTTGTCTACCTGCTTGTCGTACTTGTACACAGAATTATAGTACCAACCGGCCCACAGGCCTGCTTCGAGAGCCAGGTAAACCACACCACGGGCATAGGTGAACTTGGAACCACCCACATAGAGCTGGCCACTACCCGGAATGACGAGCGACAGGAACAAAGCCTTGCGCGGACTCTTGTACTGGCCCTTCATCTCGTCGATACCATGCACCTTGGATACCTTGACCGGGCCAAGGAGATCACGACGGCTCATGCTAGAAGAAGAAAGAGACGAAGCCTGCTCGGAACTACTGGAACTGAGCGCGGCAAGGGAATCCTGCTTTCTGGATCTTTCCATAGCGGCGTTTACCGCATCAACATATTCCTTTATTTTTGCAGAATCAACCTTTGCTGAATCCACCTTTGCCGAATCCACCTTGGCAGAATCCGCAATCGCAGAATCAGCAACAACAGGAGCAGACGAAGACGAAACCGACGACGTATCAACCGCCGGAGCGGCAGCCGGAGCTACGCTACTGGAAGAAACGGCAACAGGACTCGACAGCGCCACAGGGGCCGAACTGGAAAGATTTGCAGAAGGAACAGGCACGAGAGCGGCACTGCTCGAACTAGGAATAGTCTTTACGGAATCAGCGGACTGCTGGGTGGCCTCCGCCTCGAATTCCGCAAACAGGTCACGGGTCTGGGCGAAGGACTGAGCCACAAAAACACTAGCCACACAGGCAACAAGAGAAAAGGCAAAATTGCGCATATATCTTTAAAATAGCAAATGTATGCGCAATCTAGCCAATACAAACGTTCAAATTAGGCCGGAAAGGCTCAACTAACCGGGGAATCGACGGTTCACGTGCGCTTCGACGACGTTCACCACGTAGTCGCCCAGCTTTTCGCAGTCGTTCACCACGTCCATGTAGTGGACGCCCATCTGGTAGCTGTATTCCTGGTTCTCGATATCGGTGACGTTCTTCTCCTTGAGGAGTTTGCGGTAGTCGTTGATTTCGTTTTCCAGGTTCAGCGTGCGGTTCGCATCGGCGGACGCATGGTCGCTAATGACATCGACCATGTTGGTGAGCGCATTGTCGCAAAGCTGCATAATGTGCTTGATATGGCCGTACTGGTTTTCCGTAAAGTCATCCTTACTGCGGAACTTGCGGTTGATGGCGCGGGCCATGTTGTAGCAGGCATCGCCGATACTCTCGATTTCAGAAATCTCCCTAAGCATCGCCTGGATGGTCGTCTTACTTTCGGGACTCAGGCGACCTTCCAAAACCTTGTTCAGGTAGTTCGCAATCTCGATTTCCATATTGTCGCTGATTCCCTCGTATTTTTCGATACGGGCGAACAGTTTCACGAAATCGTTTTCATCCTTCATCTCGAGCAGTTCGGGCACCATGCGGAACATCTTCTGCGTGCGTGCCGCGAACAAGTTTATTTCCTTGCGGGCTTCGAAGAGCGAGAGTTCTGCGGTACTCATGAGGCCAGCGCTGATAAACTTGACCTTGAAATCTTCGCCGTCTTCCTTTTCGCGGATAATCCTGCAAATGATTTTTTCCATCGGCTTGATGAACCAGATAAGGATAAGCACGTTGCAGAGGTTGAATGCCGTATGGAAGGCTGAAAGCGCGTAGGTCACTCGGACGCCCGCCTGGGCAATTTCTTCTTCGGTATGCGGCACGAAATTCGGGTCGAACCCCACGATGCCGCACACCATGTTCACGAACGGGCGGAACACGATCAGAATCCACACCACGCCGAACACGTTGAAGAGCATGTGGGCCAAAGCCGCGCGCCTTGCCTGCGTACTTGCCGAAAGGGCCGCGAGGTTCGATGTCACCGTGGTACCGATGTTTTCGCCCATCACGAGCGCAATGCCCTGGTAAATCGGGAGCACGCCGCTACTGCAGAGCAAGAGCGTAATCGCCATGATAGCCGCAGACGACTGTACGCACATCGTAAGGATGCTGCCCAGCAACAGGAAGAGGAGCGTGCTGAAGATCCCCCAGCCGCCGGTCGTCGAAAAGAAGTTGATGACGGCCTGGTTGTGAGCCAGGTCCATCGCCACGGCATTCTCGCGCAGCGTGGTAAGGCCCAGGAACATGAACGCGAAACCGAACACGAATTCGCCGATGCTCTTGGTCGAGTTCTTCTTGGTGTAAGAAAGAATGATGCCGAGGGCGAAGAAGGGCCACACCACCGAGCTCATGTTGAACTGGAACCCGAATATGGACATGATCCACGCCGTGGCCGTAGTACCGATGTTCGCGCCCATAATAACAGGAATGGCCTGACTCAACGTGAGCAGGCCAGCATTAACGAAACTTACGGTGAGGACGGTCGTAGCGGTAGAAGACTGCACCGAGGCCGTAACGAACGTGCCTGTGAGGAGGCCTCCGATACGGTGCTTGGTCATGGTGCCAAGGACTGCGCGGAGGTGTCCGCCGGTGAGTTTCTGCAAGCCTTCACTCATCGTCTTCATGCCGAACATGAGGAGCGCAAGGCAACCAATCATTTTAAGAATTGCAAGAATCATACTTTAAATCCAATCCTAATTTCAGTACCGAATCCGACAGCCGAATTCAGTTGTATTGTTGCGTGGAGAACTTCCGCTATGTGCTTTACGATAGCAAGCCCGAGCCCCGTTCCACCTGTTGCCTTGGAACGGCTCTTGTCTACGCGGTAAAAGCGCTCAAAGACACGCGACTGGCATTCTTCCGGAATGCCGATGCCGGTATCCTTCACCACGATAGCGCCCGGTTCAACAACAACGGCAACCTTGCCGCCTTGCTCCGTATAGCGAATGGAGTTATCCACTAGGTTAAAGACCATCTCGTAAAGCAGTTTCGAGTTTCCCTGGATTTCCGCAGCCTTATCGCCATCCAGCGAGACTGATACGGATTTTTTGCTTGCCTTCAGGCTAAGGTCCTCGACGCAGCCGTGCGCCACGTTCCAGAGGTTGACCTTTTCGTTCAGGTCAAACAGTTCGCCTTGTTGCCCATCCAGTTTCGAGAGCGTGATGATGTCGTTCGCGATGGACTGCAGGCGGAGCGCTTCCTTGTGGATTTTGCCCGCAAACATCTTGACATCTTCAGGTTTTGCCATGTCGTTCTCGATAAGTTCCGCATAGCCCGAAATAGAGGTCAACGGCGTCTTCAGCTCGTGAGAAGCATTCGCCGTAAACTCGTCCTTCAGGTGCGTTATCTTCTGCTTTTCGTTCGAGAGCTGCTCGATGGTCAACTGCAGCTCAAGATCCTGCTTGCGTATGGTATTGACAAGCGGTGCGATTTCCTTGTAGACGTTCTCGATTTTCATCCACTCGGGAGTTCCCAACTGGTCCACTAGCTTTTGTAGCGGACTAATGAAGGCTCGGCTAAGCCCGATTGCAATGAGAATTGCCGCAGCGACAATGGCCGCCAACAAAACAATAAGGTACGGAATCGTCTTGGAAAATACCTGCTGCAAGTTCGCCTGGCGCATTCCGAGGCGCAGCACCTTGCCATCATTCAGGCGCTTGGCAAAGTAGAACACCTTTGCCTGCAAGGTAGAGGAATAGCGGAGATCTTCGCCAGCCCCTTTCGCAAAGGCATCTATGACCTCTTCGCGGTCATTGTGATTTTCCATCTTGACCGTTTCGGCATCGCTATCGTAAAGGATTCCTCCCTTCGAATCGATGAGCGTTATGCGAAGGTCCTTGCTTGCAAACTTTGAAAGCTTTTGAGGCTCGTCGCCAAGGGCTTCCCCGACATACGCTGTCTCTATCAGGCGCAGGTTCTCGCGAAGTTGGCTTTTGAGCTGGCCCGCCATTTCCCCTTCAAAAACCTGCATTGTAAAGTAAACCGCACACAGGGCTGCAATCACCCCCATATAGATCAAGCTATATCTTATGCGGTCCTTCATTGCGCCTTGTAACCTACATTGCGGACGGTTTGAATGATGGACCCTTGCTCACCCAATTTTTGTCGGAGGGTCTTGATGTGCATATCCACCGTTCGAGTGTCCATCTTGAAATCGATGCCCCAAATCTTTTCCAGAATCTGTTGCCTGGAATAGACGAGCCCCGGTTGAGACATGAGAAGTTTCAGGAGCTCGTATTCCTTATAGGTGAGTTCCACGTTCCCGCCATCGGCGGTAACGATGCGCTTACCCATATCGATGCAAACACCCCCGAGCGATAGCGAAGTCTGTTCCTCGGAATCGGCTTTCAGCGTGCCCGCACGGCGGAGCAGCGCCTTGACGCGCGAAATGAATTCCAGAATACCGAAAGGCTTTGCAATGTAATCATCCGCACCCGCGTCGAGACCCTTGACCTTTTCGATTTCAGAGCCCTTGGCAGTAATCATGATGACAGAGACACTCTTAGTAGCGTCCTGTGCGCGAAGGCGCCTCAGAATACTTAGGCCATCTTCTCCCGGCAACATGATATCGAGAATAATCAGGTCGGGCACGCATGTCTTGACAGCCTCGTCTAAGCCCTTCCCGCAGTCGAAAGCGTTCACATCAAAACCGCTACTTTTAAGCGCGTAGGCTTCCATCTCGCGGATTTCGGAATCGTCTTCAACAATGTAGATTGTATTCATAGTTTGCGGATTTTCCAATCACCAAGATAAAAACACAATACAATCAATGCAATGTCTAAAACAAAAGCTTCGCAAAGGTTTTATTTATACTTTACATGGATTTTACAAATCAGAATTTGACTAGAAAAGCCTATCTTCAAAATTCACCTAGAAACGAGCAAGGTCCTAATCTATATCTTGAAACGGAAACAAGTTTCCGACAAGATATGATTACGACATCCTTCGACGAACAATGGGCAAAGCCCATTTCCCGCGCTAAAGCGCGGAGTCTCAGTAGCAAAGAGCGCGAACCGAAGCTGTATAAAAATACAGCGAGTGCGAGCGCGATGCCGTATGGCGACGTTTATAGGCAAATTTATGTAGAGAATTTCTTGTTGGCGTGAGCCTCTACCACATTCACCACGTAGTCGCCCAGCTTTTCGCAGTCGTTCACCACGTCCATGTAGTGCACGCCCATCTGGTAGCTGTACTTCTGGTTTTCGATATCGTCGACATTCTTCTCCTTGAGGAGCTTGCGGTAGTCGTTAATCTCGTTTTCCAGGTTCAGCGTACGGTTCGCATCCACCTGCTGGCTATCGTCGAGAACAGCTATCATATGCTCGAGCGCCTTGTCGCACAGGCCCATGATATGCTTGATATGCCCGTACTGCTCCGCGGTAAAATCTTCCTTGCTGCGGAACTTGCGGTTGATGGCGCGCGCCATGTTGTAGCAGGAATCGCCAATGCTTTCGATTTCGGAAATTTCCCTGAGCATTGCCTGAATGGTCGTCTTGCTCTCCGGGCTCAGGCGGCCTTCGCTCACCTGGTTCAGGTACTTCGCAATCTCTATTTCCATGTTGTCGCTGATGCCTTCGTACTTCTCAATGCGGGCGAACAACTTCACGAAGTCGTTCTCTTCCTTCATTTCGAGCAGGTTCGGTACGAAGTTGAACATCTTGCGAGTGCGGGTCGCAAACAGGCTGATTTCCTTGCGGGCCTCAAGGAGCGAGAGTTCCGGAGTGCCCATCAGGCCAGAGCTAATGAAGTGCAGGCGGGAATCTTCCTCTTCATCGGATTTCTTGGGCTTAATGACCCTGCAAACAAATTTTTCGATGTACTTGATGAACCAAATCTGGATGAATGTGTTCGAGACGTTGAACGCCGAGTGGAACGTGGCGAGCACCACGGAAATCTTCGCAAGGTTCTTTTCGTAACCCGGTTCGCCCATGTGGATGGAGAGGTCGAAGCCAACCACGTTACAGACGGCAGCGAGGAACCACTTGAGCACGATGATTACCCAGATAACGCCTATCACGTTAATCGTAAAGTGAGCAAGGGCCGCGCGGCGAGCCTGCGTATTGGCGGAAAGCGCCACGATGTTCGCGGTAATCGTCGTACCGATGTTTTCGCCAAGCACGAGCATGATGCCCTGGTCAATATGGAGCACGCCGGTGGAGCAGAGGATCATCGTGATGGCCATGATGGCGGCAGAAGACTGCA
>CAMJHM010000068.1 GCA_946405515.1 uncultured Fibrobacter sp. | reverse complement strand
GAAGGCTACCGCTTCGACGGTTGGGACAAGGAATTCACGAACGTCCAGTCTGACCTCATCGTGAATGCCAAGATGACTGCGGTTGTTGAATACTGCATCGTCGCCCTCGGCGAAACCAAGTGCGACACTGTTCCGGCCGATACGTCCATCACGACTCCGGTTGTCCCGTCCAACGAAGACAGCACCTGCACGGAATGGACTGCTAATGGTGAAACCTTCACCGCTGAATCCTTCACCGCTTCTGAAGTTCCTGAACTCGTGGCCAAGTGCCATGCCAACGCCTTCGACGTGAAGTTTGTCGCGTTCGACACCGTCCTCGTTGACAGCCAGCGCGTTGCCTTCGATTCCAGCGCTGTTGCTCCGGCTGATCCGGTCTTTGAAGGCTACCGCTTCGACGGTTGGGACAAGGAATTCACGAACGTCCAGTCTGACCTCACCGTGAATGCCAAGATGACTGCGGTTGTTGAAGTTTGCTTCGTCGCCCTCGGTGAAACCAAGTGCGACACGGTTCCTGCTGACACGACCATTGAAACTCCGGATCTCCCGTCTACCGAAGACAGCACCTGCGTCGATTGGACTGTTGATGGTGAAACCTTCAGCGATTCCACCTTCCTCGCTTCCGAAGTTTCTGAACTCGTGGCAGTCTGCCTCGCTAAGGAATTCGATGTGAAGTTCGTCGCGTTCGACAGCGTCCTCGTTGACAGCCAGCGCGTCGCTTACGGTACTGCCGCTATCGCTCCGGATAGCCTGGTGCCGGTGTTCGAAGGCTACCGCTTCAGCGACTGGGATGCCGACTTCACCTATGTTGAAGACAACATGACTGTGAACGCTGTGTTTGATACCCTCGTGAAGGTGACCCTCAGCGCCGAAGTTGGTATCGCCACGCTTGATTCTTCCTTCTACGTTCTCAAGGACACAACCTTCACCGGCCTCAAGAGCATGATTGATTCTCTCAGTGGCGAATTCTTCGCCTGCGAAGAAATCACTGTTAACGGCGAAGCTCTGACCGATACGGTTGTTGCTTCTGAAAACCTTGTTGTGTCTGCCAAGTGCTCTCTCATCCTGCACACGGTATCCTACTATGTGGATGACACCTTGTTCGCTACCGAACAGGTTGGCCACAGCTACTCTGCCAAGGGTGTTGAAGCTCCTGAAAAGTCTGGCATGCGCTTCTCCAAGTGGGATGCCGACCTCCACAACGTTGTTGCTGACATCAGGGCTAACGCAATCTATACGGAAATCGAAGTCGATACGATCAAGGTTGTCGTGAGCGGCAAGACCATTGATTCCGTCGTGGTTGCCAAGGGTGACTCTGTGGAATACACTCTCCCGAAGGTCAAGGACACTAAGGATAGCATCTTCCTCGGCTGGAAGGTCAATGGCGAACTCGTGGATGCCGGTGACAAGATTATCGTCAAGTTCGGTGACAAGAAGATTGTTGCTAGCTTCGATCCTGCAACCTCTATCCACGCCGCTCGCTCTGTTGCTGCCTTCTCCATCCTCAGCGAAAATGGCCAGCTCCAGGTGATTGGTGCCCGCATCGGTGCAGAACTCACGGTGCTCGACCTCCAGGGCCGCGTGATTGTCAAAAAGCCTGTGCAGAACTCCGTCGAACTCATCAGCGTCGCTACCCGCGGCAGCTACCTGGTTCGCGTGGGCACGATGACCAAGCGCGTCGTCGTCCGCTAATCGGATAGGACAAAGAAATTGAGAAGGCGGCCTCTGGGCCGCCTTCTTTGTATATGGAACTTGCGGGCGTTGGCCTGCATAGGGCAAGGGAGAATAAAAAAAAGAAGCACTGCGTTATGCAGTGCTTCTTTTTAAGGGTGGATGACCGGACTCGAACCGGCAACATCCAGAATCACAATCTGGGACTCTAACCAATTGAGCTACATCCACCATGTAGCGAGACCAAATATAAAAAAGCCATCCCAGATTTCAAGGGATGGCGTGAAAAAAGTCCGCGAAACGGGCCTGTAGGGGCAAAAAAAGCTTAATCAGAGCTCTTTTTCGACATGATTCGGATGAAGTTCTCGCGCTTGAAGTCGTTCCTGTGCTCCATGCAGAAGCGCGGGTACACGTACTGCTTCGGGAAAATGCGGATGGTGAACTTCTCGTCGCACCCTTCCAGGCTGCACTTGAAGGAGAGGTCCATGGATTCCGTATAGTTGTGGCGGAAGATAATGTTCTTGGATTCGATGTTCTCGACGTCCTTCTTCTGCTTCTGGCGCTGCTTGATGTCGCGGTGCAGTTCGCAGTATTTGGCAATCGGGTGTCCCCAGAATTCGCGCCCGCAACCAGGCTCCTGGCAAATCTTGAGTTTGATGCGCTTTTTCTTTTTGTATTTGGGTAATTGCATAGAATCTCCGATTTTCAGCATAAAATTTAGTAAAAAATGGGAGAGGGGGCAAAAGGCGACGCTTTTTTTGCGGGGGAATGTCGTTTTTTGAAATAAGGAATGCGGGAGGGGTTTTGTGTTTTTTTGAAGAGGGATGGACAAAAAGGGCGGGAAAAACGTCTATAGGGGTATGTGCAATTCTGTTTTTTCAATTTTTCCTGTTTTGGGGCTTTGGCTGCGGCGGATTGCCGCTTTCCTTGCTCTGTGTGCCGTTTTTTCTGCCTGTATGTATGCCGAGGAGGGCTCTGACCATGCCGGCTTGCGTGTGAGCTTCCTTGACGTGGGGCAGGGCCTGGCTGTGTTGTTGGAGGAGGATGGGCGCTACGCGCTGTACGACACGGGGCCGGACTCGGCCGGTCTCGTGGATACGCTTGCGGCGCGTGGCGTCCGTGAGCTGGAGTGGGTTCTGGTGAGCCACGCTCACCGGGACCACGGCGGCGGCTTTATGGAGTTTGCGCACGCGGTCGAGTCGGGGGCGCTCCGGGTGGGGCGGCTGTACGTTGGGCCCGATACTTATGCGGGGATTGTCCGTGATAGCGTGCTGCGGTTGGCGTCGCGGCTCAAGGTGCCCGTGGATACGGTTGCTCGCGGCGATGTGCTGGGAATGTGCGGGCAGGATGGTGCGGGCGGTGGCTCCGGTTCTGCCGCCTTGGCCGGTGCGCCTGTTTCGCGGCTTGACGTGCTATGGCCACCCAAGGGCGAACCGCTCGCCGAGAACGCGGCGAGTGTGGTTGTGCTCCTGGAGTATGGCGGTTACGGTGTGTTGCTGACGGCGGATCTGGATTCTGCCGGCGAGCGGAGGTTGCTGGAGTATTCGCCGTCGCTCCGTGCGCACATTTTGCAGGTGCCGCATCACGGGTCGGCGGGGAGCAGCACCATCGGGTTCCTGTCGCAGGTGGCCCCGCAGTATGCCGTGGTGAGCGTCGGCGCGAAAAATGCCTACGGGCACCCGGCCGCACCGGTGATGCGCAAGCTCCTTTATGTCGTGGGAGATTCCTCGGCGGTGTACCGCACCGACCGGGATGGTAGCGTGACCTTTGAACTGTTGGAGGGCGTCGGCGTTATCCCTGATGCTGGACTAAAATAAATACATCGTTCTCTTGCAAAAAAAATTACTTTTAAAACATGAAACGATTTTTGCTTTTTTCCGCATTGGTATTCTTGACTTCTTGTGCCATGACTGAGACCCCGGCTCCGAAAACCGAAAGGCAACTCCAGTTGGATTCCGTAACGGTGGATGTCGGCCCTGCCCCGGAGTTTCGTGGTGCGGGCATGTATGTTCCCGATGGTTCCTTGGTCTTGGAAGCGCATGGAACATACCGCAAGGATTTGAATGCATCGCCGTCGGAAGGTGTTGTGCGCCAGAGCCATCAAAAGAAAATGGAGGGCGTTCCTTACAATAAGAAGTATAGTCTTATTTACGACCTCGGGAATTCTCCTTTTGAAGGGGCTGCCAGCGTGATGTACAAGGGCAAGGGGGTGCTTGCCAAGTTTACGGCAGGGCTGGACGGGCTTCCTTTCTTGGGTGTTGCGCTAGGCGTGAATACCGAGCACTTTGAAGTTGGCGGTTTTGTTTTCGACCATTTCTGGGACCGGACTTTCCGTTTTAAGGGGACAATGTACGAACAGACGACTTATTATGCGCAAGGCGGAAGTCAACCGGTTTCGTGTATATGGAACGAAGATAATTGCCGGGTCGACACGGTTACCCTAAAAAGCGATGATTATGATGCCGAATACTATCTTATGACGCACAATTTAGGTGCGGGGCTATTTGCATCGTACTTTATAGAAAACGTTGTATTGGAATACTCCGGCAGTTTCTACTATCCGAAGGTGACGGAGGATCCCGAAGATGAAGATGTGAAATTCACTAGGGATTTCCCGTTGGTGACGACACAGCGATTCTCGGTGGGCTATAACGCAACCCAAAACGTTACCGCTCGCTTCGGTGCAACCCATGTGGCCGGAAATTTTGACGGAACCTACTGGGCCCTGTTCGCCGATGTGACTGTGAGGCTGGTCTTTTAGCCTTGCCTAGCCGTCGGTGAGGCCGATGCGCGCCTGGAAATGGCACTGGGTCATGTCGTCGGCGTTCATGCCAAACACGTAGGCGTGGTGGTTCGTATTCTTGAACCTCACAATGTTCACCTTTGCATCTAGCGGGACCTGCGCGATGTAGTTCATTTGTATGGAACGCACTCGGCGGTTCTTGATTTCGTCTTTGTCAAGTGCGTCCATCACCCAATCTACGTAGCGGCAGTGGTTCACGTGGTTGTTCATGTCGAGGTCGCTGTAGTGCGCCTGTTCCTGGTGGACGATTTTCGGATCAATCTCCGGGTTCAGGATGTCCATCATCTCGGGGAGGGCGTCTTTCCCAGGGTGTAGCGGTATGGGGAACGGGCTATTTGCCGGGTTCTCGGACTTGCCGGTCTTGAGGTTCACTAGCAACCACGAAGACGTTGCCTGCGCGATGGAGTTCCCCTGTGAATCCAGGATGGAGTAGTCCTTGAGGCAGACTTTGTCTTTATAGAATTCCTTGGCCCAGGTGGAAATGGTGAGCTTCTCGCCCCAGACGGGTGTGTGCAAAATGCGTATCTTCATGCGAGTGATGACGGTGGTGTACCCAGCCCTCATCATTTTCCAGAGACCAAACCCGTTCCTTTCGGCATCGGCGATGGCGGTTTCTTCCATAAAGAGAAACAGGTTCGAAAGCTTAAGGCGGCTATGGTGGTCGCAGTCTGAAAACCGGACCTCGAAACTTTTAGTCGTAATTCCTTGTTCCATTTTATCCCATAATCTTTTAACGTTGCGATAATAATGTATAATTTTAAATCATGGAAGATTTTCAGTTTCGCCCTAGTTTCCTTCAATTGCCGGCCTTGCACTCCTATAATGGCGAAGTGTACTTGCCGGGCTCCAAGAGCATCACGAACCGAGTCCTTTTGATTTCGGCTTTGGCCGAGGGGAACACCCGCCTGCATAACCTGCTCAAGAGCGATGATACCCGCTATATGGGCGATGCCCTTTGCAAGCTGGGGGGCGACATTGTCTTTACCGATGATTTTTCCAAGGCGTATGTCGTGGGCAGCGGTGCCCCGATAAACATTGCGCCGCAAGTGCAGGATTTGTTCCTCGGCAATGCTGGCACGGCCATGCGCTCCTTGTGTGCCGCCTTGACGCTTGGAGAGGGGAGCGTCTTGCTCCATGGCGAAGAGCGCATGAAGGAACGCCCCATCCGCGACTTGGTCGATGCGCTCAGGTCTATTGGCGCTGATATCTCTTACGAAGAAAGCGAAGGCTACCCGCCGGTGCGAATCTACGCGCATGGTTTGAAGGGCGGTGATGTCAGTGTCCGCGGTAATATTTCGAGCCAATACCTGACCGCACTCCTCATTTGCGCCCCGTACTGCGAAACTCCGTTGCATATCCATGTGGATGGTGAACTCATTTCGGCCCCGTACATTTTGCTCACGCTCGACGTGATGCGCCGATTCGGCATCGATGTGAAACATGACGGCCTGACCGATTTCTATGTGCCCAAGGGCGTGTACCGTTCTCCCGGCGATTATTATGTGGAAGGCGACGCCAGCTCGGCGAGCTACCCGCTTGCCGCTGCCGCCATTGCAAAAGGCAAGGTGCGCGTGCTCGGCGTGGGCCACGACAGTATCCAGGGGGATGTCGGTTTCACGGATGTTCTTCGCAAGATGGGCGCGAAGGTTGAACTCGGCCCCGACTGGATTGAATGTGACGGCTCCGGTTGCGAACTTCACGGGATGGAACTGGACTTGAACGATATTCCGGATGCCGCCATGACGGTCGCCGTGCTTGCGCTGTTTGCGAAAGGTGCCACGAACATTCGCGGCATTGCGAGCTGGCGTGTGAAGGAGACGGACCGCATTGCCGCCATTGCGGCGGAACTGCGCAAAGTGGGTGCCGAGGTTCGCGAGACTTCCGACAGCATCTTGATTACGCCTCCGCAACAGTTGCTTGGCGCAACGATCGAGACGTACAACGATCACCGCATGGCGATGTGCTTCAGCCTGGTCGCTCTGGGCGGAGTTCCTATCAAGATTATGGATCCCGCTTGCGTGAACAAGACTTATCCCAGCTATTTTGATGATTTCCTGAGATTGGCGAAGTGAAGCGGATTGTAGAGAGAACGCGCGTCTTTTTCGGGGTATGCCTTGCTGTCCTCTTTTTGTCGGCAGAAGCGTTTTCGGCGATAGACGTTTCCGAATTCCAGACGTATGTGGATTCCATGGTTCCTGGGGCGAGGTACGGGCTTTCGGTGCGCTCCGTGCGGAGCGGCAATGAAATCGCGAACATCCGCGGTACAGAAAAATTCACTCCGGCAAGTACGCTCAAGACGCTTACCACGGCTGCTGCGTTGCATTTTTTGCCGTTGGACTATGCTCCTAAGACAGTCCTGAGGCTCAACGGCAGCGTGAAGGGAAAGACGTTCTCCGGGGCGCTTGGAATTCGTGGCGAAGGCGACCCGAACATTTCTGGGCGCTACTATGCAGACCCGTTCCACATGCTTTACGCCATGGTGGATTCGTTGCGTGCTATGGGGATTGACACCATCAGGGGCCACCTCGATTTGGACACGTCGTATTACAAGGGCCCGTGGAAGGCCGAACACTGGCGCAAGAATTTTTACGATGCCTGGTACGGTGCCGAAATTGCTCCGCTCGGCTTCAACGACAACTGCGTGGTGGTGCGTGTCAAGCCGGGTGCAAAACCGGGCGATGCCGGTATTGTCTCGGTCGTTCCCGATGTGGGCTATGTCATCATCAACAACAGGCTCACGACCGCGAAGGGCAAACGCCGCAAGTGGACGTATGCGATGGACCCGGTCAAGCCCGAAATCACGATTGGCGGTGAAATCGGCGTGGGCGTGGATTCCGCGCAAATGGTGTTGCCTGTACGCAATCCGGTGGGGTTCTTCCGTGCGGCGTTTATGCACGCACTGGCCGACGAGGGCATCGTGTTCGTCGAAGACCACGCCATCCCTTCGGGCATTGCAATCAAGAGTTTCACGTATTCTTCGGCTCCGCTCCTGAGCTTGCTCGATGAAATCAACCAGCGCAGCCAGAATCTGCATGCCGAGACGATTTTCAGGAACATGGGGGCGCAAGTTTTGGGCGAAGGCAGCGTTGACGCTGGCCGTGCCGCCGAACGCCGGTTCCTTATCGAGATGGGAATCAGTCCCGACGATTTCGAGGTTTGGGATGGTTGCGGGCTTTCTCCCAAGAACAAACTCAAACCCTCGACGGAGACAAAACTCCTGCGTGCCATGGCCCGCCATTCGAAGGGCCGCTACTACATCAACAGTTTTGCCGGGCCCCGCGTGGGTACGGGCGGCAAGCGCATGCTTGAACTGGAATACCCGTGGCTTACCCGTTTCAAGACCGGGTTCATTGCCGAGGCGCACGCCCTGGTGGGTTACGTGTTCCCGATGGACGGCGACACACTCGCGGTTGCCATGTACCTGAACGAGACGGGCGGCAACACCGATGCCGCCAGCAAGGCCGTGCTCGACTCGCTCTGGATTCGCATTGTCAAGGCGACGAACGACAATTACGCTTCCCTGATGGAGATGAAGCAGATGTGGCTGGATGCGCAGAATGTGCGCGGGCTTTTCGAACGACTGGACCATTTTTCCAGGCTCCTCATGGGCAGGCCCTACAGCTTTGGCCCCATGGGTGAAAGCTACCTGGATTCTATCGAGAACAAGCCTCTTGTCTACCTCGATTCCGTGGATTGCGTGACTTTTGTGGAGCATGTGCTTGCGCTTGCCACCGCCCCGGACGAAGATTCCTTGTTTTCGCAACTCCAGCGCATCCGTTATAAAGATGGCAAAATCGGTTTTACGACGCGCAAACATTACATGATGATGGATTGGGTGGGCGAAGGAAAGTTCGCAAGGGTGTTGCCCATGCCCGGTGATACCTCCATTGTCCGCAAGATGCCCAAGAACGAATTCTTTGCATCCAAAAGGCTCAAGTATTTGGTGGATGGCAAGCCCGCCGCCGACCCGATGATGGACCTGCGTTACTTGCCGTACTCCAAGGCTCTGGATTGGTCGAGAAGGGCGTATAAAGGGCCCATGATGGTCGCAGGGATTGCGTTTGTCGGCAAATCTGAAAAAATAGATGTGACCCACACAGGTTTTGTCATCTTGCGCCCCGGCGAAAAACCACGGTTGCGCCATGCTTCTATGGTCAGGAAAAAGGTCGTAGAACAGCCTCTCCAGGAATATCTCATATCCCGCAAGGGCAAACTCCCAGGAATCACGCTTTTTGAGTTCGCTCAGCCTTAGTTTTTTTTGCGTTTTTTGCGCAAAAAAGCAGGGTAAAAAATCGTAAGAAAAAAAACGAAAATAGGGGAGCAAAAGAAAACCTTATTTTATTGACATTGGCGAAGCGGATAATCTATTTTAGGGGAGTTGTTGGGGAAGAGTGATTTTTGGGGGAATACAAATGGAAATGGAATACATCAAGTTGTTCTGCATCGCGGGCCTTGCTATCCTTGCGTTCGCTTATGTTTGCTGGAAAACAAAGTTCCACCAGGAAAAACCTTTTGTAGGGTACAGGAAAGAAAAAAGCATGGAATCTTTCGAAGCCTGGTTGCAAGAACATCATAAAAGTGCTACCCACCACTCCTAGTGATTCTCGATTTACCGGGGAAAATGTATATTTCCGGTAGATGGGATGTCATAGGAGGCCTGTTATGAAATTCAAATTTTTGGCAACCGCATTTGCGGTATCTTTCGCCTTGACCGCTTGCGACAGCGGTTCGTCGTCAACCAAGCCGAGTGAAAGTGCAATTGATCAACCCGATTCGGGCTTGGAACAACATGCTTCCGACACGAAAAAAACATCCAATTCCAGTGAAGGTGCTGCCGATGAAGGCGGGGCTTCCTCAAATGGTTCTAATAACGAAGAAATAAATCATACAAACGACGGTTCCAGCATCAATCTCAATGAAATGATGACTCCGGAACAGCTTAGACTTCTCAGGGCATTTGAAGCGAAGATGGGTGATACAGATGATTCTGGGAAAAAGTTTTCGGAGATTTTGAATAATGGAAGTTGTCAAGATGGCGATGTGCAGTCGGCTGTCTACTTAGGCCAGAATGTGCAATGGACCTGCATCTACGAAGAATGGGTCCCGACTTCGGGCTTTGACAAGGTGGTCGAAGCGATTCCTTCCGAGACGTTGAACGAGATTCTTGCGGAATCGGGTTTGACCAAGGAAGAACTGCTGGCGATGATTGATTTCATGTCGAAAATGGATGTATCCAAGAACGACGCCGCCGTGGTTTGTGATGGTGAGTTGACGGATAACTTCTGGAAGATAAGCATGACCGGGAACTTTGCCGGAGCCGAATTCCTTACGAAGGGCGATGTGACCTTTGAAGGGGACTCGATGGTTACGAACAGCACCATGGAAATGGACTTGGGCACAGAAGCCACTTGCAAGGCTTATATGAACACTGATGACGATGACGACGAGGACGAAGACATTCTTGATAAGGAAATTTATGGAGATGTCGTCAAATCCGAGACCAAGTGCAACGGGAGTCGCATGGTTCAGGTGGAAAAATCGGTCAAAAAGAATGTGACGGAAGAGTCCCGGAAGCGGGCCTATGAAAATATGCTAGGCAAGTGCAAGGACTATCGTGACGGAAAAATCACATACGAAGAATTGATGATGGACTAGACAGAAGTCTAGTGGATATCCATCTTCGAAAATAGATTCAGCACGGCAACGCCGGAAACAATCAGGATGAGCCCTACGATGGCTCCCAAATCGGGCATCTGCTTGAAAAAGAAGATGCCACTTATTGTAATGAGAGCGATGCCGAGTGCCGACCAAGTGGCGTACGCAATTCCGATGGGAATGGTGCGCAGGCAAAGACTTAGCAGGTAGAGCGACGCCACGTAACAGACGAGCGAGGCGATGGAAGGGACGAGCTTGGTGAACTGTTCCGACATCTTGAGGAGTGTAGTGCCGGCAGCTTCAGCGACAATAGCGAGAATAAGGAATACATAGTTGAGCATGGGGAGAATATACAAATTAATTTTTGGAATATGAATTGGTTCGGGTGAAATTGTTGATTTTGCAGGGGTTGGGTCTTTTTTGTGTGCGGAAAAATCTATTTTTTTGAAACGATGAAACTTGCTTGTGTTATAGCCTTTTTGCTTTTGACCGGTTGTGCGTGCAACGATCCGCGCGGTTGCCATGTGATTGATGGAGTCGGGAATACGCCGGATGACCGTCGCATGGTGAAAGAAGGGCGAGATGTCCAGACATACCAAAATGCAAGGATGCCGGACCCATCTGCAGAAAACACAGTGAACCGTTCAGATGGGGTTTCGCTGCGAGTGTATAATCCAAGCGATACAATACATATCGATGACAAAATTGACTGGACGAAAGTGGAGTAAATAGTTATGCCGAGTTCTGAAAAATTTCGTGACCACGTTTTGCAGCAGTTCAAGGGCGAACTGCGCGTGACCACCCGCAAGATGATGGGTGAGTACATTCTGTATGCCGACGGGAAAATCTTTGGCGGGATTTACGATGACCGTTTGCTGGTAAAGCCCGTGGCGGCGGCTTTCACGATGTTGCCGGGCGCAAAGAAGCAGTTGCCCTACGAAGGTGCAAAGCCCATGCTCCGTGTGACCAACGAGCAAATCGAAGACAACAACTTGCTGGTGCGTTTGCTCGACGCAATGTTGCCGGAGTTGCCTGCTCCGAAGAAGAAATAGAAACGAAACATGTTTGATGAAATTTGTTTTTAACCGAGTTTATTATATTCTGAACGAATGAAAATTATCAGAGTGACAAAGGAATGTGAACGGGCTGGAGCGTACTACGTGCGTATCCAAACGATGATGCGCAAACACCAGATTCCGCTTGATGCCGAAATCGATGCGCATGACGGCGAGAACTGCCATTATATCTTGGCGCTGGACGATATTTACCCAGTTGCCACCTGCCGCTGGTTTGAAGTTCACGAGGGTGTGGCCGAAATCGGGCGTGTCGTGGTGCTGTCGGAATACCGAGGTCAGCACTTGGGCCAGGTCGTTGTCAACGAGGCCGAAAAGTGGATGCGAGAAACAGGATACCGCAAGGCGGTCGTATCAAGCCGCGTCGGTGTTGAAGACTTCTACAAAAAATTAGGGTATAGTTTTAACGAAAACGGCACCCCGCACCATGACACGTTCCAGTGCGTGTACATGGAAAAGGAAGTTTGATCTGTAGGGACCAAATTGTTGGCGTTGGGAAAAGGTGACGTAGATGTAGATTATGATGTTCTTTTTTAAGTTGAAGATTGTTTTTGTTTTAGCGATATTCTGCGTTGCTTGTGCTCCTAAGCAAGCCGTTTTAAATGAAAGCGATGATGCATCGCAACAGATGTCGGCGAATTCGACATCTGTGGTGAGTGATTCTTCAATAGTAAAATATCCCTATCCCCTTGATTATAAACATGCGTACGAATATAGGACTGGTATTCCCTACGAGCAAGTTGCAGGGTTCATCCAAAATGTGCAGAATGATTCTTTGCGTATAAATGATACAGAAAAATATGTGACAAAACTTGTTTTGATGATTGATTCTGTTGCCAAAGATGATTTTGAAAAGGTGAAAATGATTTATGATGCTTTGACCCTCTTGCTTGATTATGACATAGAAGGTCTTACAAATCATTCAGAAATATCAAGCGAGTGGGATGATGTCCTTGTGTCCAAGAAAGCGGTTTGTGCTGGATACGCTGCAACATTTAAAAAGCTGTGCGATTTGTTGAAAATCCCATGTGAAATTGTTCATGGGTATGCACGTGGTTTGACTCCAGTGTCAAGTAACGAAGAATTAGTGCCGAATCATGCATGGAACATTGTCAAAATTAAGGACTTTTGGTACAATGTTGATTGTACATGGGGCTCAAACTCATTTGATTCGAGAACTTCAGAATCTGTACATAGATATACGACCGATTGGCTTTTTTTGAATGGAGAACATTTTGGATACACGCATTTCCCGATGGACTCCAATTATCAGTTGATTGCAACAAAGATTAATCAAGAAAAATTCAAAAATCGTCCTCGCCTAGATCCTGCGTTTTTTGAAAATGTAAATTCGTGGACCGAATTGAATGCGGCTAATGTCGTTGATAGCTCGTTCCAGTTAAATCTGTCATTTCGTAAGAATGCGAATATTGTTTTAGTTGTTTTTGACAAGGAAACAAATCAACCATTACAAGATAAAGTGCTTTTAAGACGAGGTGACGATGGGCTGCATGTAGAGTTTCAGGCTCCATACTCAGGGGAATTTCTTGGGGTCTTGATGAACAATGTTAAAGAGGATACTTATAATGGATGTGCGTATTTTTTGATTCGTGCGCAAAAGGCGAGTAGTGTCCAGTATCCGAGATTCCTTCGCTCGTCTGCAAAGGATGTGGTAATTGAATCTCCCTTGGTTACATTGCATGCTGATTCAACTTATGAATTTAGAGTTAAGGTTCCCAATAAAAAGTATGTTTTGCTTTATTGTAATGGCAAAAAGAACCGTTTGAATTCATTAGGTGATGGATATTTTACGAAAAGAATAAAAATACCTCAAAACGCAAAAGAAGTGATTTTAGAGGCCTCTGATAGTGAATATGGACAATACGAGGGAATTGCCAAATATTCTATAGACGATACTCCATAAATCCTCATACCTCAAAGGACCGTAGGTCCGACCTCAACCCCATTTGCCTTTTCTCAGAGAATTTTGTATCTTAAAACCCGAAAAAATCTCTCGTCTCTCGTCTTTCGTCTCTCGTCTTGCTGATGAACGATGATATTCGATAAACGGAGGTCGTTGAAATTTTGTAAAATATACACAGAGGTAAAATCGCATGGATATTCAGGAACTTTCGGAAAAGGTTAGACAGCAGAG
>CAMJHM010000067.1 GCA_946405515.1 uncultured Fibrobacter sp. | reverse complement strand
CCGATGCTTGCGAAGTGGGCGCGGATCTGGTGCATGCGCCCGGTCTCGAGCTTGATTTTCACGAGGTCGTAGCCTTCGTAGTGCTGCTTGACGCGGTAGTGCGTGATGGCCTTCTGCGCGTCTTTGCCGGTTTCGCCGACCTTCATCTTGGATCCTTTGGCCGCGTCGGTGCGGGTGAGGCTCTCGTCGATGGTGCCTTTTTCCTTTTTCAGGTTGCCCTTGACGAGCGCGAAGTAGAACTTTTCCACTTCGTGTTCGCGAATCATGCGGGTGAAGTCGCGGAGCGTGTCCCCGTGGAGTGCCGCAATGAGCATGCCGGACGTTTCCTGGTCCAGACGGTGTGCGATGGTGGGCTTGAAGTCGAGGCCTTCGCTTTTACCCCATTCCCAAAGATATTCTACGAGGCTTTCGCCCGGGCGGGTGCCGCTGCCGGGTTGGCTCGCGAGTCCCGATGGCTTGTTCACGATGACATAGTCTTCGGTCTGGATGACGATATCGAGCTCGCGTGCGCCCCATCGTGCTTGCTTTTCGGCGGAAGAGGCGTCCTTGCCCCAGGTAGACTTGCTTTTTGCAAACCCCGTTTTCGACGCACCCCACTTGTCACCCGAATCCTGTGCCTCGCGCCCCGAGCCTTGTCTCTCGTCTCTCGCCTCTCGTCTCTCGTCTGAACTATCCACCGATTTGAAATTTTCATAAATGCAGACGACGTCTCCTTCGGAGAGCATCTGGTTTGCCTTGCCGATAACCCCGTTGACACGGACTTTCTTTTTACGGATGACGGCGAAAAATACAGAAAGGGATTCCTCCGGGAAGGCCTTGCGAAGGAAACGGTCCAACCTCATGTTGGCAAAGTTACGGTCGATAAGTCTTGTAATCATCTGTTCCGGCTGGGGGAGATTTGTCGGACAAATATAGAAATTGCGGGGAGATGTTCAAATAGGGCGTGCATTATCGCATGATGGGGATCATGCTTATTTGGGGGAAAAGAGTATATTTGAAATTTTAAAATTTTACAGAGAGTCTTTTGGCTCTGCCTTTACGCAGCGAACGGAAAACGCATTAGTTTTAAAATTGCTCTGAGAACCATCACCAGTACTATAACGGGTTTGATATCCGGAAACTGCTACCGAATCCATTCGATTTCCAAAGCTTCCCTCTTCTGGATAATACCAATGCGAGCCCTTATCGATATAGTCAAACTTATAATTCCAAACATACCCCGCTCCAATAAGCCCATAGCCACTAGAGTTCTGCCCGCCAAAACTTAATGCGCGAGTGCCTTTTACTCCATACTTATTTCCATTAGCATGAATAACAATATAAAAATCATTATGAGTCAACAATCTCCACCCATCAGGGCAAATTCCTTGATGGTTCTCTTGTATCAAATCTACACAACTCTCAAAATTGCAACGACTCGGTAATTGCATAGCTTCGGCCCATTGGTAAAGGCCTCCATATTCATCACAGTTGGCAGGATCATTGTCATAACAAAAACGTTCTATTTTAGAATCATCAACTTGATTGGTTCTATCGACCATCTCTATCATTTCTCCGACATTCAGATTTTCGGCCATTACGGTAATAGAGGCTGCGTTGTTACTAGTATCTTTGCCATTAATGGTCAAATAATAGTACTTGCGATTATTTCGTGTATCCGTAAATTGTTTGTAAGCCCCAGCGTGAATACTATCTGCACCAAGATCTCGGTCACAGTAAGCATAACCTGGTGTACAGAATCTTGTAGTGTCAAATACAACTTCACTATGACTCATCTCTACCCTTCCAGTAGAACTGCTTGATTCAGCCATTCTACTCGATGACGACACATCGACATTACCCTTTCCACTCGATGACGACACCTTGTTAGCACTGGAAGAAGAAACGGATGAATCTTTTTTGCTACTAGATGAAGATTTGTCGCTTGATGACGAAGCCCCCTTATCACTACCGGTTTCTTCGCTCGTATTTGAATCCTTGTTCGGAGAAGTTCCGCTATCACCGCCGCAGGCGGAGAAGGCAAAAGACAATAGGATTAGGAAGAACGCAGCAGAGAAAAAGGAACGCATGTGGTAAATATAGATAGCTGTGAGCTATGAGCGATGAGCTGTGAGATGTAGTTTCTGTGGTTTTACTACTCATCGCTGATTGCTCAGAGGGGCTTTAGCCCCGACCTCACAGTGTAGCGCCCTTTTGTTCTACGCCTTTTTTGCATGATGGGCGAGGCGGGCGCCGTCGGCGGCGCTGGTGACGATTCCGCCGGCATATCCGGCGCCTTCGCCGAGTACGTAAAGCCCGCGTGTGTTCACGCTTTCGAGCGTGTCGTTGTTGCGCGTGATGCGGATGGGTGAACTGGTGCGCGTTTCCGGTGCGACAATCAGCCCTTCGTCAATGAATCCGGGGATTTTCCGGTCAAAGTTCTGGAAGCCTTCTGCGAGGCTCTTGCAAATGGTTTTGTCCATCCAGTCCCAGAGATTGCTCTGCACGAGTCCGCAGGGATAGGTGGATTTGGGAAGTGCCGCATCTTCTTTGTGTGCGAGGAACGACTTGATTGTCTGTGCGGGTGCGGCGTAGTTGTTGCCGCCGACGCGGTAGGCGTCGCTCTCTATTTGGCGCTGGAGTTCAAGGCCACCGAACAGTTTTTCGCTTGCGGCGATGGGGACGGCGATGGCGCCGTTGGCGAAGGGACCGTTGCGGCGGCTGTAGCTCATGCCGTTTGTCGCGAGAGTGCCGGGTTCCGAGGCGCAGGGCACCAGGATGCCGCCGGGGCACATGCAAAAACTGTAAGCGCTGCTTGTCTTGCCCAGTGTCGGCGTGGCGAGGAAGTATTCCGCGGCTCCGGTGAGGCGCGTGTCCACGCCCTTGCCGAGTTGTCGCAGGTTGATGAGCATTTGCGGGTGCTCGACGCGCACGCCCATGGCGAAAGCCTTGCTTTCAAGGGCAACGCCACGGGCGTGCAGCAGCGTGTAGACGCTGCGGGCAGAATGCCCGACGGCGAGCACCAGCGCCTCGCAAGGTTTCCAGAACGGCAACGAAACATCCCGAGCCTCGTGCCCGCTCACATTCCTCAGTTGGATGGCGCAGATGCGCCCGTCCTTGATTTCGATATCTTCGAGGACCGTGTTGAAATGGATGCGTCCGCCGAGTTTTGCAATTTCGGCACGGACTTCCCGCAACATCAGCACGAGCCTGTCGGTGCCGATGTGCGGCTTTGCGAAGGTGACGACGCTTTCGTCGATGCCGAAGCCGACCATGTCCTTGAGGACTGCTTCGCTAAAGGCGTTGCGGCTCCGCGTGTTCAGCTTCCCGTCGCTGAAGGCTCCCGCGCCGCCTTCGCCAAAGAGCACGTTGCTGTGCGCGTTGAATTTCCTGTCGACGATGAACCGCCGGATGTCGCGGAACCTCTCTTCGACGTTTTTCCCCTGCTCGTAGAGGTCGACCGAAAACCCTTTGCGCAACAGGTGCAGGGCGGCCCACAGCCCGCTCGGTCCCGCTCCGACAATGTCCACGTGGCTTGGCATCTGCACGGAGTCTTTCAGGGGCTCCGACTCTATGCCCTTCCGTTCCCGTTTTGCTTCGATAAGGCCGCGCGCTTCGTTTCCTGATGCGCGAACCGGTTTGGCGAGGTCGAAAACGACGTTGTAAGACCAGTGCGGGTCGCCTTTGCGGCGACTGTCCAATGAAAACCTTTCGACTTCGAGGTTGAAAATTTCTTCCGGGTGTACGCGAATTTGTTTTGCGAGTGCAGCTCGGACTTCGCCCTTCTTGTTCAGGGCGACAGGCAATTCTCTGAAGCGGTAGGTAAACATCAGCGCAAATTTAGAAAAGGCGAGGCTTGTCTGTGGCTAGAATGTATAGCTCAGGTTTAATCCGCCGTAAATGTCCTTGTATTCGTTGCTCAGATAGTCCGGACGATAGTATATGCCTGTGCCCACAACCCATTCGCTATAGAAGTGCTCCGAATGGTTGATGCGGAGGCTCATGTTGCCGATAAAGTCGGTTTCCGTTTCGCTGTAATCCTTGCTGTCTTCTTCCCAAGTCGTAGCCATGTAACGGAATTCCCCGTTGATGCCGAATACGAGGTATTTGCGCAAGAAGGGAATTTCGAGTTCGTCACTGACGGTGAGTTCGGCTTCTTCCATGTCGTCGCGGTTATATGTCTTGAACCGGGGCGTGAGGGAGAAGCGGTTCTGGAAGGGCTCGAACGCAGTCGTTGCGACGATGGGATATTTATGTTCGAAATAGTCTGTGCCGCCGTAGTAGTATCCCAGTTTTCCCCAGGTTTCGTCGCTGAAGTCAAAATCCTTGACGAGTTCATCGTTGTGGAACTTGGAATCGTCCAGTCTCAAAGCGAATTTTGCATCCACGTTGACCGTGGTGGGTCCCTTACGGAGTGTTACCCCAGCATTCCATGTGTGCTTGAAGAGGCGTTCCTCGAATTTCGATGCGATGTTGTCTTCACCGTCGAGGGCACTGTAGGCGCTCCAGCGTTCCTTGTCAATTTCGATGGTCGAATCGCCAGTGTCGTATTTTGTGGTGGCTTTGCCGTGGCGCGGTGCAAACCAGTCATCGGTGTAGACCTTGGAATCTTCGGTGTAAACGGCGTGCAACTGGAACGGACGGTATTGATTCTTGTATTCAAAACCGTATCCTGCACGGAGGTTTAGGTTGTTTGCAATGCGGATCGTGTTGGCGATGTCTGCGTTGTGGGTATAGCGCGTACGGTCCATGTCGAGTTCGTGTTCCTTGAACCACTGGGAATCCATATCGGGAGCGAGCCCGTGTTCGGTCCCTTCGCCGAAACCGAGGATGTTCATTTTGCCACCCTTTGCCGCATTTTCTACAAGGACGTTGTAGCTAAGGCTCAAATCCCACACGTCAAAGAATCCTTGATCCAACTCGATGCCGTATTCGCGTGTGTCTGCAAACTGGTCGGGGGAGCCTGCGCTGTAGAAGTCTTCGCCGGTGTACTTGGCGTGGCCCCGAATGGTTGTCGCTTTGTAGCTCCAACTTCCGGAGAGGCCGAATGCAAAGTTCTGGTTTCTCCAGCTCATTCCAAGTGCGCGGTCGTCATCGCGAGCTCTTTCGTAACTTTTTTGCACGTCCTTGGCTTTCTTGACCAAGGCGAGCAGGGAGTCTTGCATTTGCCCTTTAGTCAGGGTGGTGTTGTCGCCGAAGATTTCCTCGAGTTCCGCTTTGGAAAGCGTCTTGATGCTGCTTTCGCTGCGCATCAGCTTGCGGATGGTGCCGTAGCTCGACGTGTTTATTCCCGCTTTAGAAAATACTTGGTTGATTGCCCTTTCGCGGAGAACGTCTGCGGTGTCGGCGCGTCCGACGGCGGCCTGGAAGTTGAGCATGTCGTCGTTGGTGGCGGGGGCATATTTCATGTCAGCAAATAGCGTGAACGATTCCTGCATTGGGTCGGCGGTGATTGTATTTGCGCTCGCCCCGTCCCTAAGTAGCGGGTCCTCGATTTCGTCGTTTGCGTAAAGGGCTCCCACGGCAATGCTGTAGGGCTGGGCTGGGGAGAATTTGAGCGATCCCCCGTAAACTAGGCGCTGTGCAGCCGCTTCTCCTTCGTCAATCCATTCGTGATAAAGGTAGGGGTGGTGTTTCCCCGGGAGGAGCGGGCGTTGCGCCTCGCCGAAGAATCCGTTGACTTGCCACATGGCCGTGCCGGTTTCGTCTTTCAAAATGGAAAGTGTATAATCTACGCCGAACAGCGGGAGCCCACCTAGGTAGAGTTCTCCTTCTGATTTTGTGAAATCGCCCAGGATGGCGCGGTTATAGTTGTCGGTGTAGCTTAATGTCACCGGGTTCGGGTAGAACTTGTTCCAGTTGTCGCTGGTGACATCAGCATCGAACTCGAAAACGCGGCCTTCCGGAGATTCTGCGCGTACGTAAACGCTGCCCTCGGTCATGAATCCGGGAACTTGGAAATAGTTGCGGTAACGCTTGCCGTGCTCAATGGAATCTTGCCCCGAGACAAATGTGTCGCCATGGTTCGTGCGGGTACGGACGTAGTGGTAGGCGCCACGGTAGGTGACGTTGCCTGAAACATCCCAAGTTTTTGCCGAATCGCCGGGCGGAACAACAACGGCAAACGCCGCGGAGTCAACCGCGGCGGAATCCGTCTGTGCGACGGAAACTGTCGATGCAACTGCCAGCGTCCAGATTGCAATCTGGTTCGGAAACCCCATCAGCGGACCTCGTAAGTTTTGGAAGCGTTCAAAATGCGGCCATTTTTCATGACCACTTCTATTTTAATGATAGTCTTTTTGTCGCGTGCCAATTCTACGGGAATGTCGAAATTGAGGTCTGTAATCTGCTTATTTTGTAGTTGAACGACGTTTTTGCCGTTCTGTTTGATAGTTATTCGCTTGATTTGCTCCGGATCTTGCTGCGGAACGTTGGCTATTTTGAATTTTACGTTCCTTGAAATTCCCGTTTGGGCTCCCTTCGGGGAGAGCGGAGCGCGGATAAGTTCGTAGTTGCCCCCTTGCACGGCAAGGCTCGTGTTGACCTTCGGGAAGCAGCCGAGCGTCTTGGTGAGTTCGGACTTGTTGCCGGCCCGGTCTTCGGCCTTGAAGGTGTATTTGTGCGAACCGGCCTTGAGCTTGAAGGTGGAGAAGATGTCTTTGTTGAGGCTGGTTTCTTTGGAAAGCGCTCCGTCAATCGAAGTGGAGAGCAAGACGACGTCGCCCTTGATGTTCGAGACAGAGATGCTGACTTCGCAGCGGGTGGAGTCGTAGCGCTGGAAATTGATAACTGGCTTTACCTGGTTTATCGCGGCGCAAGACTTGTCGATTTGCAGGTCGACGCTTTCGGTCTGTACGCCCTCGGCGGTGTGGAATTCGGCGTAGGCTTTCTTTTCTTCCCAGTTGCCGATACGGTCGCTCACGGCGATGGTGTGGCTGAACTTGCTGCCCTGGCTAAGCGGGACCAGGTTCGGGGAGGTGTAGTTGCCCAACTTCACGAACAGGGTCGCGTTGGTGGCCGTGGTATCGAATGTACCTTCCAGAGTGACGGTGCCTGTCTTGCAGACATTGGCCGGAGAGGGTGTCGTGAGCTTGAAGGGGACTTTTTCCACCTTGGGTTCCTGCTTCTCGACCTTCTTTACAGGTTTTGCCGGCTTCACATAGTTGGTGGTGATGTAGCCGCAGGGGAGGCTTATTTTCCCGACAAAGCACGAAACGGGGAACTTCTTTGCTCCGTAGGCGCTTGCGTCCCAGGTCGGCGTGAACTGGAAAGGTTCGTCGGTTGTCTCGATGCGTTCGGCACCAATCTCGACGAATATGCCCGGTTTGCATGTGCCGTGTACTGTGAGGAACGGGGTAGTCACCGAGTCCGGGATAGATTCAAAAGCGCAACCCAAGCTATCGACCGAATGTTTCAGGTTGGCGGCATAGACAGAATCGAGTGCCAGGATGGTTTTCTTGAGGTCGTCAAGTGATTTTGTCGTATCGCTCAGGAGGGAGTCGATCTTGTTGAGGAAGTCAAGGTCGCCCGAGGAGGCCAGTTCGAGGACTACGAACGAATCGTCATTCGGAATAGCAGTCTCGCCGCCGTTGATGCCTACGGTTCCGCTGCCGGTCGTGATTTCGAGTTTGCCTTCGCGGAGGGCGGCGATGGGCTTGCCACGGCTGGTCTGGCCTATGACGCCCGCTGTTCCACGGATTGCTGCGGTTGCAGTCCCGGTGCGGAACTTGAACGAACTTTCCTTGCCTTTCTGTTTTTGCACGTCAAAGCGGACCTTGCCTTTCTGCACGTCGGCCGTGATTTGCTGGTTCCCTTCGAGCGAGAGGAGTTCTTCGAAAACGACGAGGGTCTTTTCTTCTATGGAAATGGTGCTGCCGTCAGGGAGGTTGATAATAGCTTGCGATTCAATTTCGGTGCGGATTTTGTCGGCCTGTTCAACAGTCGCTCCAACACGTAAAGCGGCCCAGTTGGTCTTATTTGCTTTCTGGCGGGATACATCGCCCAAAACGGAACGGACTTTTCCGCTCGTAGGCTTGGCTGCAGTGGCCGGCATCGCTAGGAGCAATGCCGTAAATATGACAAAAAACCTGGAATATCGCGAAAAAGACATGTTGCTTACCTCTCCCTGTTGTTAACTTTATTAAATATATGTATTATTATTATGTTTTGCACGTGGATTGCATCAATTAGTTATTTATATCACACTGAACGCAGAGGTTCTAAAATGAGCGTGGATGCCGATGAATTGACCATTGAAGTTTGCGATACGGAAACCGGAATGCCGATTCTCAAGCAACTGGACAAGGAAGTTTTGACAAAGGGTGCCTGGCAGAGCATGATGTTCCTGTACCAGGACCGCGATGCGAAAACGGGTGAGTTCGGCGAACCGAAGGTGTCGCTCCGCCGTTACCAGAAGGTCCAGGGTGCGTTCAAGGCCCGCAGCAAGTTCAATATTAGCGGGAAAGCCCAGGCCGAAGCCATTATTGCGACTCTTAAAAAGTGGTACAATATCTAATGCCTGACCCTGCCAGTAAAAAGAAATCGGTTAAATACGACATAGAATTCCTATGCGAGGGGAATATCGAGGCCTTCCCGTGGAAGGACCGGTTTGAGACCATGGCCCGCAAGCTCCTCTGGGAGGAAGGCTGCGAGAAGAACGTGAACATCGTTCTCTGCACCGACGATTTCGTGCGCGAGATGAACCGTGATTACCGTGGGCTCGACAAGGTGACCGACGTGCTCTCGTACGAATGGCACGACGAGGCTTTCCTTGGCGAAATCTATATCGCCCGCGACCAGGTGAAACGCCAGGCCCCGGAATACGGGAACACCTTCTATGCCGAGATGAAAAGGGTCATTGTGCATGGGCTTTTGCATCTTTCCGGTTACGACCACATCAAGGCTGCCGACCGCAAGGTCATGCGCGCCCGCGAATGTGAATTTTTGGGGCTTGACCCCTACAAGGAGAAAGACTGATGGAAAACTCCGACAGTTGGGTTTTCGCTTTTTTGATAATTTTCTTGTTTGTTTCGTTCTCGTTCTCGCTGATTAAAGCGGTGTTCAGCGGCATTTATGCCAAACGCGATGCCAAGGATAGGGAGGACCGGGAAGAGGTTATTGCCGGTCTTGTGGAGTGGGGCGGTTTCAACGAGACCATCTCCATCGGGCGAATCTTCTGCAATATCGGGAGCGGTCTGCTGGGCTACTACCTGTTCCAGTCTTTGCCGTATGCGTGGATCAAGGATTACTGGGCGCTAGGCAGTGCGGCCTACCTGATTGTCGCTTGTGCCGGCATCTACATGCTCACGGTGTTCTGCGCTAACCTGCTCGGGAGCCTCAAGCCCGATACGATTGCTATCGTGCTGATTCCTCTGTTCCGGATTATCCGGATTCCGTTTGCTCCGGCGGCGATGTTCTGCCATTGGCTTTTCGTGAAGTTGCTCCAGCTGTTCGGCTACGATGCAAAGTTGAGTTTTTTGCCCGAAGAACGCCGTGACGCAGTCCAGGCCGACTTGTCCGATTTGAAGGCGGGCGAGGGCGAAGGGCTTGAGAAAGAAGAACGCCAGATGATTCTGAACATCTTCGATTTTGTCGAGACTCCTGTGCGCGAAATCATGACGCCCCGTGTGGACATGTGCGCTATCGATGTAGATACCAAGCTCGAAGAACTTGTGCAAGTGCTCAATAACGAGCGCCATTCCCGTTTGCCGGTGTACAAGGACACCATCGACAATATCGTGGGCGTGCTCTCGAACCGCGATTTCCTCGAATGGTATACCGAGCATCGCGACGAACCGTTCGACCTCATGAAAATCGTGATGCCTCCGGTGTTCGTGCCCTACCATAAGAAGATTGATGACCTGCTGACCGAGTTGCGCAAGAATGGCAACCAGCTTGCCATCGTCGTCGACGAGTACGGCGGAACGGCCGGGCTTGTGACTCTGGAAGATATTCTCGAAGAAATTGTCGGTGAAATCCGCGACGAAGACGACGAGGACGAAGCTGACGTGCAAAAGCTTAAGGACGGTCGCTATATCCTGGACCCGCTCATGACGCTTTCCGACATGGAAGACGAACTGGGTGTGGAACTGGAAGCTCCGGAAAATTCTCACGTGGAAACGCTGTCGGGCCTTATCCAGGCGACACTCGGCATTATCCCGTCGCCGGGTGCCGAGGTGGAAATCGACGGATACAAGTTCCGCGTGCTCAAGATGGACGGCACCCGCATGGAAAAGGTGCTGATGATCAAGCCCCAGTCAAAGTAATTAGATAACCTGCGAGGTGACATCGCCACCGCGGAAGCGCGTGGTGATGCGGTCACCTGGCTTGAGTTCGCTTGCATTACGGATAAATTTTCCGTTGGCTCCGAGAGTCAGCGTATAACCCTTTGCAAGGACTTGCTTGGGATCGGCGGCCTTGACCTTCTGTTCGTTCAGCTCGAACTTGGCCTTCTCGAATTCGATAATCTTTCGCGTCCCTTGCCGGAGCCCTTCTTCGTTGCGCTGAATGCGTCCGCTTTCGGACTGGAACAGGAAGTGCATGTCTTTTTTTAGCGAAACCGCAATTTGGGCGAGGGTCGTCTTTTCTTGCGTGAACCGTCTGCCGAGAATTTGTTGCAATTGGTGGCCAGTCGTTGAGAGTTCGTTTTTGTACTCCCCGAGGCAGTTCCTTGCTCCTTCTGCGATATTTCGGGTGGCACGGATGAGTGCCTCCCAGCTTTCGATTGCCCGTTCAATGAGGTGCTTTGCGCAGTCGGTGGGGGTGATGCAGGCTTGGTAGGCCACCTCATCGAGGAGGCTCCTGTCGATTTCGTGGCCGATGCCCGTGAATACGGGAATGGGGTAGTTCGCTACGGCGCGGCAAAGGGCTTCGCTGTCGAAGAAGGTGAGGTCTGTCTTGGAGCCGCCGCCGCGTACGATGCAAACCACGTCCAGTTCAGGGTCGTTGCGAAGTGTTTCCAGTGCTTCGATGACGCTCGATTCTGTCTCGTTGCCCTGCATCTTTGCAAAAGCGGGGACGATGTGGAATGCGAATGGCGATTCGGCGAGCTTTGTGGAAAAATCCCGGTAGGCAGCGGTCCCTTCGCCGGTGATGAGGCCAACGCGCAGCGGCATTTCTGCTAATGGAACGGACTTGTTCTTGTCGAGCAGGCCTTCCATGGCGAGCTTTTTCAGGATGGCGCTTTTGGTCAGCGCAAGTTCTCCCAGCGTGTACACCGGATCGATGTCGAGGATTTGCGCTTGCAACTTTCCGTAGGGGACGTAGATTTCCGCCCGGATGAGTAGTTGCACCTTGATTTGAGGCTTGATTTCAAAGGGGTTGTCGAAACTCGCGATCTTTGCCTTGATGGCCGCAAATTTTGCAGCGAAGCAGGAAAGGGAAACTGTCGCCTGCGGGATGACGCTTCCTTCCTCGAAGTCCGCGATGCTCATGTAGACGACTTTCGGCTTTTCGGAAATTTGCGTAATAACACCGTGTACCCACACTGCGGGTGTGGATTCCACCTTCTGCTTGAGGGCGGTCATGTACTGTTTTACGGAGTAGGAACGGTTTTCCGGATTCATGGTGCTTTTAAAAAAAAAATTTGCTTTGATTAGGTGGGCTATTCCATCTAATAATAACTATTTTAAGTGACGAAAATCACCAATAGGAGACATTTATGAATATTCGTACTCTCGCTATGGGGGTTGCCGCACTAGTTTTGTTCGGCTGCGCCTCCAATCAGCAAGCTGTTGATCGTTCTTTGGGCCAGGCCGAAATGACCCAGGCTGTTGCTGCTGAATCGAATGTCAATGCTGCATCTGTTGCAAAGGCAAAGGCTGACCTTGATTCCGCCCAGACTCTCGCTGCGAATGGCGACGAAGAAGAAGCGGTCGTGATGGCCGATATGAGTACTCTTGAATACAAACTCGCCATTTATGCCGCCGAACGCGACGAAATGAAGAAGAAAGACGAAGCTCTTGAAAAGCAACTTCGCGAAGATAACGAACGCAAGGCCAAGTACCAGACCATTTTGAATAACGAAGTCAAGGGAGGAAAGCAGTAATGAAATCTCTTAAGTTTTTCTCCGCTATCGCCCTTTCGTTTGGCCTGTCTGTTGCTGCCGAAGATACGGGCACTTCTCTTTCCAGTGTTTGCGATGCAGCCCTGAATTCTGTCAAGGCAAGCCTTCCGGCAAATGCGACTTCTGCCAAGATTTCCCTCGCCGAGGCGATGGGTGTTTCCAAGGCGCTCAAGTCTGCCGAAGAAGATGATGCCACTTCCGAAAAGACGCTTCAGCTCTCTGCTGCTTGCTCGCTCTACGTGAACATCGTCAAGGTCCAGGGCGAGACGCAGGCCATCCGTAACCATATCGACGAGAACTGGGCCAAGCGCGCTGCTACTGCTCGCGACATTGAATCGATCCAGCACCAGATTCACACTGGCAAGGTGAGCGACCTCAAGGATCATGAGGCAAAGCTCCAGGCCGAAATGTTGCAGAATCAGGAAAAGTTCGCTGCTGAAGCTGCCGCCAACGAAGCCGCCCTCAAGGCCGCTGGCGAACGCGAGGCCGATTTGCAGAAGGCTCTTGCCGAAGAACGCGCCAAGGCCGAACAGCGCCAGAAAGATGCTATGAACAAGTTGAACGAACTCCAGTCCAAGCTCATCCAGGTGTCCAAGGATGCTCGTGGTATTATCCTCTCCATGAGCGATATCTTGTTCGACGTGAACCAGGCGACTCTCAAGGCCGACCTCAAGACGAGCCTTGCCAAGGTTGCGGGTATCCTTTCTGTGTATCAGCAGTTCAACGTGTCTATCGAAGGTAACACCGACAACACCGGCTCCGAAGAGTTCAACATGAAGCTCTCCCAGCAGCGTGCAGACAACGTAATGAACTTCCTCGTGGAACAGGGCATCGATGCTAATCGCCTTACGGCGAAGGGCCTCGGCATGACAATGCCGATTGCCGACAACAGCACCAAGGAAGGCCGCCAGAAGAACCGCCGCGTGGACCTCGTCATCCAGGACAAGGCTCTCCAGGGCAAGGCCGAAGGAGCCAAGGAATAACTATGGCTAAAGTCGTGACGGCGATGGAAGCCCGGCAGAACTTCGGTTCCCTGTTGAACCAGGTCGCGCTCCGTGACGAAGAAATCGTCATCGAGCGCGCGGGCAAGCCGCTCGCCCGCGTCGTTGGCGTAAACGCCCCCTCTGCGGGCCGTCTGGATTTTCGCGACATAGGCAAGTTACCCAACGCCATTTGGGAAGACCGCTAGCGCCCGTCTGGCTTGTTTTACGGCCATCTCGTAATCGAACTTAAAAATCGACCCACCTGCAATGCAGGTGGGTTTTTCGTCGGCTAAAATTGGAAATAGAAAAAGCGGAGCAAAGATGCTCCGCTTTCTACAAACTTTAAAGAATTGCTTACCTGGAGTAGTATTCCACGACGAGCTGTTCTTCGAGCTTGACCGGAATCTGTTCGCGGAGCGGGAGCTTCACGAGCGTGCCTTCCATCT
>CAMJHM010000066.1 GCA_946405515.1 uncultured Fibrobacter sp. | reverse complement strand
ACCTAAAGGTGGCCATGCCCACATAAGTGCTAAAGCACTAAGTGGTCAAAGGTAGTCTCTAGTTTCTAGCCTCTCACCTGGGGCCTCGCGCCTCGAGCCTCACCGCTCACCGCTATAATACACCGTCAGCACGTCGGGCCCAATCATCGCAGATTCCTTGGCAACCACTCCATCTGGGAGCCCAGGGAACTTGAGGCCCGCTTTCGCCTTCCCGAATTTGACGAGACGCTCGAGCGACGCGTCGACAGACGGGTCCGTGGAGCGCCAAAGGTCAATGCGGTTCCATAGGGGCTTTTCTGGTTCCCGGGGCGCATTAAATATTTCATGCACAAGTGCAGCACCCGGCTCCACCATCAGGCGGTGCATCCCGCGAGCGGAGAGGTTTTCTATCATAAAGTTCCAGTTGTCCGCAAACGATTCGTGCGGCAAAAGAACAAGTTCCACTCCATGCCCATAATCCCCCGTAGGCGCTGTTACCGCAGGATTTTCAAAAGCCGGCTGAGGAACACAGCTGAACACGAGAGGCTGAAGCAGTACACCTTCTGTACCGATTTGGTGCAATGCAAAGACATGGAGCAAAGCAATTTCGGACTTCGTAAATTTGTGATGCCCAGCCCAGATAACCTTGACTGGGTTGTTTCCTTGAGCATAACGCACATCCAAGCGAGGATTATCGGCCAAGAGGGTCCCCGCACCGACCAGCACAGCATCGCTCATGGCGCGGAGTTCATGATTCCAGCAGTTCGCGCCCTGGCCCGTGATTCTCAACGGGAGGTGCCGCCCATTGGCGGCGATGCAGCCCATGAAACCGTCTTCCGAGACCGCAGACTTTATCTCGACAAACGTTCGTTTATTACATACAAAATAATCATACGCTTCAAAGTATCGTTCTACTTCGCGGAAAACAGAGCGGCCTTCCAGCACCGTATCGGAATCATGCCCGCAAAAACCGAGTACACGACATTCATCCCCGTCGAGACATTCCCCCGAAAGTTCATCAAGATTCGCAGATGCTGCATTAACAGAAGCCCGTACGCAGGCATCCTCGCCTTCGTAAACCGCGATGCCCGCGTCTTCTAAAATCTTCCGGGACTTGCCGCGCACAACGGGATTCGGGTCGGCATGCGCGAAGTACACCTCGGATATCCCTGCGTCGATGATGGCTTTTGTGCAGGGGGGCGTGCGGCCATAGTGGCAGCACGGTTCGAGCGTCACGTATATGGCCGCCCCGCGGGCGAGTTCGCCCGCGTCACGCAGCGCCATGACTTCGGCATGGGCATTGCCGGGGCGCTGCGTACGCCCCCTGCCCACGACGATTCCGTCTTTGACTACAACAGCACCCACCGCCGGGTTCGGGCGGCTGATACCAATCGAGAAGAAAGATTCTTCGAGTGCAAGTTGCAGGTAGTTCATTTGTTAGGGGATAGAGGCTAGAGACTAGGATCTAGGGAATAAGGATCACGCACTTCGTGCGTCAATAACAGACGGCGAAGCCGTGTTATTTTTCCCTAGCCTCTAGATCCTAGCCCCTAATCCCTGAATTCTAATTCTTCGGGAACGCGAGGAATCCGCCGACCACGTTGAACACGCGTTCGTAGCCGTTCTGGATCAGGAAGTTCGACACGGCCATGCTACGCTTGCCACTGCGGCAGAAAATCAACAGGTCCTTGTCCTTCGGGAATTCACCGATACGCTGTTCGGCTTCCTGGAGCGGGATGTTGATGGAACCCGGAGCAGTGCCTTCGGCCACTTCGCCCGGAGTGCGCACGTCAATCAGCACAGCACCGTTCTTCTGCATTTCAAGAGCCTGGGTCCATTCCACATTCGTGATAGTTGCCTTCGGAGCCTCGGGAGCAGGGGTCGGTTCCGCAGCCGGAGCCGTTTGCACTGCGGCAGGCTGAGCTGCCGGAGCAGCCTGAGTTTCAGCCTTCGGCGTTTCCTTACAGCCGGCGGTCATAATCATTGCGAAGAGTGAAAATACGATGACTTTCTTCATTTTAATTGTCCTCTTTTTTTGGAAGTTCACTATCTGTCAATTCTTTATTTGCTGGTTTTAATTCGTTGATGTTCAAGAAAAAATACAAGCACATCACTCTCTGAACCAACCCTTTATCCGAAGTCAGCGGCACCGCATTAAATACGATATACTGATCGGACGACATATAAACATCTTTCCATACGACACTCTTTCGCATGTTAAAGACGTCATCAATCTTCTTAGCCACCATTGGAGAAAATTTTTCCGTCGGCAACGCTTCCAAAGATGTCCCCTTGAGTTGTTCAGGATCAATTCGCATCATGTCCAAGGAGAACGCCTGGTTACACCCTTGCACGATAAAGTTCCTATCCACCCAGAACGTACGAATATCGGGGAAAGACATTGCCGCGGCAAGCATGGCATCTTTTTCCTCGTCGGAACTAAACAGCGGATTGTCGAGCATCACGTCCATGCGGCGGGCAACGCCCCTATAGAACAAATGATCATCGTCATTCACTTCCAACTTGCAATGCAAGTCGTACCACACCATCGACTTGTCCGTGCGATAGCCGCGAATCTTTGTATTGACATCCCCGTCTTCGATATTACCGGTTCTATGGTAAGCCAAGACATGCTGGTTAATCAAATCCATAAGCACGGCATAATCCTGCGGAGGGACAAGCATGTGCAAATCGACCTCCCCCATAGGAATGGGGATTATCCGGTAACGATCACCGGATGCCTGCGTAAGGCTTGTAAGCCTATGGGTTTCAACATCAAATTTCCAGATGAAGTCACCCGTATTTTCAAGGAGCATCCGAAGTTTCGATTCAATGTCTTCCTTGTTCTTTCTAATCTCGACTTCCTTGGATATGTTCCTAATGAAGCACACGTAATGGAATTCCACCGAAGAATAATACTTCTTGACACAGCGCAGTTCGTACCAAATCGGAGAATCGCCGCCATCGTCATAAGAGAGCATAAAAGGCATATTCGGATGCCGGTCCGCATCCTTGAAATAGGCACAAACGCGAATCCAATCCGCCGCAGGCAGAAAATCCTCCAAGGAACGTTCCCTGTTCAACATTCCAAAGAACGGATCACTGGAAAAAATCGGCAAACCATAGAGAAACTCCATCTTCGGGGAGAGAACCACAATGAACTCGCCCATGTGACCAGCAAAAAGCTTGTATAGTTTCTGCTTTTCACGATTGTCTCGAATATAGAGAATCGCAACGGAAGACACCACAAGGAGCACACAGCACAGGAAACTCCATGCCACGGTCCAGTTGAAGGCACCTTCTACAATCATATCATCCATATCCTACAAAATAAACAATTTATTCCTCATTCCGTCAATTGCAGAGTCATTTTGCAAACGTTTTTCCCGAAAAAACACCCATGAGGGGAATCCCTCCCGATCCAGCGAGCCCTCCAGCAAACCAACCTTCCCAGTAAGCACGCAAAAGCAAGGAGACCGAGAAATCTGGGAATCCGTAACGGAAATCCAATTCAGCATACCGGAAACGAATTCCATTCCCTAACCAAACAGAGTTCCGATCCGCCTCCAAAAAGAAGGAAAAACTCCCCTGCGGCTCCCAGTGCAGCCCGCCGCGACCATCGACATATCCGTCCATGCCATCTGTGAATCCATACACGACCCCGCCCATGGCAAAGTCGCGCCACAAGAACAACGCCCCGCCTTTGTAGCGGTGCCTCGCCCACTTCTCGGCCCCCGGGAGCCACTCCATCGAAAGCCCGTATGCGGCCCCCAAAACAAATAACCCCACGGGCGTTTCCACAGGTAGCGAGGTCTGCAATTCCGAATACGACTGCCTGTACAAGCTGTCGAGCCCATGATAAGTGCTAAAAAACGCCAACCGGAGCGGCCCGACCCCTACTTCGCCATAACCAGCATAGGCGAACTCGTCCACATCGCCCACATCGTGCATGGCAGCAAGCGCAAACCCAGGAGCCGCCGTTCGCGCCGGAGACGAATAGAACCCAGGCAAACCGCGAGGCGCCAAATCCCCCTGCACCGCCGGCACAAAAGGGACCGGCCCACCGATTGCCCACAACTGTGTACTAAGGCCTAACCACAATACCCACGACCGACGCATAGTCCCCCACCGAAAGCGAAACATACCCCACCCCCACAGAAAGTTTATCTGCCACCGGAACAACCCACCAGGAATTTGACGCCGGAGGCACGGCAAACGACCATACCTCCCGCCGGGCCGAATCCAGCAATTTGAGTGAAACGGCAAATTCACTTTCCACCCGTATGCGCAATACCTCCCCCCGACGCCGCACAACACGCGAAGTCAATGTATAAGTGAACGGTTTGTCGCTAAAAGACGACTGCGAAGCATAACCCAAAAAACCGGGCGTATTTTCCACAAGCATCGTGCGCGGGTTAAAACCGGCAGGGCACTTTGCCGTATTCTTATCCCAACCGGCGCTATCCACCACGGAACTGTCCACCGCAAGCAATACGGCCCCACCCGTATTGCCTAGGTAACCAAAATTGGCCTGCAAAATTCTCACGTCACGAAAACCGATAGCCGTGCGAAGCGCAAGAGTATCGCGTGTCACAAGCACACTTTCGTAAGGGCGGATTGAATCCGAAAGGTAACCGCTCCGCCCCAGAAACACCACCCGCGAAAGGGGCAGCGCATAGCGCGACCCATTGTAGATTTCAATCCACTCCGGCTCAGGTTCCGTTGGGCAATGGTGAATTTCCGAAATCACGAGCGGGGACTTCCCGCGCTGCAAAAGCAGAGTATCCAGAGAATCGTTCGACGGAGCCTCGTCGCGGGGCAGGCGCAGCCTCGCCCACACGGCATCCCCGCGGAACCTCAGCTTGAAAGCCCCTGTCACGGCAAGCGTGTCGTGGCGCCACCCACCCAGCTTTGCAAGATTCAGCGATTCCACAAAAAGCGTCGACGAATCGCAACCGGATAGCCACCCCAAAAGCGCCCACTCCCCCTCGCCATGTTCCGCCTTGATTCCCGAAAGCCCACAGTCGTCAAAACCGGCTTCGTAATCCGGATCCGCCGTCCCGGGCGTCCCCCGGCTAAAAGCCCACTCGTCTGTCTCGCGCACCCTCTGGAAGGCATACCCCGCTTTGGGTTTGGGGAGCACAATAGAATCCGAACACGCACCGGCCCACAATTTCCAAGTGGTCTCGCGCGAATTGGGCATGGAAAGGCTTCCGAGTAAGCCGCAAGAGACATTCGGGATATCGGGACAATGCAGAGAATCGTGTACCAGCACGAACCTCGAGCCCGTAGGATACGCAAAGGAGAGCGCAGGCTTGGCCTCGAAAGCCACAAACAGGCTGTCGGCCGAAAAATCGTCCAGGCGAATTTCCAAAAACTCGCCTTCCTCGTCGCGGACATCGGTCGGGTCTGGGAAAAACTCGACGAACATCGGGCAGGCAAACGCCAGCGACGTCAAAAATGGAATGAATTTCAAAATTCCCCCGTGGGGAACCCCTCACTGCCGCCGGTCAAACCAGCGCCAAGAAAACTGGCAGCAAAGGCACCTATTCGACCGAGTGGTCGTTAGGCAAAATATAGGCAAGCGGATTTACCGGATGGTTGTTCTCCCACACTTCGTAATGCAAGTGCGGGCCGACAGAGAGGCCGGTATTTCCCATATAACCAATAAGCTGGTAGCGGCGAACGAACTCGCCCGGCTTCACGACATACATCTGCATGTGCGCGTAAACGGACTTGAGGCCGTTGCTGTGATCCAGCAAGACATAATTCCCGAAAGACGGGCTAAGTTTCGCGATTTCGACCACGCCATCGGCCGATGCAAAAATCGGAGTCCAGCGGTCGTTGCCGATATCGATACCATTGTGCATCTTGCCCACCTCGCCAGTGACAGGGTGGACACGCGGACCAAAGGAAGATGCGTAATGCCCCTGCGTCGGGCAAATAGACGGCACAAAGCGCCAAATAGTCTGCCTCTGGTTGATATAATTAGTAAGGGAGGAGAATGACTCACCATTATTGTAGAACTTGCTCTTCAGGCGGTCAGTTTCTTCTTGGAGAACGGCGGCCTTTTCAAGGACCGGCGACATGCCACGGAGCAGAAGCGAATCGGAAGCGATTTCACCACCGGTACCCATCTCGCGGGTGCCCTCGTCCGGCACAGGTAAACCATAACGCGCATGCAACCTGCGCTCGTCCCTGTAGAAGTCATCCGAAGTCATGGACAAGTAGTCGACCGTCTCCTGAATCTTGGTGAGGTCGCGATCCAAACCACGGCGGCTAGAAAGCCCCTGCGAAAGCAGGCCATCGTACAAGGAAATGGAAACGAACTGGATAGCAAAGAGCGCAACTCCGACGAGGACGACAACCTTAATCCAAGAACTTGCACGGAACAAAAATTCCGGCAAATGGATTGTTATCGAGCGAGTCGAATTCTGAAAATGTATAGTCGTCTTCGCTAAATTCACGGACTTGAAAATAGTAAAATGTTTCACAAATGTGAGCCATGTTACAATTTATCACACTCTTTTTAAAAAAGCGTCAAAAAAAAGGCCGATTAAAGGCCAAATTCGCAATCTGAGAATGTTTTTTTTACAATATTGGCCAAAAAACCAAAAAAAACAAACAACAAGATACACGAAAATCCAGCATGCTAGGCATGCTGGTTTCGTGAACAAACAACTAGGAGACCTAGAAATTAAGCAAGGGCGTTAACGACCTTGGCGGCCTTAGCCTTGTAGTTCGCAGCGCGATTGGCGTTGAAACCTGCACGGCTCTTGGCAGCAGCCTTGTCCAGCATGCTGAACAAGTTCGGCATTTCCTTGAGGGCTTCTTCCTTGGAAGCAGCCGTACGGATAACCTTGAGGCTCGAACGGATGGCGGAACGAACGGAACGGTTCATGGCATTGGCCTTTTCGGCCTGACGCAAACGCTTTTTGCAAGATTTATGTTGAGGCACCTTATTTCTCCGGGTGAAAACCTACTTAAAAATGTTGGCACAAAGTTAGTAAAAAATTTGAGAATTTCAAGGGGAGAGGCAAAAAAAGACAATTTACGAACATTTTTCGCACTTTTAGCCCCCACTCTCGCCCAAAAGCGTGGCATTTCTATATTTGTCTGCATGATTGCTTTCGTGAACATCCAAGCCCAAAGAGACGCTTACCGAGAAGAACTCGAGAAAGCCGAGAAAGCAGTCCTCGACAGCGGTATATATATAGGCGGGCCGGAGGTGGCCAGGCTGGAAGCAGAACTGTCCGCCTACACCGGGACAACCGCCGTCACCTGCGCCAGCGGGACCGACGCGCTCACCATCGCCCTATCGGCCCTCGGCGTCCAACCTGGGGACGAGGTCGTCGTTCCGGATTTCACCTTTATCGCCCCGGCAGAATGTGTCGCAAGGCTCGGTGCCACCCCCGTATTCGCCGACATCGACCCGCGCACCCTCCAGATTTCCCCCGAAAGCGTCGAATCCCTGGTCGGCCCGCTGACGCGCGGAATCATCGCGGTCAACCTCTTCGGCCAGTGCGCCCCATACGCAGAACTCCGCCAAATCGCCAAAAGTCACGGGCTCTGGCTCCTCGAAGATTCCGCGCAAGCCTTTGGGGCCACGCAAAAAGGAAAACAGGCATGCACCTTCGGGGACATGGCCATCACCAGTTTTTACCCGAGCAAGCCGCTGGGCTGCTACGGTGACGGCGGGGCCATCTTCACCGCGAACAAGGAACTCGCCCAAAAAGCGCGCATGCTCGCAAACCACGGCAGCGAGGAACGCTACCTCCACAAAGCCGCCGGCATGAACAGCAGGCTCGACGCCTTGCAGGCCGCCGTCCTCCGCGTCAAGCTCGCCCACCTGAATGCAGAACTCAAGGCACGCAAGGCCATCGCCGAACGCTACAACGCCTTCTTCGCCAACATCAAAGGGCTCACCCCGCAGCAAATCGCCGATGGCAACACGAGCACCTACGCCCAATACACGTTGCTTGTAGACAACCGAAAAGATTTTGTCGCGGCATTGGACAAGGCGGGCATTCCCCACTGCATCCACTACCCCATGCCGTTGCACAGGCAGCCCTGCTTTGCAGAACTTGCCGCACGTTATGCAGAAAACGCCGCCGACAAGGCCAGCCGAAAGGCCGTCAGCCTCCCCATGTGCGCATTCACGCCCATAGACGAAATTATCGAAAGGCTCGAAAAAGTTTTCTAGCGTTCTAGTTAAGGAACTATATAAAAAGCACGCTTAGCGGTGCATATCGAGCGACTTGAGTTCGTTCTTGACCGAATCACTCTGCGCCTTGAGGATATTCACTTCGTCTTGCAGAGAATCCACGGTACGCCTCAGGGCCTCGTTGCGGATGGCAAGCCTCTCGACCTCGGCAGCCTTTTCTGGATCCGAGCACGCCAGCAGCGCCGAAGATGCACAGCAACAAAACGAAAACAACAACACTAGGTAGGCCCATTTTTTCATCATGGCTCAAATGTAGTTTTTTTCTATCATTATATCCGTGAAGAGACCGGAATTACTGTTGCCCGTGGGCACGCGAGAAATGCTAGAAGCCGCCATCCAGAACGGAGCCGACGCGGTCTACTACGGCGTCCCCCACTGGAACGCCCGCGGACGCACAGAAGACTTCTCGTTCGAAGACGTAGCCGAGATGATCCGCTACGCAAGAATTCGTAGCGTCCGCACATTCCTCGCCATGAACATTCTCGTGTTCGAGCGCGAAATCCGCGACCTGCCCGAATTCCTCGAGAAACTCATCGCACTGAAACCAGATGCGTTCATTATCCAAGACATCGGTCTTGCACGGCTCATAAAGGCCATCGCACCGGACCAGGAAATCCATGCGAGCACGCAGATGACGCTCGCCAGCGCCGAAGCCGTAAATTTCGCATCGCAACTGGGCTTCAACCGCGCCGTGCTGGCCCGCGAACTTTCCCTAAAACAAATAGCCTCCATCAAGGAAGCGACACCGCTCGAGCTCGAAGTCTTTGTACACGGGGCGCTCTGCGTGAGCTATTCGGGTCAGTGCCTCACCAGCGAAAACTTTGGCGGGCGCAGCGCGAACCGAGGCCAGTGCGCCCAAAGTTGCAGGCTCCCCTACCGCATTTTCGTAGACGGCAAGGAATACCGCGACACCAATGCGCAATACCTTTTCAGCCCGCACGATCTCTGTGCTTTGCCCAGGCTTAACGACCTCGAAGAAATCGGCATTGATTCACTTAAAGTCGAAGGCCGCCTCAAGAGCCCCGAATACGTGGCCGCAGTCGCCAAGGCTTACAACAAGGCACTCGACACCCACGATAAACTCCCCGCCACAGACATGGAACCGCTCGAGGTCCTGTTCTCGCGCGGGCTTTCTACCGGTTGGCTCGACGGAGTCGACCACCAGGCACTCGTCGACGGGACTTTCAGCAACCACCACGGCGAATACCTGGGCGAAGTTTCCCGCATAGAACGGGACAACATCACCGTTTCCATACCCGATGGGGGCATCACAGCGCTCCCCCGTCAAGGCGACGGCATCCTCTTCGAGAACCCGAAAAACGGATTGAGCCTGGGGAGCCGCCTGTACGGCGTGATAGAACGCAACGGCAAATTGATGTTGCAATTCGGCAGGAATTTCGAGCTGCGCAAAGTCGCCTCCGGCATGAAGGCTTACCGCAACGACTCCCCCGCCCTCGAAAAAGAACTCCAGCACACATTCGCCGACCGCGAGAAAAGCAGGCGCATTCCTGTCGACATCGTCCTGAGCGGAAAAATCGGGGAACCGCTGCGCCTTACGATGTTCGACGACGCCGACCACAAGATTTCCGTCGAAAGCGACATCGCCGTGGAAGCCAGCCGCGATACGGCAGAGAGTGCGAACGGAAAGAAGCGTGACTTCCGCGAACTGGCCGAAAAGGAGCTTTCCGCCCTCAGCTCGACGGCATACGCGCCCCATTCGCTGGACATCCGCGTTCCGGCCAACGCCTTCGTCCCCGGGAAAGTGCTGCGCGGCCTTCGCCAAAAGGCGACAGCGGCCATGGACGACTCCCGGATGTCGATGGCCACCAGCGCGCCGGATGCGGCGCGCGGCCGCGCCCTCCTAGCACACGCTTCCACCCACAAGCAAGCCCAAAACTTGCAAGCCCCGGCAACCATCTCCGTGCTCGTCCGCCGCCCCAACCAAATCGAAGCGCTACGCGGGCTCGACATCGACAGCGCCATCATGGATTTTGACTGGGGCGTCAAGTACGACGAGCCGCTGGAACAAATCCGCGAACTCGGGCTGAAAGCCGGAATGGCGACACTGCGCATCCACAAGCCCGGCGAAAACCATTACCTCAAAAATATCCTGCGCCTCGCACCCGACTTTGCACTAGTGCGAAGCCTCGGTGCGCTCGCCATCTTACGCGGAAGCGGCATCCCGCTGCATGGCGACTACAGCCTCAATGCAGCAAACAGCCTAAGCTACGAATGGCTGCTCGACCAAGGGCTACAAACGCTCCACCCCTCCTGGGACCTAAACAGCACACAACTTTTTGACTTGCTCGACCATATCGACGCGGGTCGTCTGGAACTGGCTCTCCACCAGTACATGCCGGCATTCCACTCCGAATACTGCGCATTCGCAAGGGCACTCACCGACGGACGACGCTTCCCCGAATGTGGCAAAATCTGCACGCAGCACAAAGTGGAAATTCTCGACCACAAAGGCGAAAAACACTTCTTGCAGAGCGACGCCGAATGCCGCAACACCTTGTTCGTAGGCAAACCACAATCCGCCCTCAAGTTGTTCCCGCGCCTCACCGCCGCTGGCGTGAACCATTTCAGGATTGAACTGCTCGACGAATCCCCCGAAATCGCCCGCCGCAAAATACAGACCTACGTCGCCGCCATCCGTGGCAACATAAGTATCGACGCAGCCATCGCGCAAGCCGGAGTCGAGGAGAAATACGGCCTCAGCGAAGGCCAGTTGTTCAACGAAAGTGTCTGGGTCGACAGGAAAAAAGCGACAGACCCGAAAAACAAGCCAGTCTAGCGCGCCGTGAGCGACTTGCTCAAAGCGATTCTCGCCTCGCGGCGGACAAGAGCTTCGTTGTAACGGCGAATTTCGTCAGGCGTTTCTGGCACAACCGGAGCCACAGCAAGGGCGTGTCCCTCTGCATCGACAGCGACAAAGGTCATGTAGGCACGGCAAATAAGCTGCTCGCCTTCCGACGAGAGTTGATCAAGCCCCATCACCTTCAAACCAATTTCCATGGACGAATTGAACACGCGATTCACAGAAGCCCGAATCGTGAGGATTGTTCCCACCTTGGCCGGTTTGAAAAAGCGGATGCCGTCCATCGCGACCGTGGTCACCTTCTTGCCCGCATGGGTAAATGCGGCAATACACGCCGCCTTATCCAAAAGCGACATCATGTAACCGCCAAACACTATTCCGTGTGCGTTCACGTCGGAAGGGTGGACTATATCGCGGGTGACAACAACCGAATCCTTCACAGGTTTCGGTTGCATATCCGCAGCATCGTGCATTTTTTCGTCTGTTTTCTGCATGTTCCCCAATATAGCAAAATGGGGCAACTTTCAAAATTTCAACGTCAGTGCGTTACAATCTTGTGCGTGTAACGGATTCCGCGGCTCACCGCCTTGACAACGAATATGCCGTGCATATCCTTCGCACTCCAGGCAAAATTCTTGCCAGTAGCAGTCGCCACGACACGTCCATCCAAACCGAACACAGTCCACTTTACACTGTGCGTCGCCGTGAAGAAGAATCCTTCTCCCGTCTGAACCAGTTGGACCGCACCAGAGACGGCATACGGGCTTGCGACAATCTTGTCATCGCCAGGCTTATCATTGCCCTTGCCCGAATCCTGATGGTTCGACGTATCGACAACAACCGTATCGGAATCCACCGGAACTTCGGGAATCTTCGTCAACGACGAGGAATCGCCCGGAGTCGCCGTCTTGGGATTATCGACGGCATCGACCACGTTCACGAACAAGCCGCTCATGAGTGAAGTCCCGAACCAGGCCAGGAACTGGTCAAAGTACATTTCGTTATGCAGCGTGTCTTCGAGCGCAGCCGAAGTGTCGTTCGCAAGTCCAAAATAATCGCCGCCCTCGTAGAACTTGGCCATTTCCTCGCTAAAGGCAATCCTATCCGAAGCTTCGCCCACAGCCATCGCCGCAGTCGCCCACATACCGATTGTCAGGTGGCTATGTTCCCTGCGGTAGCGCCATGTCGATTCGTTCTTCGAGTCATTAAATTCTTTCCACTTGTCCTCGGCCGGCAACAGTTCGCCAGCCTTCTCGATCTGGTAGAAGTTTGCGGCAGCGGGGCCACCCTTGTCGTTGATGAACTTCAGCGCATTCTTGAGGAATTCCTTGGCACGGCTCTCGTCAAACCAGATGGCATCAATCGCCACGCGCCACAGAATGCGGATTGCATCCTTGAAGAAGGCTCGGCTTTCAAAGTAGGCGTTGTAGCCAAGACCTTCCGAACCGACCCAGCCGCCTTCCGGTGTCATCCAGTCAGGGACCATGCCCATGCTGTACCCGGGGCTCTTGGAAATAATCTCGTAGCACTTGTCGACAGCCGTTTTCCACCGATTGCCATCCGTCTGGTCAAACTTCTCGAACACCTTGTACCAGGCCGGAGAGAAATACCCAGGGTTCACAAAATAGTCACCACCCCAACCGGCTCCAGGAGCGACAATGCCGCTCGAAAGGATTTGCTGCGTATCCCACATCTTATTCAGGAGTTTCTGGGCCTGTTCCGCATAAGTCTTTTGGAGTTTTGGCGAGGTATAGGCCGTCCACTTTCCGGCAGAAACGAGTTTGTCCGCAAAAATCAACGCAAGTGCGATATCTTCTTCAGCATCGGTCGCAGCACCATGGCCTTCCATCGGGATATTGCCACTCGGGTCCATGTGCCAGTCATGGTAATTCCCATTCCACATGGTCTCGTTCGCCTTTTCCCACATTTTATTGAAGGAGTCCTGGTCATTTGCATAGAGGGCGACCAACATGCCGTAGCCCACGCCCTCGCTCACGGCATCACCCGGAGTTTCGCTCTTGGGACGGTGAATCAGGCCGGCACCGGCACTGTACGGATTGATGTTGCGGCGGATCATGCCCTGCCAGGTGCTGTCAAGCGCCGCATTCCAGTAGGACGCATCCACCTTGGGCTGGGCACTCGGCAAGTCGAGGACTGCATAGGAGAAAGTTACGGCAGCCGCAAGACATACCGGTAAGAAACGCAAACAATTCATATAACCTCCAGACACCCGACCGCCAAACCTCCCGTAAGATTAGATTTTTTTTGTCGAAAACGCAAGTGACACAACGCACAGCCTTTCAACTAAAACCCAAGGACAGCCTCCGAAATCTCGTTCGCCTCGTCGGAACCGTTATCGGCATAATCCGGGTTGAACTCGCCCCAGCCCTCACTGGAGCCACAACCATAGCCCACCTCGACGGTAGACCACTTGAAAATCCCGTAAATCCGCTCAAATTGTTCCATCAAATCGCTCAGGACATCCTCTGGCGGAGCCTCTTCCACAAGCAGGCAGCCATCCACCGCCACAAGGGGGCCTTCGGGCAGTTCCTCGAAACGGCACTCGTATTCGTCCATCATCACTTCGTCGACGGAATACCATTCGCCAGAATCGGCACTCGGAAGCTCGGCCTCGGGGAATTTCTCCATGAAAGCGTCCCACAAGGCATTCAAGTCGGCTTCGACACCGACAAACCGTACAAGAATCCTGCAGTCCATAGTCACTCCTTGCGCGAACAAGTTTACTGTACTTTGAAAGTACATAATATCCCCCCTATGCACAAGAAAAAAAAAAGAAACCAAGGGGCTCGAGGCTCGAGCAATGAGCAATGAGCCATGAGCAGTGAGTCTTTGAGAGAATAGAGAATAGAGAATAGAGAATAGAGGCTAGTGAAAAGAATCACGCACTTCGTGCGTCAATATAAGACGGCGAAGC
>CAMJHM010000065.1 GCA_946405515.1 uncultured Fibrobacter sp. | reverse complement strand
ATCACGGCTTCGCCGTCTTATATTGACGCACGAAGTGCGTGATTCTTTTCACTAGCCTCCCACCTAAAGGTGGCCATGCCCACATAAGTGCTAAAGCACTAAGTGGTCAAAGGTAGTCTCTATTTTCTAGCCTCTCGCCTCGCGCCTCTTATGTATCACATGCTTAACTCTGCTGTAGATGCGGTCTGCTCCTAGCCAGAAAAGCGTCACGAAGACTGAGCCTAGATAGGTCAGGGCAATCAGGACCAACAGGGAAAGCACTGCGTACCGAGGTGCGGAGACGACTTTTGCCACGGCACCATAGTAGTAGCAGAAGAACGGGTGGATCAACCACATGTTCGTGCTTTGCTTGCCGAGGTGGACCAGGCCCGACCGGACCCACTTGATTCTCCTGAAGAGGTCAAGACCGGTCACCGTCAAGACGGGGATGAAGAAAATGTCGAACTTGTCGCCGATTTCGGTTTGTCTCAAGAAGACGATGAATGCCCAGGTGAGTATGTCGACTATGGGGTTCAGGAGCCCGTTTGACTTCATGGAATCGTTGAGCCTGTCCAAAAGGCCGTTCCTTGCGACGACGGCGCCCATCCAGAAGCATGCCGCGTAGGGGGCAATCTGGCAGAAGAACTTGAGGTAAAGGAAGTTGGACCCCAGTACGCCCAGGGTCTGGCTCCTGCTGATTCCCGGGAAAATGTTCGTTAGCAGGATGGTGACGACGATAGCGATGGCGATGTTCGCCCATGCCGGGAAGCGGTCAATGACTGCTCTTACGAACGGGAAGCAGACGAGCGCAAACGCATAGCTAATCAGGAACCACCATTCCCTGCAGTAGGTTGACGTGAATCCCAGGAAGTTGGATATCAGTTCCTTTGTGGCGAACTTGGCAAAGCGGTTGCAAAGGAACGGTTCGCTGCAGTAAGTCGTCTGGTTCGAAAAGAAGAGAAAACCGATAGGGATGAAAATGACGAAGACTTTCCAGTAGGCAAAGTAGAGCTTTTTCAGTCTCAATACGACATCGTATTTTTTCCCGAGGGTCCTCTTGTACACCCCGTACCCGCCAAAGAAGAAGAACATCGGGACACAGATTTTCCCAAAGAATCCCAGATAGAGGGTCGAAGGCATCCCGAAAATCGTTATGAAATTTTCGAGCGGTTTTACGGCGACTCGGGCCGGGAAACTCCAGAGGTGGTGCATCAGCATGCAGCAAATGGCGATGGCCTTCATGATGCGGGTGTCATCGACGGACAAGAAATTGTCGGTATGGATAATGCCTTTTTCCATTTCGGGGTCACTCTACTTTTGGGTTTTCGGATTTGCAATTATAGAAAAATTCAAGCATGGGTGCTGAATGCTTTCATTTTGACTATATTTTTTTGCATGAATAACAATCCTACCCGTACAAAGCTCCGTGACGAAGTCTATACCCAGATGATGGTGGCGCAGGCCCGCCTCTCCAAGGACAAGAATACCCAGATGGGGGCTGTGCTCGTAAGTGCCGATGGGCGCGTCATCAGCACAGGCTACAACGGCGCCCCGGCGGGATTCGACGACGAAACGGTCCCTTATACCCGCGAAAAGCAGAAACTCGCTTACGATCTCCTGGATGCGGATACGGGGGAGGTGCTGAGTCACCACGAGTTCGAGGCCAACAAATACCCCTTCATGGTTCATGCCGAAATCAACGCGCTGCATTATGCCCGCGGGAAGGTGCCTCCTGGTTCAAAGCTCTATGTCATCGGCTTCCCGTGTGAACGCTGTGCTTTGGATGTGAGCCTTTCTGGCGTTGCGGAGGTCTTTGTGACCAAGGACGATTACGACCCCAAATCGACGCTCAACAACAGCCGCGATACGGCTTACTACATGTTCGCGCAGGCGGGGATTGTTGTCACCCTTTGCGGCAAGCGCATCCGTCCGGTCGTTTCGAAACCTTCTGCGGAGTGACGTTTGTCTTGCGGCATGGAACGGCATTACTGGTTTTAGCATTTCTCCTTTGATAAAAAATCCATAGAACCTGCGTTTTTGACCAAAAAAAACGCGTATTCCCCGTATATTTTTACAACATGGGCCTGTTCAGGTCGTCAAAAAATATAAGGGATGTTTTATGAAATTCAAAAAACAAGGGAAATTGGTGCTGGCGATGTCCTGCAGTCTGGTTGCTTCTGCCTTGGCGGACAACCCGATTTCTAATTACCATTACTTGGCAGATCCGGCGGCTACGGCGGATGACGAATATTTTTACATCATAACAGACTCGGACGACCCGGCCGGCAGTAATGGCTATACCATCAAGTCGCTCTATGCATTTCGCAGTCGCGATATGAAGAACTGGACGGACTTCGGTATTGTCCTCGAGGCCAAGCGTGAATACGATAACATCGGCGACATCTGGGCTTCGGGTATCGATATCGGCCCCGATGGCCGGTTCTACATCGTCTATCCCGATGGCGGTGGCGGTGGCGTGGGGCTCGTCGGTGCTGACGAAATCCAGGGACCTTACAAGAACCCGGTTCCCGACAACAAGAAACTCATCAACAACTGGGGTGGCGGCATCTCGGACTGCGACGGCATCGGTTGGTGCTTCGACCCGGCCATCTTCTTCGATGACGACGGCCAGGGCTACTTTACCTTCGGCGGCGGCGATAGCGACTCGCGCCCGGCCAGGGACAATAACAACAACATCTTCAACATCTACAAGCTCAACAAGAACATCAACGGTTTTGACGTGAGTTCCAAGGTCGAGCTGAAGATTGGCGGCCCGAAGGCGATGGAAGCCTCTTACATCCACAAGAAGGGCTCCACCTACTACCTTTCGTACAGTACCGCCGATTTGCGTATCGCTTACGGCACGTCGAGCAATCCGATGGGCCCCTATACGTACAAGGGCATCTTCATGGATAACCCCAACATCAATGGCCGCAACATCAACGCGAACAACAATAACCACCACGGTATCGCCCAGTTCAAGGGCAAGTGGTATGTTGTCTACCATGACCGTCGCCTCGTTCAGGCTTCTGAACATCCGGCTTCTCTGGGCAATGCCAATCCTGACCCGGCTTACCACCGTAGTGTGAGTATCGACGAGTTCACCTACAATGGCGACGACATGAACAAGCTGACTTATACGGACAATGGCCCGGAGCAAATTGAGAACTTCAACCCCTACGAGGTCTATCCGGCACTCACGAGTTCCAAGCAGAAGAACATCCGCAGCCGTACTGACTGGAACAAATCCGACTGGTCTGGCGGTGTCGCAGCCAAGCATGTGCTGACTCCGTATGCGAGCAAGGAATCCTGGATTCGCGTTTCCGGGGTGGACTTCGGCGGTGGTGCCACGGCGTTCAACGTGGTCGCGGCGAGCGTTGGCGACGGCAACAAGATTGAAATCCACAGCGGTTCCGCTTCCGGCACTCTCGCGGGAACTTGCGACATCCAGAAGACGAGCGGTTGGAACGACTATGCCGAAAACACTTGCGAAGTGACCGGGTTGACCGGTGTCGTGGACGAACTGTTCCTCGTGTTCAAGGGCTCGAAGGACTCCACGATGGGCATCCTCGAATGGAGCTTCGCGGGTGCGGGCGGCCCGAGCGTGGCGGCCCAGCAAGTGCCTTACGACAGCGTTGCCGTGACGCTCCCGGCGGTCATCGAGGCTGAAAAGTTCGACTTGGGCGGTGCCCGCAAGGCTTATAGCGATGCCGAAAAGGCGAACCAGGGCGATGCCAATTTCCGTGCGGACGAAGGTGTGGACATTGTGTTGCTGGATTCCGCCGATGCCACGAAGGGCATGGCGGTCGGCTACACGAGCGTTGGCGAATGGATCGAATATACAGTCAACGTTCCTGTCGAGGGGGACTATGCTATCAAGGTTTCTGCATCGACGGGCATGGATTCCGCAAGCCTCTCGTTCCAGGTGGATGAGAAGGACGTCGGTCAGACCATTGTCGTCCCGAAAACGGGCGATGACTGGAGCGTGTATAAGGAATTCACTGGTGGCTCTGCTCATCTTACGGCCGGTGAACACGTAATCCGCCTGGTTATCCAGGGCGACAATGTGAATGTGGACTGGTTCTCCTTCGGCGATCAGACGCCTCCGACATCGTTCAAGAATACCGTGGTCAAGTTCTCAATATCCGATGGTGATGTCTACCGCGTTTACTCTTTGGCTGGCAAGCTGATGGGCACGGTTGACCTCGCTGGTCGCGCTCCGCAACAGGCCCTTTCTCAGGCCGGTTACGGTAAGGGTGTGTACCTGCTTAGGAATGCCCGCAGCGGCAAGATGATGAACGTGTCGACGGCCAAATAGTTTTTTTCTCCATCCGATAAACAGGTTGTAGCACACTCCAACATAAAAAAGGAACTCCAGGGCTTGCCCTGGAGTTCTTTTTGTATAGCTTGTTATGTGGAACGAGGCTAGAACAACTTCGGGTCGCCTTCGTCTTCGCCCTCGTCGCTTGTGCCGTCGTCGAAACTGTCTGGCGGGGAGATGCGGCTAGTACGCTTGACCTTCTTGGCAGTGAACTTGCTGCCCAGCGCCTTGTAGCCCTTGACGTCTGCGACTTCGGTCAGGTCCAGTTCCTCTTTTTGCACTTCGCGGCCGACCTGGTATTCCATGAGCTGGCGCGCATCGTCCGTGGCGAAGAGTTCAATCATCTTCGTGTCCTTGTGGTCCGTGACGAGGCTGAATTCGGTCGTCATCGGGCAACCTTCGAGGTTGAAGCGCTTTACCATGTAGTTGTAGTTGCCGCCCTCGAAGTAGAGGATGGTGAATACCTGTGCGGGGTCGAACTTGTGCAGGTACTTGATGTTCGAACCGACGAGAATTGGGTCTGCCATGTCGTGGATACGGGCTGTGCCGTTTTCCTTGATGATGAGCAGCTTGTCCTTCTCGTCGAATTCTCCGATGCGGTCGCCCTTCCTCTGGGTCGAGACAATGCCACTCGGAGCGTCGAAATAGAGAACCCTTGCGCCAAGCGTGCTCACGCCCTTGCGGATGCGCTTGACGTGCTTGACGGGGTACTTGGTGACGATATTACCGATGGCACCACGCCCCTTGACCTCGACTTCGCTGAAGTCCACTTCGAAGTTGAGCTTGATGCGCGGACGCGGCTTGAGGGTCACTTCGACCACTTCCGCTTCGCCGTTCAAGTTGCTGGACAGGTAGAGGATCTTGCTGCCGGGCTTGTTCTTGCCCATGTAGTAGTCCTTGTCGCGGGTCACGCCGCCTACGTTGAATCTCTTGATATAGGCGGTGCCGTCCTTGCCATCCTGGTGTATGACATTGTATATATGGCGTTCATCGTCTTTGTTGAATTTCTCGACGAGGATGATGTCCTTGCCCACGAAGTCCTTGTCGGAGACCTTCACAATCTTGAAACTTCCGTCGGCCTTGAACACGATGAGGTCATCGTAGTTGGAAACATCGAAGAGGTATTCTTCCTTCTTCATGCCCGTGCCGACAAAACCTTCCTTGCGGTTCACGTACAGCTTCTGGTTGGCGAGCGCCACATGGACAGCGTTCACCTTGCCGAATTCTGCAATCTGCGTCTTGCGTTCGCGGCCTTCGCCGTACTTCTTGAGGATGTTCTTGAAGTGGTCAATGGCGTAGTCGGTGATGTGTTCCAGGTTGTACTTGTTCTGGGCAAGTTTCTCGTCGAGTTCGGCCAAAAGTTCGTCGGCCTTCTTGCGGTCGAAGCGGCTGATGCGGCGGACCGGGATTTCGGCGAGTTTCAGGATTTCTTCGCGGGTGACGCTGCGGCGCAGGTAGCGCTTGACGTAGGGCTTGAGGCCTTCGTCGATGAGGTTCACCATCTCGTCGCGGTCGCGAGCCTTCTTGATGACCTCGTAGACTTCCTTCTCGATGAAGATCTTTTCGAGGCTCGTCATGTGCCACTTGTCTTCGAGGTGCTTGCGCTCGTTTTCGAGTTCCCACTGGAGGAGTTTCACGGTGTGTTCCGTGTTCATCCGGAGAATTTCGGAGACGCCGATAAATTTCGGGTGCTTGTTCACGATGACGCAGGTACACGGGGAAAGCGACTTTTCGCAGTCCGTGAATGCGTAGAGGGCATCGATGGCGACCTGCGGTTCCGTACCCGGCTGCAGGTGGATGAGGATTTCGACGTTCTTGCTCGTGTTGTCGTCGACGTGCTTGATTTTAATCTTGCCCTTGTCGTTGGCCTTCACGATACTGTCGATGAGGCTTGTCGTCGTGGTGCCGTAGGGGATTTCGCGGATGGCGAGCGTCTTGTTGTCGACTTTTTCAATCTTGGCGCGGACGCGGACCTTGCCGCCGCGCATGCCGTCGTTGTAGTCGCTCACATCGATGATGCCACCGGTAAAGAAGTCCGGGTACAGCGTGAACTTTTTCCCCTTGAGGATGGCGATGCTTGCTTCGCAGAGCTCGCGGAAGTTGTGGGGGAGGATGCTTGTGGAAAGGCCGACGGCGATGCCGTCCACGCCTTGGGCGAGCAGCAGCGGGAACTTGACTGGGAGCGTGACCGGTTCTTCGCTACGTCCGTCGTAGCTCGGGATCCATTCCGTAGTCTCGGGGTTGAACACGACATCGACCGCGAACTGGGTGAGGCGGCCTTCGATATAACGGGGGGCGGCAGCGTCGTCGCCAGTGAGCGGGTTGCCCCAGTTACCCTGGGTGTCTATAAGCAGGCCTTTCTGGCCGAGGGTGACGAGCGCGTCGCCGATGGAGGCGTCGCCGTGCGGGTGGTAGGCCATGGTGCGGCCGACGATAGTGGCCACCTTCTGGTAGCGGCCGTCGTGGTTTTCGAAAAGAGAATGCAAAATGCGGCGCTGGACCGGCTTGAGTCCGTCTTCGAAGTACGGCACGGCGCGGTCGAGGATGACATAGCTCGCGTAGTCGAGGAACCAGCCATCGTAGAGCCTTTCAAGATGATTTACGTTGGAAAGTCCAAGAGTAGTATCTGGCGTGTTAGAATTCATGGAGGTAAATGTAGAAAAATTCTTGGGAATTTTTTTGTCATTTAGTGCACAAATGGTCAAATGTTGTGAGAAACGGGTGCAAAATGATTGAACCCGCTGTACTTTATTTACAAAAAGCTATCTTTCCATAAGAACTTTTGAAGGGAATCTTATGAAAAAAATTTTAACACTCTTTTTTTGTTTGATGGTAATCACATTGTTTGCCGGTTGCGCCCAGGGTGGGCTCCATAAGCAGGTCAGCCCTGAATGGAAGACTCCCCCCTCAGGTTTGACTGTCTATGTTTTGGACCTCAAGGTTCAGAACGGCAACGACTTCAGCAAGGCGTTGCCCGACTATGTCGGCAAGTTCAATGACTGGTTCCTGCCTCTGATGACTCAAGACATGGTCAGCATGTCCGGCCTCGAAGTCAATACGCTTCCTGAGGTATCCCGCTCTGGCAAATTCGTCCGCAGCAAGAAAAAGATGAAGGGATACATGGATTTCATGGTGTCGAACCCGAATCCGGAAAAACTCCCGGACTTGAAGGGAATCGTCGTCACGATTTCTGGTCTCACGTTCAATAGGCATGTTTCGGTCAAGCGCCATAACGGCAACAAGGTCTACTTCTACGGAGTCCAGGCCTATGCCGGTTATACCATCTATTCTATGGATACTAAGAAGGAAGTCGCTTTCGGTAAGATTGATATCTTGGAAGAAAGCCAAGACTTCGTCCCGGGTGAGGAAGTGTGGAGTAAGCTGGTCCGCAGGATTTCCAACGAAATCCTTGCAGAAACTCCGCTAATCCGCCAACTTTAATTTTTAAAATTTTCAAAAAGAGGTAAAATATGAAATTAACGTATGCTGCCATCTTGGCTGTTTCTCTTGCCTTCTGGGCATGTTCCGACGATGAATCTTCTACGTCTGCATCTAACAACACCCCGACACCATCTTCGAACAGTAACAATGGTACGGCGGAGTACGATTGTACGACTAGTGATGGCGTGGTTGTTGCCTACCCGAAGGGCGGCGAAACGTTCAAGATTGGTGAAACCATCAAGGTCGTGTACGGTGCTGCTCCGGATCTTGCTGGCCCGCAGTTCATTTTCAAGTATCGTGCTAGCGAAGAGGCCGAAGGTAGCGAACTGACTTCTACTTCGGCTGGTGAGGAAAATCCCGATGGCAAGACCTGCTATGAGCAGGAGGTCAAATTGGATGCCAGCTTGGTGGAACCCTCCACGGAAGCCTTTATCCAGGTTATCCCCTACGTCAAGACAAGGAAAAACGGAAAGTCCGGTAAGTTCACCGTTACGGAGTAGACTTGCCCCTGCAGTTTAACGATCCTGCTATCACCGTGGCCATAGTTGGTTGCGGTGGTTTTATTGGTAGCCATCTGTTGGATGCTGTGCTGTGTCGTACCAAGTGGCGCGTTTTCGGCGTTGATGTCGACTTTTACCGGATTCAGCACCGGCTGCATGATGAACGCTGTGAGTTCCTGAATGCAGACCTTGCCGACCCTAGCGTTGTCGAACGTATCGCGAAGTTCCCCGTGGTGGTGAACCTCGCTGCGATATGTACCCCCAGCCGCTACATGGCCGAGGCTCCAGCGGTTATCCGCAGCAATTACGACCATCCGGCGGCCTTGGCCGAGGCGTGTGCCAAGTCGGGTGCGTGGTTGATCCATTTCTCCACTTCGGAGGTGTACGGCAGGACGCTTGAGGATTCCGGTGAACTCGACGAGGAATCGACTGGGTTCGTGTTTGGTCCGGTTGCATCTAGCCGTTGGAGCTACGCTACGGCGAAGCTCCTGACGGAACGCTTTATTGCCGGTCTCGAAGATTTGAAATGGACTATAGTTCGTCCGTTCAATTTTGTCGGCCCTTACATGGATTTCATGCCTGGGGTCGATGGTGAGGGCATCCCGAGGGTGCTTGCGAGTTTTTCTACGGCGCTCGTGAGAGGCGAACCGCTAAAGTTGGTCAATGGGGGCAAAGCCCGGCGAACGTTCACCTCTGTGTTCGATGCCATTGATTTCATGTTCGCTTTGTTTGCAGCAAAGGAAAATGCTTTTTCACAGATTTTCAATGTAGGGAATCCCGACAACGAAGTCTCCATTGCGGACCTTGCCGCTCACATGCGCCGGATCTATGCGCGCTTGAAGGAAATTCCGGAAGAATCACTCCCCGTACCGGAAGTGGTTGACGGCGAGGCTTATTATGGCAGGGGCTACGATGATTCCATGCGAAGGCTCCCTTCTGTTGAAAAATCCACCCGCCTGCTCGGATTCCGCGCCCAAGTCCCATTGGACGTGGTCCTCGAGGAATCGTTGAACTGGTTTATAGGACACTATTCTGATGCCGCCGATTGATTCCTTTATATTCATTCCTGCGTATAACGTAGAAAAGAGTTTGGCTGGAACTCTTGAGAGTATCCGTCCGGCAGTTTGGAAACGTTCTCGCGTGCTCGTGATTGACGATGGCTCAACCGACCGGACCAAGGAAGTGTTCGAGGAATTTCGGGAACGGACTCACGAAAAGAATATCCTCCGCTATATCCGTTTCGAGAAAAACCAAGGTTATGGCGCCGTGGTCAAGAAGGGTATTGCCGAGGGTATCGCTTCGGGCGCTAAATTTGTGGCATGCCTCCATGGCGATGGGCAATATCCTGGGGACAGGCTTGGGGAGTTTTTTGCAGCAATGGCGTGCCATGACCTGGCATTAATCCAGGGATCTCGCATGGCTATTGAGGGTGAGGCCGAAGAAGGGGGGATGCCCTTGCACAAGCGTATCGGGGGCGCCATTCTCACGGCCATTGAAAATCTTGCATTCCGTCAGCAACTGACCGATAGGCATAGCGGTTTTTTGGTGTACTCGACGGCTTTTCTCAAAACGCTTGACCTGGAAAAACTCAGCAGTAGCTTTGATATCGACCTGGAAATCATTTCCAAGGCAGATTCTTCTGGGTTCCCGATGGCGGAACTCCCTATCCCGACACATTATGGCGATGAAAAATCGCACCTGAATGTAATTACATACGGCCTGAGGGTGCTCCTGCAGGTCGTACACCGCTTATTTGCTTAAGGTTCCTTTGATTTTTAATCCGGATAAAACCGGATTTTTTTATTGGATGGCTACGCGCTGGTAGTATTCTACAGGCTGGGTGGCTCCGAAAAAGTCTTCGTTTATCTGGAAAACTTTACCGTTGAGAGTCATGTCGGTTTCGTTGACCTTGACTATCGACGTGATGGTCGGGTTGGGATTGCACTGCTCGCCCACCGTGAATTTGATGGTGATGGACTTGGTTTCCTTGTTGTAAGTCCATTTGCCGTTATCGTTTAATCCTCCGCAACTGGATGCCATGAGAGAACTTACAGCGGTGGCGTAGGTGTACGTGAAGGTCCCGTCTTCATTGATGACGAGTCTACCCGGTCCGGTCGTGAAATCGGCTATGACGTTGTAGTCGGTAGCTGCATCTTGGATGGCCAACATGTTCCATGTCCCTACCAGGCAGGCTGAGTCGTCGCCTTTTTTGCACTTGTCGGAAAGGGATTCTTCTTCTTCGTCGCTGGAACAACCACAAAAGGCCAAAGCCAGGAAGAAAACGGATGCTGTTAAAATGATGTTCTTCATGAAAATCCTCGTTTTTAGGGAATATAAATAATATAACGGCCTGGATTATGTTAAAAAACTGCAAAAAAGGTAGGCAAAACAGCATATTATTGCGTAATTGCAATGGGAAAAATGACGAATTTTGCTTTGTTTTCCTTTTTTTAGGGTATATTTCATACTGTTGGGAGCGCATGCTTGAAGAGCTCCGTGTTGGGGTGGTGTGCGCTTGTTGGAGAAAAAATGAAAAAAATCAATATCATGGGATCATTAATCGGAGTGGCCCTTATGACAGCATCTACGTTTGCAGCCCCCGACCCTAATTTTCACATTTATCTCGCTTTCGGCCAATCCAACATGGAAGGCCAAGGCGATATCGGCAACGAGGATAAATCCGTCGACGAGCGCTTCCAATTGCTCTGGTCGGCTGATGGCGGGTCCTGTAACCAGGGGGCGTCCAAGGGAAAATGGATTAAGGCCGTTCCGCCGCTGGCTCACTGTCAGGGGGCGAAACTAGGTCCGGCCGACTACTTCGGTCGCACTATGGTCGAAAAGGCCGATTCCAAGATCAAGGTGGGTATCATCTCTGTCGCGGTTGCCGGCTGCAGCATCAAGCTGTTCGACAAGGATAACTATAAAAGTTATGTCAGTTCGCAGCAGGGCCAGAGTTGGATGATCCAGCGCATTAACACCTATGGCGGAAACCCCTATGGACGCTTGATTGAAATGGCCAAGAAGGCTCAAGAAGACGGCGTTATCAAGGGCATTATCTTCCACCAGGGCGAAACGGACGCTGGTGACGGCAATTGGCCTTCTGCGGTCAAGAAGGTCTACGACAACATCATCAAGGACCTGGGTCTCGGTAGCGACATCCCATTCCTCGCGGGCGAGGTCCTGCGTAGCGGCGTGAGCAGCGGAGCCAACAACAATATTGCGAAGCTCCCGCAGCAATCCAAGAACTTCTATGTGGTGTCTTCCGAAGGATTCAACCAGGCCTTGGGTGACGGCCAGAATGTACATTTCACCTCGTCGGAATACCGCGACTTCGGTAAGCGTTATGCCGAAAAGATGATTGAGGTCCTGGGCGACAAGATTAAGCCTGTTGCCGGTTCGGAAACCCCGGCTTCGAGCGACAGCCCGGCATCCAGCAGCTCTGGCGGAACGGAATCTGTAGCCAGTTCCAGCAGTTCGGGTGGACATCATCATTCGGCTTCCAGCTCGGGCGGACATCGCCATCACTCTAGTTCCAGCAGCTCGGATAATCAGCTGAGTTCCGCTGCAAGTAGCAGCTCCGATGCGGTTGTTTCGAACAGTTCCAGCAGTTCTGCACCGAATGCGCTCCCGGCAATGGCGAAGTCCTTTGTCATGGCGGGCAAGGCCCAGGTGTTTGACATGCAGGGCAAGTACCTCGGCACGGTCGATTTGGCTTCTGGCGCTTCGCTCAAGGAGATTGTCTCAGCCAAGTTCCAGCGTTCTGGAAGGTACCTGCTCAGGCAGGATGCTGCTGTCAAGGTCATTTCCGTAGAAAAGCGCTAATCCTTATTCGCTGAAATTAGACCCGTTTCCGTATCCGGAGACGGGTTTTTTGTGTCGTGTTGCAATCCTTTACAATGAAAAGAAGCCTCGTTTCTTCAGATTTGGGCGTTTTCGGGGTATATTAATTGTCGAAATGGAGTTAGGTGCCGGAATGAAGTCTTCGTTGTGAAGATAATGCTCATTTTGAGGAGGAAAAAATGAAAAAAGTGAACCTGCTGGGCCCCCTGTTCGGGTTTGCGCTTATGGCGGCAGCTTCCGTATATGCCGACCCGGATCCTAATTTCCACATCTATCTCGCGTTTGGCCAGTCCAACATGGAAGGCCAGGGCACTATCGAAAGCCAGGACAAGACGGTCGATCCGCGTTTCCAGATGCTCTCGACAATCGACAACTTCAACGGAAGAAAACTGGGAACTTGGAACGAGGCGATTCCGCCGCTGGCCAACAAGCATGGCGGTCTTGGCCCCACCGATTACTTCGGACGCACCTTGGTCGAAAAGCTTGACCCGCAAATCAGGGTCGGTGTCGTCGTCGTGGCTATCGCTGGTTGCAGCATTGTGGCGTTCGATTCTCCACTTGATCAGGGCTATATGTCCACTCAGGCCGGCTGGTTCAAGGATATCGTCAAGGACTATGGTGACGACCCGTACCAGCGCTTGGTCGAGATGGCAAAGAAGGCCAAGGAAGACGGTGTCATCAAGGGAATCATTTTCCACCAGGGCGAAACTGACGAGGGCGACAGCGAATGGCCCGGCAAGGTCAAGAAGGTCTATGACCGCCTGGTCAAGGATATCGGGCTCGACGAGAACATCCCGTTCTTTGCGGGAGAAGTTCCTTATGAAGGCAGTTCCAAGGGCACGAACAACAACATCAGGAAACTGCCGTCCCAGTCCAAGAATTTTTATCTCGTGTCTGCCGAAGGGCTCAACGATCTGGACATGATGCGCATCCACTTCTCTTCGCAGGGCTACCGCGACTTCGGTAAGCGCTATGCGGAGAAGGTGATGGAAGTCCTGGGCGACAAACTTAACCCGGTCGCTACTTCGACACCGGAGTCTTCCAGCGCTGAAACTCCGACCTCCTCTAGCGGCGATACTCCGGCTTCTTCTGGCTCCGAGAGTTCTAGTTCTGCTGGCCCGGCGGACGGTTCCAGCTCTTCGGCCCAGTCTCCTGAAAGCAGCGCTGTCGCCGATGCGACATCTTCGTCCGAAGGCTCCGATGCTATTAGGGCTGTGCAGGCCAAGGGCGTTACCATCGGGAAGATGGTTGTCTCGCAGAACGAGATTGTCGTTCCCGTGAACCTTGACCGTGCTTCCCGCGTCAACGTGAGCGTGTACTCGGTTCTCGGCAAGCAGGTGATGAGCATGGATGCGATGTTCTCTGCCGGCGAGAATACGGTGAACCTTGAATCTTTCAAGTTGCCGGTAGGGAATTACTTGATTTCCGTGCAGGCAGGTTCTGCCCGTTCTACGGTGCGCATCGATATCGCCCGCTAGTACGCCCGAAACAGTTTTTTGTGTAAAGCAAGCAAAGGCTCCCTCGCTTTTTGGCGGGGGAACCTTTTCCTTTGTATGTTTTTTTTCGTTGCGGGGGAGGGTTGATTTTTTTTTGCTTGCATCGTTGCGGGGTTAGTTGATGCGGGAGGGCAACGCTTGGTACGGAGTTAGTCGATGCTGACTAGCTCGAGGGTGTCGTGGTTGACTTTGAACTTGATCTCCCTGCCAGCGAAACTAAACCCGTAGATACGTTCGGGATCGTCCTGGTAGGCGGGGCGCGGGTCCTGCTCTAGTACGGCAATGAGGGCGTCCCTTTTTTCAAATTCTATCTTGTTCAAAATTTCGGCAGGGGCGTTGACGTGTAGCCTGTTCTTGAACACGGAATCCGTAAAACCGCCGATGGCTTCGGGGCGGGCGTCGGTGTAGGGAATGTAGGGCTTGATGTCGACGATGGGTGTGCCGTCCATGAGGTCGGCGCCGCTCACGACAATTTCGGGGCCTTCATCCCCGTCAAGGCGGATTTCTTCGATTTTCACGCACGAAAGCGCGAGCGGATTCGGGCGGAAACTGGAACGTGTCGCGAAAACGCCGAGGCGCTTGTTGCCCCCGAGCCTAGGGGGGCGCACGGTCGGGCTCCATGTCTCGCGGATGTTTTCGGAGAATATCCATACAATCCACAGGTGGCTGAATCCTTCTAGCCCGCGCAGGGCGTCGGCGTTCCGGAATTCCGGCTCAAAGCGGATGCGCGACTTGAGGCCCGGGACAAGGCCGCTCTGCCTGGGCACCCCGAACTTGGTGTCGAAATCGCTTTTGATTTTCGCGATAATTTTGAAGGATATCTCTTGCATGTTCCAATCTTGGCTCATTTATTTAGAAAAAATAACACTCTCGTGGGGAATCGCGACGTAAAATATCTTATTTTAGAATATATCACATTTCAGGGAGAATATCAAATGGTATTGACCGTCTTTATCCTTTACCTGCTGATGATGCTCGGCATCGGGTTCTACTTTTCCAAGAAGGCGAACAGCCTGAACGCCTACTACCTCGGCAACCGCGGTATGAACAAGTGGGTGGTCGCGATGTCCGCGCAGGCCTCCGACATGAGCGGCTGGCTCTTGATGGGCCTCCCGGGCGCCGTGTTCGTGAGCGGTTTTTCCGAAGCGTGGATTGGCATCGGTCTTGTAATCGGTACGTACCTCAACTGGAAAATCGTGGGCCGCAGGCTCCGCAAGTACAGCCACTTCTGCG
>CAMJHM010000064.1 GCA_946405515.1 uncultured Fibrobacter sp. | reverse complement strand
ATTTGGGGGCGTTTATGAAAAGGTTTGCTGATATGATACGGAATGCGATGCGGGTTACCCTGCTAGGCGCATTCCTGTTTGCGCCTGTATCGCTCTTTGCGGCGGGGCTTGTAAAGCAGGATATCGACACGACCGACGCGATGGCGACCCTTGACAATTTTGATCGCGGGTTCTATACGCCGCAGGTTCTGCATTTAAAACCTTCGGGCAGCAAGCCGATTGAAAAGCCGTATGGCAAGCTGTTGCACTTGCGGGCGGAGATTTCGGAATTCAGCAGTAATGCTTGGCTTTCGATTGACACGACGGGCGGGAAACGCGATACGGTGCGCGGCGTGAGCCAGGATCTCACCGAAGATGCGTTGAATGTGCTGCAGACAACGTTTGACAATATCCGCAAGAATAACGGGCACGTGATTGTGCGCATCTGTTACGACCCATGGTACAATGGGCGCAGTAACGTGACTCCGGATCATGAGTGGGTGCTGAAGCATGTGAAGCAACTCGCTCCCGTACTTTCGAAAAACACCGACGTGATTGTGGCGCTTGAGATGGGGATGCACGGCGCCTATGGCGAGATGCACAGCGATACAAATATCACTTACGACCGTATTGCCGAGGCGACAAACTTGATGCTGCGTAGCACGCCGCCGGAACTGAAAATCTTGACCCGCACGGGAAACTATTCAGCGAAGGTCTTGGGCTTTGACGATTGGGGTGTGGATTTCCATATCGACGGCGAGAAGTTCAAAGAAATTGCGAAGGCGAAAGGCGACACCATGTACCGCGTGGGAATGTTCAACGACGGTTATTTGGGAACGCAGTACGATTACGGTACGTGGGGTGCTGACTGTGCGACTTCTATCTGCCGCGAAGAGGGCGTGGCCTGGCTCGAGAAGTACAGCATCAATACGCCTTACGGTGGCGAGGCGCTCACGACGGCAGAAAATTACCAGGTCATCAACACGCCGGAATTCCTCGCTTACGAGGGTTTCCGCACGCATACGAGCTACCTGAACATTCAGTGGAACAACAACCTGATTGAAAGCTGGAAAAAGACGCCCTTCACGCAGAAGGATTTCGACTACGACCCGGCGCGCGTTGATTCGCTTTCGGGATTCAAGTACATCAATGACCACTTGGGTTATCGCTTTGTGCTGCGCGAATCGTGGATGAGCGATACGGTGGGGGATGATGGAATTTTACGCGCGAAACTGCGCATCCAGAATGTGGGTTTTGGAAACCTGACGCGAAAGATGGATGCTTCGCTTGAAATACACATAGGACGTCTTAAACTTCGCGAGGGAGAGAATGCCATTGATTTGTTTAGCTATAATGTTCCGCTTCCGGATTCCATTGACTTCAGGAACGTGCATAGTCGTAAAATCGAAATCAAGGGCGCCGATACGGTGATGACCTTTGACGGCAACAACGAAATTGTAATCGAGAGGAAGATAGACGGCTATGAAGGCTCAATGAGCGCGTATTTGAAGATTTGTGGAGATGTTCATTGCTCGGACAATATTCATTTTGCAAATAAGGTGAAGATTCCGGATGAAGGTATCTATATCGGAAGTTTTGTTGTGGATAACAGTGTCAAATCGTCTGCTATCCCGCGTGCTCTCCCGAGTGCAACCCAAAAGCAAAACGCCCCCTTTGTACAGAGGGTGCGCAATAATGTGATTATTCGCAATGCTGAAGGGCTTTATCGCGCAGATGGCGTACGAATCAAGTGACCTCCGTCATCTGGATGGCCATAAAAACGGAAAAGGTATTTTTCTTGTTGCATGATGCAAAAAACAAAGCTATCTTAATGGCGTAATCGGAGCTTTATTGCATGAACGCAGCTATTCTTACTAACGAGTTTCCGCCGGAAATCTACGGCGGTGCAGGTATTCACGTCAAGTTCCTCACGCAGGAGCTTTCGAAACTTTGCCATGTCGAGGCGCGCTGTTTTGGCGACCAGGACGAAGACGAAGACAATATCCGCGCTTTGGGCTTTACGCGCAAGCTGGGGCTGAATCCTGAAGACGACCATTTCCAAAAGATTTTCAAGCCGCTCGATATCAACCTCCAGTGGGCTGCTTCGCTCAAAGACATAGACGTAATACACTGTCATACGTGGTATAGCCATTTTGGTGGAGTGCTCGCGAGCCGCCTTTTGCAGTGCCCGCTCATTCTCACGACGCATTCGTTGGAACCGCACCGCCCGTGGAAGGCCGAACAGTTGGGCGTTGGCGGCTATGCCATGAGTTGCTGGATTGAACGCACTGCCTACGAAGCTGCCGATGGCGTGATTGCCGTGAGCCAAGGCATGAAGCGCGACGTGATGAAACTTTACGGCGTCCCCGAAGACCGCGTGAAGGTGATTTACAACGGCATCGATCCGGATTTCTACGCACCGACGTTCGACGAAAGCATCCTTGCCAAGTGGGGCGTGGACCCGAAGCGCCCGTATGTGCTGTTCGTGGGCCGCATTACGCGCCAGAAGGGAATCAGCCAGCTTATCCAGGCGATTCCGCAAATCGACAAGAGCGCCCAGGTGGTGCTCTGTGCGGGTGCTCCCGATACGATTGAACTTGCTGACGAATGCAAGTCGCTCATTGAAGAAGTTCAGAAGACCCGCGATGGAGTCGTGTGGATTCAGGAGCCCGTTCCGCATACGGAACTGCGCGTGCTGTACAGCCATGCGACCGTGTTCGCGACGCCGTCCCTCTACGAACCGTTCGGCATCATCAACCTCGAGGCGATGAGCTGTGGCACTCCGGTGGTGGGCTCTGCAGTGGGCGGTATCCCCGAAATTATCGTGGATGGCGAGACTGGCTTCCTGGTGCCGCTCAAGGCGAAGTCCGAGACGGATTTTGAACCCGCCGACCCTGGTGCTTTCCAGACCGATTTTGCGAACAAGTTAAACAAGGTCCTTGGAAACCCAGAACTTGCAAAGAAGATGGGCGAGGTGAGCCGCAAGCGTGCCATCGACGTGTTCAGCTGGAAGTCCATTGCCAGGCAGACATACGACTTCTATCAGGAATGCATCGACCGCTACAAACGCGAAGGGAAGAGGTAGGCTCGAGGCTCGAGCAGTGAGCCATGAGGTCGTGCTTCGCACTCTGAGGTATGAGGATTTAGATGACTAGTAAGCAGTAAAAAAGTCAAACCCAGAGATTACCACTTCCTGCTGTCTACTTCCTACTATCTCACACCTCAAAAGCGTGCAAAACGAGCGTCGTATCGACAAACCTGTTTGTCGATATGACCGAGTGCAGCCGCGGACGCCGTAGGCGTCAAAGCGAGCTTGCGAGCGCCCTCATACCTCATAGCCCCTAGATCCTAGTCTCTAGATTCTAATCCCTATTTACTAACTCCACAATTCCTGCGGCGGTCAGTAATTCCGGCAGCACGATTTGCCTTGTGACATCCCCTTCGGGGTAGATGGCGTAGGCGGGCACGCCTGATTTTTGCATGCTCTGGAGCAGCGCGTTCACTTCGGGGGTTTCGCGTGTCCAGTCGGCTTTGACAAGGGCGACGTTCAGGCTGTCCATGGCGCGGCGGAAACTTTCTCCGCTCAGCACGGCGGCTTCGTTCGCCTTGCAAGTGAGGCACCAGTCAGCGGTCACGTCGATAAATACGGTGCGCTTCGCTTTCGCGAATTCTTCAATCAGTTCGGGGGTGTAGCGGAACCATCCGTCTTCGGTCATTTGTTCCTGGAGGCGGGCGTTGAATTTATCGCTGGCTGCCCGTTCGTATTCGGGGGCGACAATCCCGAACCATATCGAGAACAGCGCAATGACGGCGAGGGCAATGCCTGCGACTTCGCGGGTGAACGCGGTCCCTGGCGGCGCGAACTTGCCGAGCAGCACGCTACAAGCGATGCTCACGACGGCGATGATGGCGAATATCCCGACGCCGGACAGCCCGGCTTGTTCATTCACAATCCAGAAGAGCCATGCGACGCTTGCGAGCAGCAGGACTCCCATGATTTTTTGCAGGCGGACCATCCAGGCACCCGGCTTGGGGAAGACCTTGAGAACCTTGGGGAAGGCGCTCACCAAAATGTAGGGGAGGGAAAGCCCGAGCCCGGCGGCGGTAAAGAACAGGAACAGTACCGGGGTGCTCTGCGCGAAGGCGAAACCCATGGCAGTGCCGAGGAAGGGAGCAGAACACGGAGTGCTCAAGAGGACGAGCAGCGCGCCGGTGAAGAAGGCTCCGGCAAGCCCGTGCTTGTGGCCGGCAGCGTCCATTTTGGTAGTGGCATTCCACGGGAGCCAAATTTCGAATACGCCGAAGAAGCTCATGGCGAATGCGGTCAAAATGACGGTCATGAAGGCGATGAAGCCTGCACTCTGGAACTGCATGCCCCAACCCGCGGACCCGCCGCCGGCTTTGACGGCGGCGACGACGGCGGCGAGGACCCAGAAGCTTGCGAGGATGCCCGCCGTCGTGGCTCCTCCCAAGGCGAGGAGCCGTCCGCGGCTTTCGCCCGCCTGCTTGATGAGGCTGAAGAGTTTTAGCGAGAGCACCGGCAACACGCACGGCATCAGGTTCAAGATGATTCCGCCGATAAAGGCGAACAGGAGCAGCGCGAGAATCCCGGCAGGGGTGCCATCTTGCGCCGCAGTCCCTATTTCATTTTCGTTTTTTTTTAAGGAACTGCCTTGGCGGCTATTCAACCCGAGTTCGCCCAGCTTGATTGTCTTTTTCGCGGGCGCAAGGCAAATGGAGTTGTCGCAGGCCTGGTAGTGGAAGGTCACGTTGGTGGTGAGCGTGTCGTAATCGGTGTCGACGCTGTCTACGGGGAGGACGACTTTGAACTCGCCTTTGAATACGAGGTTTTCGAGGTCGAGCGCCTCGCTGTATTCCTTGATGGGTTCAGGCCACTTGGGTTCGCCGAAGTGGACGCCGAGTGCTGCGATTTCGATGGAAGATGGCTTGAGGAATTCGTCGGCGGCGATGTTCGCGTTCACATGCCAATTGTCGGGGATGGTAATCCATACCGTGACGCTGGAACCCTTTTGCAACTTGCCTGCGGAGTAGTTCATGGACATGTCCGGAGGGGGCATGTTGTTCATATTGAACTCTTCGGCCTGGCAAATGTTAAATAAAAAAAGGCAAACGGTCAAAAGATTCCAAATATGCAATTTTGGCCTGCGTAAAAATATATTATTCGTCAAAATCATAATTTTTTTCATATATTTTGCGCGTGGGATGCGTGCGCATTAGAAAATATAAAAATTTGCTAATCGCAATTGATATATGGACTACGAATCAGGGCGGTTCCAAGAATTTTAGTTCCCAAAGAATAGCATCTATCTGACAGTAACGGAATAGAACTTTGAACGAATGCACAGCGTGTTTGTGAGTTTTTCCTGTTTCTTGACTTCAAGGGGGTTACATTTTTTGGGGGAGTTAAAATCGGAAAAAGCCTTCTCCATTGGGGGAAATGAATGACATTGTCTCTAGTACAAAAAGTAAGAGAGGAATGCTACAGAATTTGTAAAACGAAAAACGAGGCGGATGATCTTTGCCAGATGACACTCTATAGGCTTATCAAGAACGTTCGCAATATCGAGAGTCCTGAATCCCTTATGGCGTATGCGCATAGTGTATTGATGAATACCTATATAGAACAGAAGCGTCGCCGGAGCAGGGAAACGCCCTTTTCGCACTTGATGGAGAAACCGGGTGCTTACAACGCCGACCTTGATGAGAATGTCGTATCGAATTATGTTCTCGGTGTCGATGACGTCAACATGAGTTGTATTAACCGGCTATCGAGCGTGCTTTCCCCAATGGAAAAACGAATCCTTGACCTTACTACTATCCAGGGGTTTGTGTCTAGGGAGGTTTGTGCGGCGCTCGGGCTGACACCCAACAAGGTCGCAAAAACCAAGACAAAAGCCAAGGAAAAAATGAGGGCGGCTGCGAAGATTTCCGATATTCCGCCGACATGGATGAGTTAGGCGCGAATAGCGCATGTATGCGGTGCTTTTTTTTATGAAATTTTTTTTGCGGTGGTAAAATTTCGTAATTTTTGTCTGTGAAGTCTATTGCATACCTTATTTTGCTCCTGACATTGGCCGTGCCTTCGTTTGCGGCCGACGTGTGGCGAAACTACGGGCGCCCCTATCCGGTGCGTTCTTATATCACCTATGGTGATGGTGTCTTGCTGGCAACTGCCTCGGGTATCCGGTACCTCACGCCGGATATTGACGCCCTTTTTTCTACAGTGACTGGGCTTGAAACGTCGTCATTTTATGCGATGACTTTGTGCGACGAAGGCATTTTTGCCACTTCTGAGTATGGCTTGATTGCCGGATGGAATATCGAAACGGCCAACTGGAATGTAGTCAACCGCTCCTTTGTCTCTAACGGCGTGCGTCTCATCCCGAACATGACCGCAGGGTACAAGAGGTTCCTAGTTCTAGCGTTCGAAGACCGTCTTGCATTTTTTGATGTCGTCGCGCGTCGGTCTGTTTTGACCATCAACAAAGTCGGTAAGAATTCATTGCTGGCGACTCCGGTTCGTGCGCTCAGTGTCCATAAAGATACGCTTTATGTCTCTGTTGGGACAACGCTGTATAAACGCTATATCGATTGGGACCACATAGAGCAGGATATCCGCCTTGTCGATCCTGAATCATGGAGTGTCGAACGGGAAGGGGAGATTATCCAGACGATTGCCTGGAAGGGTGACTCCTTGAAAACTTTCCCGGTGAGAGGCCAGTGGGAATGGGACGAGAACGGCAAGTTGACCACTTCGGCGCAGGACTCGACGGAAATCTTGGTAGAAGGGAAACCCCTGACAGATGATATCCTTTACCGTGATGGTTTAAGCAATGTCCTTTGGATTGGGCTAAGCAATACCTATGCGTTCATTGTCGGTGAATATTTTGTCCTTGGGTACGACACGAAAAAGAAGGAACTCATCGACTACTCGCAAATCAGCAATTTTACTTTGGACGGAACCTATGAAGTACGGCCAAAGACAGGGGGAGGCGTCATTGCGGCCTCGCTTGAAGGGAGAATTTCCCATACGGTAGATCATGTCTGGCAGTACAGGGCGTTTGCAGATGAAGGCCATGCGAATGGCATGGGTGCATTGTCCAACAGGATGAAGGTTCTGTCGTTCCTTCCTCCGGACAGGGTCTTTTACCATATATGGGGCCGCGGCTTCTATCTTTTTTCGGAATTTGGCCAAAAGTTGATTAAAAGTTCTGTTGAAGATAAGAACAGGTGCTATCACGGGAATGACCGCAAGCATGAGGATTTTATTGTGACTGCGGGTTCCACTGTTGCTCCGGATTCCTCGGGATTTTTGACAACGGCTTCGACGGAAGGGGGCTTTGATTTAATCTACGTGACGAAGGATGGCGAGTTCAGCTGTGCCAACCATGTGGGCAAAAACGACTTCTCCGGCCCCATTCTTGCGACACAAGTTGAGGAATCGTCGGATTGGCTTGTAATGGTGTCTGGCCGTGCGGTGGCTTCTTATGAATCTGAAGGCGTTTTGGAAGTCTTTCGTGTCGCCGATCCTTCGAAGCGTGGCGGACGCCTGGAAGTTATTAGCCAAAAAACTATCCCCTCGACTTTCAAGGATGCTCCTGTTGATATGGCCTACGACAAAAAGGGCAACTACCTTTGGATAGTGACAAAGGATCAGATTACATATTGGGACGTGGGGAATACCGACAAAGATACAATCAAGGCTCCGCAAGTCGTGAAAGGGGTCATCGGAGCGGAATACACGTCTCTGGAGTTTGACGTGCAGGGAAATCTTTGGGTCGGTACGATTGGCCAAGGGGTGTACCGCCTGACCCGCAAGGGGGTTACGCAGGATACGCTTACTGCAAAACAGTTTACCGCCAAGAACGGATTGCTTTCTAACGAGGTCCTTGATATTGCCATAGACCCTGTTATGGGCGAGGCCTGGTTCTCGCACGAGACTGGCCTGACCATGTATGGCCGGAGTGACTTGCGCGATGTCTCGGGTGGTTCGAAAGATTCTATCAAGCATGATATCATCGCATATCCGAATCCGTTCCGCTTAGGGGAACATGCCTATATCACCATTGACAATATCGGCGAAAAGGCTGTAGTCTCTATCTATAATCGAGCCGGTCATTTGGTGCGGTCTTTTGACGAGAACGAAACGAAGGGTGGCTCCGTGGATTGGAACGGGCTGTCCAAGAGGGGGAATGTTGCTGCTCCCGGTGTTTATTGGTACATAGTCAAGAATTCTTCTGGGAAGAAGAAGGGCAAGTTTATCCTCATTCATTGATTATGGATTCTTTGGCCACTATTACGACTCTTGCCGGTGAAACTTACACCCCGGAACTCCCGGGGCGCCTTTTGCATATCGTCCACGATATTCGTGAGGCGGGAGGCCGCGCATTCCTGGTCGGGGGCTGGGTCCGTGATGCCCTTTTGGGGCGGGATTGCCGGGACTACGACATCGAGGTCTACGATATCGGCCAAGAAGAACTGGTGCCGATTCTCAAGAAGTATGGCCGGACGAACTTGGTGGGCAAAGCCTTCGGGGTGATTCACCTCGCGATGAAGGGCGAGTCTCTTGATTTTTCGTTCCCCCGTACAGAAAGCAAGGTAGGTTACGGCCACCGCGGTTTCGTGGTGCATACCGACGAGAAGCTTTCTTTTAAAGAGGCGGCGCTCCGTCGCGATTTTACCATCAACGCGATGGGCATGGAACTGCCCGATTTGACTCTTTGCGACCCCTATGGTGGTATCGATGACTTGAAGGCGCATGTGCTGCGCCATGTGGGCCCCGCCTTTGTCGAGGATTCTTTGCGCATATTGCGCGGGGTGCAGTTCGCGAGCCGTTTCGAGTGTACGCTTGCACCCGAGACGGTCGATTTGTGCCGGACGCTTTCGCTGGCCGACCTTTCGGTAGAACGCCTTTTCGAGGAGTTCAAGAAATGGCTGTTGAAGCCGGGTAAACCCTCGATGGGCTTGAAAGCTTTCCTGGATATTGGCCTGGACGGTTATTTCCCTGAAATTGTACCTTTTGCCGAATCTTGGGACGTGCTCGGATGCTTGCTCGATAACATGGCAGGTATCCGTGAGTCGGTTTTGCAGGAGAATCCCTCCGCATTGGATGGGGATGCGTGTGCGGAATGGGCTTTTGCTGCATTGCTTTCGGGGAATGCGCTTGCCTGCGTCGCTCCGGAGAGCGTGAAATCGGTTGCCGAAAAGTTCCTTATGCGTATCACGAACGAGGTGCACCTGCTGAAAAAGGTTCCCGAAATTCTTGCTTGCTACGGTAGGCTCGACTTTGAAAATGTGCCCCCGGCACCGGAACTCCGGCGCCTCTCTGTTCGCCTGGGTGGGCTCAAGTTGCTTTGCCTGCTTGTGCAGGCGACTCCTGAAATTATGCTCAAAAAAAGCGGTTTTGCCAGTGCGTTGGCCGCTGCCGCCCGCGAAATCGGTGTGTACGATGATGCTCCGCAGCCCTACTTGACCGGGAAAATGCTCATGGATATGGGGGTAAAACCCGGAAAAGAGATGGGGGTTATTATCAAGCGGAGCTTTGAGCTGCAACTGGATGGCGAAATCAAAAATATTTCGGATGCGCTTGCCTGGGTGAAAGAAATAAACTTATCTTTAACGACATGAAGTACTCGGTCCTTTTCTTGCTTTGCCTCGCGACAGGCGTTGCGCTTGCCGCTCCGAAAACCGCAGCTCCGGAACCAGCGCCCGAAGAATTGAAGGACAACCGCGACGGGAAGGTCTACAAGACTGTCCGGATTGGTGACCAGGTCTGGATGGCGGAGAACTTGAACTACGCCACTCCGCAATCGTTCTGTTACGACGACCGCTTTACCCTATGCAAGACAAATGGGCGCTTGTACACTTGGCTTGGCGCGATGAACATTCCCGACAGGTTCAAGTCCGAACGCTATTCGTCCAAGCTCAAGAAAAATCACCAGGGCATTTGTCCTGCGGGTTGGCATGTGCCGACGAACGCGGAATGGCAATCTTTGGCCAAGGCGGTCGAGGCCGTCCAAGATACTTGTAACGAAGCCGATGTCTGCACATGGAAAAATGTGGGCAAGGCGCTCAAGGCAGCCTCCGGCTGGGAAACCGAAGACGGGGATACTACCCCCAATGGCGAAAATACGTCGGGCTTTGCCGCCATCCCGAGCGGTAGCCGCGACATGATTAGCAATTACGAGGGATTGGGCTCGGCGGCAAGGTACTGGAGCGCCGAAGAAGGAATTGGCAACACCTACGATGCTTACCATTGGACGCTGACTGACGACATGCTGTATTTCGATGCCGGCTACAAGAACGAGGGCGGTTCCGTCCGCTGCGTCAAGAACAATTGATTCTTGGGAAGCTAAATATGAAAAAGAAACTCCTTATTTTGTGCAGCTTGCTTGCGTTTTTGGCCTGTTCGGAAGACAAGGGCGTCGATGGATCTTCGACTGATCGGCCTTTTGGGGCTGTTTTGCATGGGGAGGATGTTGAATTGGACGAGAACCTTGATTCCGATGAAAATTCTATTGACGATTCGGATGAACAAGATGAACCTTCCTCCAGTTCGAAAAAAAAGAATGCGGTGCGCAGTTCGTCTTCTGCCGACAAGAGTCGAAAGTCTTCTGAAGATTCGGAAGTTAATATAGAGCCTGTGCCACCCTCCAGCCCTTCAAGTGCAAGCGCCAGGTCATCTTCAAGTTCCTATGAGAATTGCTGCGCTGACGTCCCTTCTATTTCTATTACCCCCATATATCCTGATTTGTGGTATGGAGATCTCTATTCTGTGAATACGGATATTTATGCGAAAACATGGCAGAATAATAGAGATGCCGGTATATGGTTTGCGAGTACGGATTCCGTTGTCGGTGGGCAGTCAAGAATTGTTTGGCCGGTGTTTCCCGGAACGGAATATGATACTACTTCCTTGGATCCAGTAATTGAATATTGCTATGGCCTGTGTGGCGAGTACCGATTAGATGTGGGACCCCTTGGATATGACCCGTTTGTAGATGTTGGTTTTTTCTTGGTGGGGCTTGACTCTAATGGAAAGGATATTGCGCTTGATGTTTCGGATTGGGAAGGTATTTGTATTCAGTATACAGCGGACATTGCATCTATGCTATTACTGGATCTTGGCGATTCGGTCAATAAGATGATGGAAAACGATTTGCCAAGGGTAAAGATACCCAAGAGCTATGCCGGAGCGGGCAGATGTTATTTATGGAGTAGCTTTGAGCGTGAAAAAAAGGACCGTGGATTCAATATTACGGGTGAACAAGCAGCCAAGCAGTTAGTCAAGATTATATTCAGGTTGCAGTCTAATGATGACTCGGTAGGTACTTTCAGTATCATCTCGCTTGGGACTGTAAAGGGAAATAAGTAATTGGTGTAGGGCGTTTTATTTCCAGCGGAACATGCCGGTGATGCCTGCAGGAACGCAGAAGACAATCATCGGGATTTGAATGAGTTCCACCGGCAAGAAGGCGAACATGCGCCGCTTGGAATGCAACTTCCACGAGGCAATGCTCAAGAAGACGAAATCCACGACCAGCTTGGGCAAGATGCTGAATACGCACCATTGCCATGGGAAATCCAGGAAAAGTACGCACCACGGGCTCACGAACATCCAGATGTAGTACGTGTAAATCAAGGTGAGGAGCATGATATAGGCTTTGCTCTCGTAGTTAGTGCCGTTGCTGCTCCAGCGGGCGCGTTGGTTGAAGAGTTGTTTCCACGTGTGTACGGGGGCGGTCTCGATGACGGCGTCTTTGTCGAGGTTGTAGCACACCTTGGTACCCGGGACCTTCATCATCTTGTGGATGAGCATGTCGTCGTCGCCGCTCGAGAGGTTGATGAGGTCGCCAAAGCCGCCGACTTCGAAAAACAGGTCCTTCTTGTAGGCAAGGCAGGCGGCGGAGGCGACAATCGGTCGCCCGAGGCTGAACCCGGCAGCTTCCATCGCGGTATAGCCGAGCGTTTCGAGCTTTTGGTAAAGGTGAGGCATGGAACGGGTGCCATTGTTTTGCTTTGGCCCTTGTACAATGCTGACTCCATCCACGAAACGGCCCGCCATCGAGGTAATCCAGCTCTTGCGCGGGATGCAGTCGGCGTCCATCGTCAGGAGCACTTCGTTTTTTGCGATCTTGAAAGCGCTTTCGAGGGCCCGCTTCTTGGGGCTTGCGATTTGCGGCAGGTCCTGGGGGAGGCTGAGTACGCGGAATCGTGGGTGTGTGGCGGCAAATTTTTCAAGAATCTCACGGGTGCTGTCGGTAGAACGGTCGTCGACGCAAATGACTTCCCATTCGCCGGTGTAGTCCTGCTCGGCGAGGGCTTCCAGGGTGCGCTGTGCGAATTCTTCTTCGTTACGCATTGGCACCACGACCGAGACGCTCGGAGTTGCCTTGGGGCCCTTGTAACGGTGCGTGCGGACAAGCCCTATTATGAAAAATAGGAACAGGAGCGCGTAGAGCGCCGTAAGGCTTGCGATGATGGTACCACCCATAGGCCGAAATATAGTAAACAGGCACGAGGCACGAGGCACGAGGCTCGGGGCTCGAGGCACGAGCAGTGAGCAATGAGTCTTTGAGAGACTAGAGAATAGAGACTAGCGGCTAGTGAAAAGAATCACGCACTTCGTGCGTCAATATAAGACGGCGAAGCCGTGATATTTCTCCCTAGCCCCTAGATCCTAGTCTCTAGATTCTCTGATCGAGATTGCTTCGGGGCTACGCCCCTCGCAATGACAAGTTTTCCTTAACCACCAACCACTGTTTACTAACCACTATCTACCTCATACCTCAAAGGGAGCGTTAGCGACCGACCTCACACCTCAAAGGCACGAAGTGCCGCCCTCATCGCCTCTAATTACTATCTTTACCACATGCTTCACCCGTCCGCATTTGTCCACCCCCTAGCGAAAGTCCACGAGTCTGCCTCGGTCGGGCCTTGGTGCCTGGTGGACGAGGGTGCCGAAATCGGCCCGGGAGTTATTCTCGAGAGCCGCGTACATGTGTACGGCGGGGTTTCCATTGCCGCCAACACCCATGTGTACGACGGGGCCATTCTCGGAGCTCCCCCGCAAGACCTCAAGTATGCCGGGGAACCTACCCGCCTTGAAATTGGCGAAAACTGTATTATTCGCGAATATTGTACGCTCAACCGAGGGACGGTGCAGGGGGGCGGTTGCACCCGCATTGCCGATGGAGTGCTGATTATGGCATACGCCCACGTGGGACATGACTGCGAAATTGGGACTCATGCGGTCATATCCAACGGCTGCCAGCTTGGGGGGCATGTCCGCATTGGCGAATACGCGACGCTTGGCGGTGTGACCGGGGTGCAGCAGCGCAACCAGGTCGGGGCCTACGCATTTGTGGGCGGGACGCTCAAGGTGGACCGCGATGTGCCGCCGGCCAGCAGGGCTTTTGGTATTCCGCCCAAATGGGGTGGCCTGAATCTCCATGCACTTCGGTTACATACAAATGAATTTACGCCGTCCCGTATGGATGCCCTTTCGCGGGCTTATCATGAGCTGTATCGGAGTGGCCGCCCGATTGCCGAGGTGGTCGAAGAATTGAAAAAAGGCCCAGAACCATTGTTCCAGACCTTTTTCGATGATCATTGGTCCGGGACGTTGATTCGTCCCTGAACCCTCTTAGGTAAAAAAATCTACTGTATCAACGCGTTCGGGAATCCTGAGTACCACACATTGTTCTGGCGGTCGTACGCCTCGAACCCGCCGACATAGGTGAATCCCCAATAGTGGAACGACATGTCGTATTTTTTTGCGGCTGCTACGGTTTCTTTTGCCCACCTGGCCTTTGCCTCTGCAGAGGGGAGCGATTGATCGGCTTTGCAATGGCTCTTGTTTGCCCGGCTGGTTCCGCCCGAAATTCCGAATTCACCGATGTTCATGGGGATGTGATCGACACCGTTCACGTCCGGGAAAAGGGCTTTGGCGGTATCGACATACCCCCTGAAGTCGCTTTCGGCCATGTTCAAGTAGGCGGCATCCCCTAGGCAGTCGTAACTATGGCCTTGGTGGCTGAATGTATAGGGTTCGTAGTAGTGGCCACTATAGATGATGTTTCCGTCTGCGGGGAGCTTGAGTATGGATATTTGTGCGAATTTTGCAGCGAGGTAAGATTCGAACATGATTGTCTTATTCGGGGCCGCAGCACGGATAGCCTCGTATGCGCCGAGGAGCACTTCGTTGACCAGATTCTCATTGGGGATGGTCGGCTCGTTGAGAATGTCAAATGCAATCATGGAATCGGGGAATGCGTTGAATTCCGTGGCAATTTGCGACCACAGAGCGATGAAATGTTCCTTTTCCTTTTGGAAGAGCGCTACGGTATCGGGCCTTTCGCGGTGGGCTCCGCCGCCGAGGTGATTCAGTTCGATATAGTGGTGGAAATCCAGGAGCACGACAAGGCCCTGCTCAATGGCGAGAGCGACGTCTTCTTTGACTCCGGCAAGACGGTTCGGGTCGACGGTATGGGTTTCGTAGTTTGAATTTTTTTGCCAACGTACAGGAAGGCGGATGGAATTGAAACCCGCTTCCTTGATAATCCTGAAATCTTCATCCTTGATGGGGTTGCTCCAGCCACCATCATCCTTGCCGTCGGATTCCCAGGAGTTTCCGAGGTTGATGCCCTTGCCGAGGCGCTTGTTCATGGCGCGACCGGCCGAGTAGTCAACAGGAATAATGACCCTTTTTTCGGGTTCTGGTGGGGGTGGGGCCACAGGAGGAGCGTTGTCGCTGTCGCATGCGACGAAAACGGTCGACATGCAGACAATGGAAAAAAGGAAAAGTAAACTTTTTTTCATAGAACATCCTCCATTAGGGCTGTTTGTAAAAATACTTAAATTAAAAAGGATACGGGCTTAAATCTTCAAAATAAAGTGTTTACGTAAGTAACCATGATTTAGGCCGTAAAAATCAGTATTTACGCGCTATGCGTTTCTGTAAATCCGTCACATTTTTTCGTGCTCCGAAATCCAATGTTCAAAAAACAAGCTATATTGTAGCCAATCCGAATATGGAGATTTGTACCTATATGAATGGAAATTTGAAAAAAGCCGTTTGGACGAGTGCATTAGCAGCACTTCTCCTAGCCTCTTCTTCTTTTGCAGGTTACGGGTTCAGCGATTATCGTGACCGCGACCAGTCCCGCTTCGTGATGAAGCCCGCGAAGCCGTTCCGTCCTGACAAGGAAGTTGTCACGGTGGTCATGCGTGAAGCTATTCCACGTGGTGGCGGATATACTTACCAATACCCCCGCGAAAACCCCGAGCCGGTTCTCACGGATAAGTACGCCATGGAAGGTGCTCTTTCCATGGAAATTGAACTTATCGCGAGCGACTATTCCGGTGTGGCCATCTGTATCGCCGGTTCCGTTGACTTGACCCCGTATCTCGAAGAGGGTGTCCTTGAATTCTGGATCAAGGGTGCCAAGGGTGGCGAGAACGCCCTGTTCGTGCTTGTCGACGACGGTGTGAAGAGCGGCGGTGAATCCCTGCA
>CAMJHM010000063.1 GCA_946405515.1 uncultured Fibrobacter sp. | reverse complement strand
ACTACCGCTTCGTTTACTACCTGCTGGGCGCAAAGGGCATCTGCGTTGTGCCGAGCACGAGCTTCTGCACAGACCTCAAGGGCTTCCGCGTGACGCTCCTGGAAGAAGACGAAGAAGAACTGCGCGAAGTATTCACTACAATCCACGACGCGATTATAGAATACCTGCACAGCTAGATTAACGGATCAAGTTTCAATTCAATTTTACACTGTCTGCAACAAGGCAGTGTTTTTTTTATAAAAGGGCACATATCCTATCTAAAATTTACAGAAATAGTGTGATTAAATGTCAAAGTTTTCTTATATTCTTATTACATTAAGGATCTTTGACATGAAAACGCGAATTTCTACACTACTCATTGTTTTATTTTGTTTTTGGACAACAATTCTTTTTTGCGGTTGCGGCGATAAAAGCCTCCAGCACCCCAAAGTTATTTCCGTCTTGACCTACAGCGAATATTTCCCCCAAGAAATGATTACGGACTTCCAGATGAAAACGGGCTACCAGTTGCAGCTCGACCTATACGAAGCCCAGGAAGAAATGATTGACAGGCTCCGTGATAAGGGGACCGAGAAATACGACCTCATTATTGCGTCTGACGTCGTCATCCAGCAAATGGTGCGGCTAGGACTCATTGCCGCCATTGACACGAACAGGGTTCCCAACAGAGTCAATGTCGCCGACCAATTCAAGAGTCCTGCCTACGATCCCTCCAACACCTATACGCTTCCCTACTTGTGGGGAACCACGGGAATCCTTTACCGCGACCCCGGCATTAGGCCTGACAGCGTAAGCTACAACATGCTGTTCGACCCCAAGCAGACAAAGGGAAACTTCAGTCTACTCGAAGAAGCTCGTTCCATGCTTTCGATGGCGCTAATCGCCAAAGGCTTTAGTGCAAACAGTACGAAGATTGCAGAAATTGACCAGGCCGTCGAGCATATCCTTCAGGCGAAGAAGGACCCCCACTTTATCGGTTTCGATCCCTCCGATATTTCTAAAGATAAAGTTCTTGCCAAGATTGATTGGGCTGCCATCGTCTTCAACGGCGAAGCCATGGATGCCATCAACGAAGATTCAACGTTACAGTACGCCATTCCCGTCGAAGGAAGCTTTATGTGGGTAGATGCAATGACCCTCAGCAGCAAAGCCAAGAATCCAGATGGAGCCTACGCTTTCATGAATTATATTCTTGGCGCCCAGGTTGGAGCTGATCTTGCCAAGTCGGTCTACTTTGCAAGCCCGAACAAAGCAAGCTACAAACTCCTTGACGAGCAGTTCAAGAACAACCGAGTCGTCAATCCGACCAAAGAAGAAATTGACCGCATGGTATTCCTGCGCGATCCAGGCGATGCCTCGAAGCTCTTTGATGGAGCTTGGACGACCGTCAAATCGAATTAATTAAAGAAGCCAAAGTATTTTCTAAATTTGCGGTCGCAATAAAGAGGCCGCTATGAACTTTAGAGATTTTGGCAAATACAACCAGTTCAAGGAACAATTCGCCGGCATGTCTCCTGAAATGAAGGAGCAGATGATGAAGATGGCGAAGGAACAGATGAAGGCGCGTTTAAACGCCTTTATCCAGAAATGGTTCTCGCAACCCATATTGATTGTTGTCGCTCTTTTCCTTGGAGCACTTGTCGGAGCGCTTACGGCCTTCTTCGGTCAGGTGCTGCTAGCCGTTTCCGCCTTGCGCGACGCGCATCCCCTCTACTGGATTCCCGGACTTGCGCTCATCGGCATCGCCATCGTTCTTGGATACAAGAAATTCGGCAAAGGTACGGAACGCGGCATGGACATGGTCTTCGGAGTCGCTCACGGGAAGGAAAGCGAAATTCCCCTGCGCATGATTCCGATGGTCGCCGTAAGCACATGGCTCACCCACTTGTTCGGCGGTAGCGCCGGCCGCGAAGGCGTCGCTATCCAGATTGGAGCGACCCTCGGACACAACATCAGCAAGAAGATCCACGTCGAAAAAGCGGGTAAGGTCCTGCTGGTTGCAGGAATGGCGGCCGGCTTCGCGGGACTTTTCCAGACGCCCCTTGCTGCGATAGCACTCGCCCTTGAAGTATTGTTAGTCGGTTACCTGGAACTTTCCGCGCTGTTGCCAGCTGCGGTCGCCGCTTTCACGGCCTACAAGGTTTCCGAGATGCTCGGGCTCGAAAAATTTTCCGTTGACCTGAATTCACTTTTCCCTGATTGGAATGTCGCAGGACTCCTGTGGAACGAAAACGGATTCGACATCCATTTTGTGTTGAAACTTGCACTGCTCGGCGTACTGTTCGGAATCGTTGGAGGCGGGTTTGCCAAGCTGCTTTCACTCGCGAAAAAATTTGCGGCGAACAAGTTGCCGAACCCAGTCAAGCGCATCGCCTTCGTCGGCATTGGAATCAGCCTCTTACTGTTGGTATTCTGGCAGGGCCGCTACGCAGGCCTCGGAACGAACCTGATTGACCTTTGCTTTGCTGGCTCGCAGGCCGCAGATGTAAATGCCGCAGGAAACGCCGCAACAGTTTTCGCCTGCGACTGGATTCTGAAATTTGCACTCACGATTGCAACAATCGCCGTCGGTTTCAAGGGCGGAGAAGTCACGCCGCTGTTTGCCATTGGAGCTACATTCGGTGCATGGGTTGCCGCAATGGTCGGCGTTCCCCTGCCGCTTGCAGCAGCCCTCGGATACGCGGCAGTCTTTGGCGGAGCGACCAATACGCTGTTTGCCCCCATCTTTATCGGCGCCGAAATTTTCGGTTTCGACACCTTGCCCGCATTCTTCATCGTATGCGTAGTCGCCTTCGCCTGCAACGGCGGCCAAAGCATCTATGCGCAGAAAAAATTGAGACTTAAATAGTTGGCGCATAACGCAGTCTACATCGAAATCACGAACGTTTGCAACTTGAATTGCAGCTTTTGCCCTTGCGGCAAGGCGGATTCAAAAGATGCAGATCGTTCGGGGATAAAAAGGCCCCGAGATTTCATGAGTTCGGAACTTTTCGAGCGTTGCATTGCCGAGGCAGCGACCGTTGCCGAGAACGTCTACTTTCATGTACTCGGCGAACCGACACTGCATCCTGGATTCGGGCTGTTCCTGAAAAAACTGGAAGCAACTCCGCTCAAGTTAAACCTGACGACAAACGGAACCACGATAGCACGGGTTTCAGAGCGCATCCTGGAATGCCCCGCCATGCGCCAGGTGAACTTTTCGACGCACGCCTACGCAGAACTTCCGCGGGAAACAGCACTTACCCACCTGCAAGACGTTCTTGATTTCTGCAAGATGGCAAACGCGGTGCGCCCCGACCTGTATATCAATTTAAGGCTCTGGAACGTAGGCGATGCAGCAAGCCGTTCCTGGAACGAGACGATGCTCGCCAAGGTCAACGAAGCTTTCGCCGAAACCAAAGACAGCTCTTCTGACGGCACCCAAACCGCGCCACATATTTCCCTGGAACATTTCTGTAGCCGCCACAAGAGTTTTCCACTCGTCGGAAGAATCTACCTGCATCAGGACAGCCGATTTGAATGGCCCGCCGCGTCATCCTCGACCGAGCGACGCGAGGGAGGGGATCCGTCAATTACAAGCACAAATTATAGTGTATGGATTCCGTCGGGGCAAAGCCCCTCCAGAATGACTGCTGCGGGAACATGCCGCGCGCTTGACACTCACGTCGCTATTCTGCACGACGGTCGCGTTGTCGCCTGTTGCCTAGACCATAGCGGACAAATTAGTCTTGGACAAATTCAGGAGCAAAGTCTTGCAGAAATTCTTGACTCGCCCATGGCAACAAACCTCCGCGAAGGTTTCGAAAAACACGAATTGCGCCACCCGTTTTGCCAGAGTTGCTCCTTCTGCAAGCGTTTCGGAAAATAATAGAAAGCCAAGTTCTTTATCAAGCGGCATCTTTCCTTTTTGATTTACATAGACTTTGCTATATTTCTTTTCAAAGAGGAGTTTATACAAATGAGAAAAATGTTCTTTACCATTATCGCCGGAGCCCTTTTGCTTGCGGCCTGCGATGACAGTTCCACCTCGGCAAATTCGACAGATATGCCGCAATCGTCCGATACAACGGTCACAAGTTCCAACTCGAACACCTCTATTTCTTCGGATTCAAAAACGTCGCTTTCCAATTCGAGCACGACAAAATCTACGGGGAAATGTTCCAATGCCTCGGATGATCTGGTAGATTCACGCGACGGGCAAATTTACAAAACCGTAAAAATCGGCGACCAAATTTGGATGGCCGAGAACCTGAATTATTCCACGGGCAGTAGCTGGACAAACGACACTCTCGACAAAGACGGATCCATTTTCGGCAGATTCTACTATAGGGGAACCTCCTTGGAAGCATGCCCAGAAGGATGGCATCTGCCCACTAAAGAAGAAATGAGAACGCTCATTGAAACTGCCGGGGGTATCGAAAATGCGGGCAAGCACTTAAAAGCAACCTCGACTTGGAATAAAAACAAAGACGGCAAAGACGGAAACGGAGACGACAGTTTCTGCTTCGGCGCAAAAGCAGCCGGAGGATCGCAAGAGGAGACAAAAGGAGCCTATAATGTTGGTGAATACACCACTTTCTGGACTAAAGACGTCTACACTGAACCGCCTCAAGTAGACTTTTATACGGGCATACAAAAAGTCACCTTCGATGAATACTACTACTTGAAGATTAGGAACGATTCCGCATGGGTTGAAAGAAGTTCGTCCTATGATGGCAGAAATATACGATGCCTGAAAGGCGACCCGGAACCCGAGCCGCCACTCCCGGAAGAAGCGAGCGCACCACTCCCCGATTCAGTACAGAAAGAACTTGATAAGGCCATACGAATAGAGCGCCTCAACAATCAAATTGCAAAATTGACGAACTTATCGGAATGTGAAACCATCGAGTCCATCACCGAAGATGAAATCGCATATTGCAAGACAAGATTCTGCTTACTTCATCCTGAATTGTTTGAATGTGAAGAGTATTAAAATTACCGTCCAGGATTTCACTGGCGTTTACGCAGAGCAGCCCTTTATGCAGGGGCTGCGAAAAGCAGCCTCAACTGACGGCGAAATCCGCTGGTTTGACTGTACCCGAATTGACGGGACCGACTGCTACTGCGACGACGAAGCGCAGGCAATTCTCCGAAAGCAAATTGAATTCAGCAAAACACCGGCCCTTCGACAGGCTCAGGGACCTAGTTCAATAAGTACGCCGAGTATTCATTTTTTCGATAACGGCAATTACCACTACATGAGCAAACTCTGGACGGATTCAATCCGCGAGCCGTTTGACCTTGTGGTGTTTGACCATCACCCCGATATGCAACCGCCCCGCTTCGAAGGAATATTAAGTTGCGGAGGCTGGATAAAAGAAGTTCTCGACAACAATAAATTCGTGCAGAATGTCACCGTTATCGGAGTCGCCGACCACCTGGTTGAGGAAATCCGCGAAGATCTTTCGCAAGCAAACGCCGCCGAAATTTTGAGCCGCGTCACCATTATCCGCGAAAGCGAACTGAAAGCACTTCCTCAAAATCTTTCGTCTCGCGTCTATAGCAAGCTTGCGAACGATCCATCAAGCCTTTATATTTCCATCGACAAGGACGCCCTCAACACGCAAGAGGTCGCCACGAACTGGGACCAAGGTTCACTCACCTTTGAGCAACTCGCCGAGACTCTCCAAGCGCTCGCCCAGAACCGAAAAATTCTAGGTATCGACATCTGCGGGGAACGCGCCCGCGATATGGGTTTCGAGGATACCGCCGCGGCAGACGCGCTCAACAACGCGCTAAACGAAAAACTGTATAATCTAATTACCACTTTAGTAGAAAGGAGATTCCCGCCTTCGCGGGAATGACAGCAGCAGAGAATGGCGTTCAATAACCGCAACAACAAAGCCAAAGCCCACGGCGTCGCCCGCGTGATTTCCAAGCGCGGGTATTGTAGCCGGAGCCAGGCGGAAAAGCTGGTTCGCGAAGGCCATGTGATTCTCCGAGGCAAGCCTGTGCGCGACCCCGAATCGCCCGCCTACGAAAACGACGAAATTCTCGTCGACGGCAAGCCCGTTACCGCAAGCGATTTCGTCTACTTCGCCATGAACAAGCCTCGCGGAATCGTCACCACCGCAAGCGACGAGAAGGGGCGCAAAACCGTGATGGACCTTTTCCGCGAAGAATACGCCAAAATGTTTCCCGGCAAACCCATGCCGCACATTGCGCCCGTAGGGCGCCTCGACGCCGCAAGCGAAGGCCTGCTGCTTTTTACCAACGACACGAAATGGGCGGACGACATTCTCACCGACGCAAACCACCTCAAAATCTACCGCGTGCAAGTCAAGGGCAAGCCCTCCGCCACCGAGCTTTCTCAAATGGAAAAAGGCTTCAACGTCGCGCCCCGCGTATTCGGCGAAAAAGAAGAATTTATGCACGCCGAGCGCGCCGTACTCCACAGCGACGGAGAAAAGAACTGCTGGCTAGAAATTACTTTGTCCGAAGGCAAGAACCGCGAAATCCGCCGGATGCTCGCCCACTTGGGTTACGAGGTTCTGCGCCTTATGCGCATCCAGTTCGATAAATTTGAATTGGAAGATTTAAAGCCCGGGAAAATCAAAATAATTCAGAATTCGGAGTTCATAATTCAGAACTAATTCAACTCCGAAATTCAACATCTGAATTCCGAATTAAATCAAATCTCTGTTCAAGAGTTCGCCGTGGTCAAGCACCAAGCGGCGGAAGGGGCTATTCAGGTAAAAGTCCGGATTATGGGTTGCCATCACGACAGTCGTACCGCGGGCATTGATTTCCTTGAAAATCTTAAAAACTTCTTCGGCGTTTTTCGGGTCAAGGTTACCCGTCGGTTCGTCAGCCAAAAGAAGATACGGGTTATGCACCATCGCACGCGCAATGGCCACACGCTGCTGTTCACCACCCGAAAGTGTATACGGCATGGCAAAGCGTTTCTGGCTAATACCCACGAGGGCTAAAGCGTCAAAGACCGCTGCATTAATCAACTTACTCGGCGTACCGACAATGCGGAGTGCAAGCGCCACATTTTCAAACACATTGCGGTCCGGCAACAACTTAAAGTCCTGGAAGATGATTCCCATCTTGCGGCGGAGTGACTGAATCTTGCTATCCGGTGTATTCTTGCTGTCATACAGGCAGTCGCCTGTAAACTTCACCATCACCTGGCCGCCACGTTCTTCGTCCGGGCGTTCGTCCATGTAAATCAGCTTCAAGAGCGTCGACTTACCGGCACCCGAATGCCCTGTCAGAAAAACGAATTCACCTTTATGAATACGCAACGTCACATTGGAAAGAGCCTTCCAATTATCCTCGTAAGATTTAGTGACGTGGTTAAAGTGTATCATAAGGCCCGCGACTTATTGTTTTAACGAAAAATAAATTACTCCGTCATGCGGATTTCGATGTGGACTTCCTCGCGCCATTTCTTCACGAGCGCCTGGAGCTTCTGATTTTCAAGATGCGTTGCCGCCATCTGTTCAATCTTGCTGTAATCTTCTTCGAGGTTCAAGTCGCGAGTCTGGCGGGAATCGTCGAGACGGAACAGGTGGTACGCACCGTCAATCAGCACGGGTTCCGAAATTTCACCCACGTTCAGGTTCGCTACCGGATCCACATAGGCAGGTTCCATTTCATTACGCTGGAACCAGCCGAGGCGTCCACCGGCAAAGTTGCTGGACTTGTCTTCACTAAACTTCTTGGCCGCAGCGGCAAACGCTTCGCTCGTCTTCAGGTTCTTCTGCAGGGAATCCGCAAGTGCAACCACCGCAGCGGTATCCTTCGCCGTCGGAATCGTACGGAGCAGAATCTGCGCCGAACGCACGCCGTCTTCCTTACGGCCCAGCACGCGCGGAATATGCCATCCCAGTTTCGTCTTTACCGGATTAGAAGCATACTGACCGTTCTTCAGGGCATCAAGAGCACGTTCAAAGGCGGGGTCCAGCTGACCGCGCTTAAAGTAGCCAAGGTCACCGCCCTTTGCGGCAGACGTATCCTGCGAATGTGCCTTCGCCAAAAGTTCAAAGCTCATGCCCAGGTTCAGCGTATCGATCAAGGCATCGGCAATTTTACGCACCGAATCCACGATTGCAGAATCGGGTACGATCGGCAACTGGATATGGCTCAACAAGACGCAGTTGAACTGCTGCGGAATGGAGTCCTTGTATTCGGCAAAGAACGCATCCACTTCCTTTTTCGTCGGATTGATGACACCCACATGGCGCTGGCGCACGCGGGTCATCTCGATATGTCCACGGATTTGCTTGGCGAGCTGATCACGGTATTGCGCCATGCTAATTCCGAGCTGTGCGCGAATGGCCTTTTCAAGTGTCGCCAAAGTCGTATTCTGGCTGGCAGCAAGCTGCGACAAGTGGGCGTTCACGCGTTGGTCCACTTCGGCATCCGTTACCACGATCGAGTCACGGTCGATTCGGCTCAACAAGACCTTTTCTTCAATCAGCTGATCCAGCACATACTTACGCTGATCCGCTTCCGACATCGCGTTTCCTTCGGGAGTTTCCTGATAGCGGTACAAGGCATTCAAGAATTCTGAACGCATAATCGGCTTACCGTCTACGACGGCTGCAACGCCTTCCATCAGCACAGGTTCAGCCATCGCAAGCGAGGCCATGCATCCAAATACAAAAGCAATCCGTTTGGCAAAGGACTTCATTATTTTTCCTTTTCACTAAACACGTTCATCTGCGAGAAAATCGGGCGAGCCTTTTTCCATTCCTTCTTCAGGCGAGAAAGCACCGTCTTCTGGTGTTCCACCCAGGCACGCGTTGCCACATCTTCAACCACTTCGGCATAAGGCAGCACATCGGCAGAATCAAGCCTCGACACGACGACCGCCATCTTGAGCGCACCGCCACAGACCTTCATCACCGAAAGCTGACCGAGTGTCGCATCCTTAATAGAAGGAATCATGCAGCTATCAGGACTTACCGTCGCCGAATCAAACGCCTCAATCTTTTTCACGAGCCAATGTTCCGCAGGCAAGGAATCATAGACAATCTTCTTATGTCCCCTGTAATACTGATCCGCCGACTGCCAATCCCTAAAATAAAGGATAGCACCCTTGACCATCGTTTGCCCACGCAAAAACAGCTCCGGATGCGCCTGGTAAAAGTCAAGTTTTTCAGCATCGCCCACCATCATGGTATCGGCAAAACTCTGCAAGAAATGGTCAACCGTCATCTTGCGTTCGGTACGGCGGATTTGCGCCTGCAAGTCCTCGTCCTTCAGCATGCCGTTCGCCACGGCTTCCTGGTAAATGGTCTCTTCGTCAATCCAATGTTCCAGGAAAGTCAGCTTTTCACGATCGGTCCAGGAATCCCATTCCGGAGCCACACGGCGGATTTCCGATTCACGGAGTTTAGCCTCACCCACAGAAACGACAACAGGATCTTCCTTAGCGAACGGGACATCGCAACCGGTCAACACGACCAGCGAACACGCGCACAAAGTCAGCAAAAAACGGAAAATAAAATTCATCGAGGCTAAATTTAGAAAATTTGCGACCCGCAGCCCATAAAAAAGGGGACTTTCAATCCCCAAACCCTACTTTCGGACAACCTTAATCACGAAACCGAAAGACTTGGTATTGAGGGGAACATCGTCAGTTGGCATATTTCCGCCCTTATACTCGTCGCCTTCCTCGTTATTAAACGAAAGAACCGTCTTGAACGCAACACCCACAAAGAAATGTTCAGTAAACTCCCAAAGGTACCCCACCTCAAAACGGAATGTCATTTCCCAGTCTTCGTAATCCATTCCATATTTCTTTTCGGCCTTATCCTGCCCGTACAAATACGTCGGCCCAAGCGAGAACCCCGCAAAGGTACCGTTCAAGAAAGAATACTTCGATGTCGAATCAAAAAACAGATTAAACGGAAAGAAAACCGAGCCGAAACCTAAATAATACCGGAGTCTGGAATCACGTTCCAAAAAATCTTCCTTATCCCGCGAATAGTACTTGTACCGGTAATCGCCCTTGGCCAAGAACAGGTCGTTATCCAGAAACACTCCCCAAAACCGAAACAGGTAAGCGCCCGCACGGAACCCCACATTGTACGTCCACCCATCAAAATTGATGATGTTGTAATGCAGGTCCTCGTCATAGACCATCTCGTCTTTTTCTCGGTCGTGGTAATAATTGATTACGGACGCCGTTTGATTCTTTGAATTAGAAGACATTGCGCCGCCACTGATTTCAAAATAAGGCGAAAAGAAATCCGAGAGCGTATGGCGCTTACGTGGAGGAGCCTCTTCCGATGAATAGACGCTCGCATCTGCCACGCACAACAGACAAAGTATCAGCAAAGCGATGCGTTTCATCTATCAACGACTCCGTCAACTTTAAGCACAGCGAAATTCACGAACTTGCCACAGGAAGTATCTTCGGGCGACAGGAACTTCTGCAATTTAAAAGACTTGCTCAAAGTTTTTTTGTGCTCATCGACTTCCCTAAAATAGTACGACCTCGACTCCGCAGAATCCACCTCCGCCCAATAAGACGGAAGCTCAATCTCACGTCCGTCGCAATAAAAAGCGAGGCGTACTTCCAGTTCATTTTTTAGTCCCAGATCAAGCGAGTCGTAATCTCTGCGGAACACAACCTTCGATGTATCAAGACGACCGCTACATTCCCTATATAAAAGGGAATCCCTAAAATAGACCTGCATTTCAAGCGAATCAACACCGGAAGGTTTTTCGGCAAGTACATTAATGGATTTTGGCGGATCAACCCACCAACACGGATCGCAGCTCATACCACACAGGCACAGCGAAAGCATCAACAAAAGTCCCCAAAAGGGAAGACGAACCCACCTCACTAACATACAAATAAAATAAACATTATCCAAAACGCGGTCAAGTAAAAAAGACTTAACCCGTCCCACAATAATCGGCTACAACCGATTACGACAGCTTACAATCGTCCGAAGCGACCCTTGAGTTTTGCCAGGGCATCGTCTTCGATCACCTCTTCGGAATCGTCGCCCTTGCGCTTAAACCGAAGGATTTCGAATTCCTCCAGCAAGGCAGAAGCCTGCAAGTAGAATTCCGGATACTCGGCCTCGTCGCTCTGCATATGCTCCATTTTTGAAAGGAGATCCCGAGCCTTTTTCAGCTCGTGTTCCTTCATGAAACGGGCCTTGAGGAAAGGGCGGAACTTTTCGCGGAGCGTGCGCACCGATAGTTCGGGTTTTAAGGGAGCCTTGTCTCGGGGATTGTTCGGTGCGCCCGCACCCAGCAGCTCGCCCAAGACACAAAGCCTTTCGAACAAAGTTGTTTCCTTATCTTCGGAATAGAGGGCGGCAATCTTTGCAATCGAAATTCCAGCAGCAGCCACCGCATCGCGGGCATGGTCGCCCCCTTGGCGCATAGCGACCGAGAATTCGCGAAGCACATCCCAGAACTTGACAAACGCATCCGCTCCGAGCAACGCCGACTCGTAAGTTGCACGCACCAGGGCGAGACGCACTTCATCATCTTCGCTGCGCGTCTTTGCGGCGAGGTTCTTGAAATCGTTGATTTTCTTGCCTCGGGAGAATTCCAATCCCGAAAAACGCACGCAGCGATTCGTATCCAGTTTATCAGCAACAAGCGACTTGAGCACCCAAGCCTTCAGGGCCGTCTTGAATCCATCGGCGTAAAGGCCTCCGGTTTCCAGCATATTCAGGCGATCTGTAATGAGCGAATCAGGTTCGGCCGAAACTTCGACCCGCTTTCGGAATGTCTGCCAGAACGCAGATTCCGCCGGAGTCATGAGGGCCGATTCGCCGAGGCGCCAGCCGAAACGCATTTCATCCAAGGCAAAGTCGATACCGAACGTCACAACGACAGGACGCACCGCGGCAAACAAGCCAAAGCTTCCCCATTCTGGAGACAGCTCAAATGTAAAGACGTCCAACGTCATCCTGGAAGGAACACCGTGACTGACGGGATCCAAAGAAGAATGCCATGGATCCCCTCCCTCGCTACACTCAGTCGAGGAAGACTTTTGGGCCTTGAACACCTTTATGTGAAGGCGCAGGTGATTTTCCTTTTCAGGAGTCACCGTCGGGATGTCGCAATCAAGCTGTTTCATGCCTGCAAAAACTTCATAGAGGCTCAACAGAGGCGCCTTGTGCGGATTTTCCTTAAGCTTGTCGCAAAAGGCATCGTCAATAAAAGTGCGACGGTTTTCAAGTTGCTTCTTGGCCGCCTTGGGCATTTCGCGAATGATGGACTCCGCCATCCACTCACGCCACTGATGAATCGAAAGTGCAATTTTCGCAGGCGTCAGCTGCGGGAGCAAATCGTAAGGCAACTCCAGCGTAATTCCGTCGTACTCCTTAGTCGCATCGAAAACCATCTCGCCATTAACCATGCGGCAAGAACCATCGAGACCTTCAATACGGAACTGTTCGATGCTCCCCCCAAGAGAGGATTTTGGGAGCGACTTTTTACTATGCGTGTCACCCTGAGCGGAACGTAGTGAAGCCGAAGGGTCTCTATTTGCTTTTTCAAAAAAATCACCTAGAGACTGCTTCGCACCACCGGTGTTCGCAATGACACCATCTACGGCACTCTCATTCTGCTCCAGCCAGAACTTGGCATCAAATTTCAGGAACTGGTCGGTATGTTCACGAATGTAGTCCTTGAGAGTCTTGATGGAATTTACGCTATGGGCGATGCGCACATAGTAATCCACCAGAGCATCTTCGCTCGGGGCGAGTCCAAACATTCGCTTACGCGCTTCAAGGGCATGCAGGTCTTCAACCACATGCTCGTTATGCGTCATAAACGCAAACGGGCGCGCCATCTGGCCTAGCACCACGGCCTCGCGCCAGAAAATTTCGGCACACTCATCAGGGTTCACGCGGGCATAATCCACGCGGTGACCGCGACTAATCACAAGTCCCCTAAAGCTTACTTCTTCCACCGCTTCCACGAATCCGCGCTCCTGGTTCCACATCGGCGAATACCAGCGGCGAGTGCAGAAGGGTTCCGCCACCTGCATAATCCATTCGGGCTTAATTTCGGCGGATTTGTTAAGGAAGATGCGGCTCGTTTCGCGCACTTCGGCGCTAAAGAGCCATTCCACACTCTTGCCGTACAAATCGCTACCGGGGAATACGTGCGTCTCGCGTCCGCTCACCAGTCGATAGCAGCCATTTTCGATATCGCGGCGGGCAATACCTCCGAGGAACCCCGAAAGGAGCGCAATGTGCAGGTTGTCGCCGTGGAAAGAATCCAGCGGACACACTCGATTTTCGAATTTCACATCGAGAATGCGACTGAACTGTTCGTACAGATCGATCCATTCACGGCAACGCAAAAAATGGAAGCTGAACTTGTCGCAGAACTTGCGCAACTTGTTCCAGGACTTGCCATCCCATTCGGAACAGAAGGCATTCCACATGCTAATGTAAGTCAAGAAATCGCTCTTATGACCCGCAAACTTTCGATGTAGCTGACGGATACGGGTGCGCTCCGGCTCCTCGCCAGGAACCACTCGCGGATCCTGGATGCTCAAGGCCGAACAGACAATCAGTGCAGGCTGCAATACCCCCGCCTCTCTCGCCCGCAAAAGCACAGCCGAAAGCGCCACGTCCATCGGAAGCCGCGTCATTTCGCGGCCAAGTTTAGTCACATGGCCGCTGCTATTGTCAGCGGTCAGGGCGCCTAGTTCAAAAAGCGTCTTGTAGGCGCCTCGGAAAGCGGAATGCGGCGGCGATTGAAGGAACGGGAAGTTTTCCAGTTCAAGCCCGAGGCTTCGCAGCTGAAGCACCACGTTCGCGAGATTACTGCGCCGGATTTCCGGCTCCGTAAACTCGTCTCGCTTCTCGAAATCTTCAGGTGAATAAAGTCGAATGCAAACGCCAGGCTTCACGCGCCCCGCACGCCCTGTGCGCTGCCGGGCACTCGCCTTCGAAATATCCTCGACGGGCAGCCCCTGTATTCTGGACTGCGCATTGTACCGCGAGATGCGGGCCGTTCCCGTATCCACCACATAGGCGATTCCCGGAATGGTCAACGACGTTTCGGCAATATTGGTTGCCAGCACCACGCGTGTCTTTCCCGTATGCTTAAAGATGCGGCGCTGTTCGTCCGGACTCATGCGCCCGTAAAGCGGCAAGATATCGAATGACGCCGAATCGAGTTCATGCGCCAATTCACCCGCCAAGTCCTGGATGTCGCGTTCCGTCGGCAAAAAACAAAGCAGGTGATCGCGGTGGCGCGTTTCCAGGTCAAGAATCGCATCGCGCGCTTCATCAAGCAGCCCCGAATCGCCCTTGCCGCTGGTATCGAGGGCAGCCCGCATCGCCGAACCGCCATCGAAAAAATACTCCACATCGACCGGGTACGTTCTGCCCTCGGCTTCGAGCACGCAGCTGTTTTCGTAGAATTCCTCAAAGAGCTTCGCATCCAGCGTCGCGGAGGCTACAATCAGTTTGAATTCGGGGCGAGCCTGTAAAACCGTCTTGAAAATGCCGAGCAGAATATCGATATTCAGCGAACGCTCGTGCGCTTCGTCTATCACAATCGCCGAATACTGGCGGAACAGCCTGTCGCGGCGGAATTCCTGCAGCAGGATACCGTCGGTCATCACCTTGATGGGCGCATCACTCTGTCCCTGCTCCCAAAAACGGATCTTGGTGCTAACAAGCGTTTCGTCCTTCAATTCTTCGCGCAAGCGATCCGCAATAGAAATCGCAGCCAAACGCCTCGGCTCCGTCACACCGATTTTAAACTGTGGATCCCGTTCGCCTTCGGCTCCAGGATGACCTTTTCTTCCGTCAATAGACCGCTGTGCGCACTCTTGTCTACTATAATATTCCAGCAAGAACTTCGGCAGCTGCGTCGACTTTCCAGAACCGGTGTCCGCCTTGACAATCACCACCTGATGCTTCTCGAGCATCTCGAAAAACTCTTCCCGATGCTCAACGACAGGAAGTTCCGGGTATTCGATTTTCAGCGAAGACAAATCCATACAGAGACTACACCGACTTGACGAGTTTCGCGCAATAAATGGGGCCGCGGCCCTCGGAACGGTCCGGCAGAATATGGACGCCGAATTCCGTACGGTCTGCACCGGGCAGCAGATTTTCAATCTCAACCATCCGCATCGACGGGCGCTTCTTCAGGATTTTCTTCACCACGTCGTCATTTTCCATCGGCGACAGGGCGCAAGTACCATAGACAACCGTTCCACCCGGTTTCAGCGCATCAACTGCCGAAGCAAGGAGTGCCCCCTGCTCCACCGAAAGCCTTTTTACGCGCTTGGCGGACCACACCCCCAAATGCGCAGGGGAATTCAATACATGGCGGTCCGAGGAACAAGGCGCATCCAGAAGAATTTTATCAAAGCACTCTTTCTTGTGGAGTCCAAACTTCATGCCGTCGTACCCCGTCACCTTGATGATGCCGCGCCACGCTTCCGGCAAGGAATTTTCAATCACGTGCTGCAGCCGCAGCCTTCTGTCAGGCGAACGATCGTTACTCTGCAAGGATCCTTCCCCTTTCAACAGGGACGCAATCACCAGAGTCTTTCCACCAGGCGCCGCACACATATCGAGAACATCATCTCCCGGCTGCACATCCAAGGCCTTCGCCGCAAAAACCGAAGCTTCATCCAAATAATACGGTTCAAGGCCTTCGCCGAAGCGCAATTCCGTCGCGCACCCCTCCCCTTTCAGGGATTCCAGCAAGGCCGGCCAGCGTTCACCGAAAAGATTCTCGTAGTAGTCGAAAAATTCCATAATTTTAAAGATAGAAAGTGATTCGCGCCTATTATAAAGAAAAAACTCTCTGCTCAGGGGTGTGAGCAAAGAGTCTTCGTTGAGCTACCAGGATTCGAACCTAGACAAACAGAGTCAGAATCTGTTGTGC
>CAMJHM010000062.1 GCA_946405515.1 uncultured Fibrobacter sp. | reverse complement strand
GCATAGTATTAACCTTTTTTGCAATTGTGCATTTTTAAAGGTATCATTCGGTACCGAGAAAAAAAATACAATATATCGGGATGCATGGCTCGGATAACCAGTCAAGCATCCGCGAAAAAAGCCACGAGATTTACCTTACGGAGACAGCCCTCAATTGGTTGCCAATGCGCACAAGGTAGTTCCCCGGGCGATTAACAGGAATTGTAAAGTCCGGCAAGAACACATAGCCACTCCGGAGCAAGCGTCCCTGCATGTCGAACAGGGCGTAGGGTTTGCCGATATGCGCATCCATCACCCAAATTTCCCGAGTAGAGCCTATGACATGGAATTGTGGTGCCACGGACTCCGAAGGTAAAGCATCCGAACACTCTTTTCCATTACACAAAATGTGGAACTCTATCGGTAAGAATTTTTTAGACGAACTGGATTCTGCACCAGCACTGCTAGATTTAGCCCGACTTGAACTTGAAGCCTCCTTAACACTGGAGCTTGATTTTTCCATGCTACTACTGGATTTTGCCGAACTGGAGCTGGACTTTGCGGAACTGCTGCTAGATTGCGACGAACTACTCAACATGCCCAGTTTGAAATACGCGACGACCGACTCGGTCTCCGAAACGACATAGGTACGCTTGGGATTCGTGTTATCCACATCATCTCTCCAGCATTCAAATTCGTAACCTGGAGCGGGAATTGCCTCCAAAAAGATGGTATCACCATAATGGTAAATTCCGGTTTCGCTGAGGCCCACAACCTTACCCCAAGCACTCGGGCTCGCATAGGTTTCAATCTCATATAAAATCGGGGTCATCTTGGCATAAAATTCCAAGTTACCCTTGTCAGTGGAAAGAATAGAATCAACCGAAGAACCAGAATAACTGGAATCTCCATACCAGCCATCAAAAGAGTAACCATTCCGCACGACCGTATCGGGAAGCGGTTTCAAAAGCCCTGCAACATAGCTGTCATAGTAACTCACCTTATCTCCAGGGTATGTATAGAACGAAACGTTATACTGAATAGCTGTAGAATTCTTGACTTTCCCACTATAATTCGGGAGGGGATCAACACCGACATTCTGCCCCCAAATAGAACCACTTTCACCACCATGCAGGGCTAGAGCGACAGAACCATCCGCAAACTGTTCTGGCGTTGCACCGATTCCCACATCAATCGAGCCCACAGAAGATTGCAGATAATAACTATTCACCGCAAAAGCATTATCATGGTTTGCCCCCACTAATGATCTTCCATAATCTTGACCAAGAAGAGAAAGTTCACCAACGTTAAAACTGTTTACGATATAGGCATCACTTAATCTTTCTTTGTACCCCACAATTCCACCGAGTCCATATTCCTTCGCAACAATCTTCCCGGAGTTGTAGCTATTTTTAATAATAATGACATTATGGTTGTCAATTGCACCAAAGATGCCACCAGCATCGTCCTCAGCTACCAGAGTGGACGTACTATAGCAGTTTATAATTGCGGTGTATAATTTGTCTTTACTGATATTTCCGTAATTAACATAGCCCACCAATCCGCCAACATTATATGGAGCCTCAAAGTAAGAATCTACAATACCCAAACTCGCAATGATAACGGGGTCTTCTAAAGTTCCTCCAGAAATAGAACTAAACAACCCAAATCCCCAAAGAGGTGATGTTTCCCATTCATCGGTGCGGATATACAATCCCGAAATGGTATACATGTTTCCATCAAACGTTCCCTCAAAAGCAACAATTGGGTCCCATTCCATAAAGTACTGAGTCGCACCTTCGTTCAAGAGTCCATCTTCATTAAGAACATTCTCGTTTACCACGATATTGTTTGCTAAAGACGCACAAACATACGTTTCTTTTTTATAGCCATCTGTACCATTTACGATAGCGGCAAAGCCATACAATTCCTCGGCATTTGAAATAACATAACAACCGCTCTCATCTTTTTCCGGTTTTTCCTTTTTGAACCATTTAGCATAGAACACCTTTTCACCGAGAGCATCTGTCCCTATTTCAAACACGCGATTGCCACTGAAATCATCTTCTTCGTACCAGCCATTAAAAATATATCCGCTCCGAGAAACCTTTTTTGGAAGGACAGCACCTTCGCCTTCAACATAGGATTCAATGAGCCCAGAATCGATTGTTCCACCATCTGTTTCAAATGTTACTTGCCTAATCCCGATGAATTTAGCCCAGAATTCCTGCGTGCCTTGAGCTGTATCCGGAATTACTTCCACAGCATTCCCTCTGAATTCAGCATTATCGAACCAACCCCCAAAAACATCCCCCTCTTTAGCCACCACAGGGAGTTTAAACTCAAATCCGGGCAAATACTTTTCAGGCAGGGCTGTCGTGTCCCCTTCGTAGGTATGAAAAATCAAAGTTCTTAGAGAACTCAACGATACATCCGTTACAACACCACTAAAATTCGGATGCATATCGTTCCCGACATCTTGTCCCCAAACAGTCGCATCTACGCTGTCAAAAAAAGAATAGTGCATCAAATAAGCGATAGAACCATCTTCCATTTGTTCACTTGTCATAGGATTTCCATATTCGGCGCTCTCATAATTTGCATCCAAGTAGAATGTATTTTCAAAATGAACTTCAGTTTCTTTACTCGGATTCCACATAATCGGATCCAGATAGGACACATCGGAATCCATCATCATCAATGTTCCCGCATTATAAACATTTGTCATGGATAGATATTCTGAATAATTTAACCCTATAATGCCACCCACACCTTTATATCCAGAAACAGAGCCCACGTTATAACTATTTTGGAACGTTAAATTTCCCGCAGCAAAGCCCGCCAATCCACCTATATGAGCAAAAGCCTCATAACCATCAAACGACTTGATTGTTCCCCCATTAAAGACCGTTTTCACCAAAGCTTTTTGCCCTCTAATAAGTCCTGCAATACCACCAATACCGTAACCTCCACTAACAGGCCCCATATTGAAGCTATTTTCAATCAACAGATCCCTAGTCACATTCAGATAGCCCACGAGCCCACCCATATAGTAAGCATCATCAGGATCTTTTGCCCACGACGTTATCGTTCCCATGTTATAAACATCGATAATCTTTACGTTTTGTCCATTAAGATAACCGACTATGCCACCAGCAAATCGATTTCCCGTAACAGGGCCTAAATTGTGGACAGTTTTGAACCGGACTTCCGATAGGGAATAGCCAACAAGGCCTCCTATAGCAAACCCATTTGATTCAACTCGCGAATGGTTATAACAATTCTCAATATTTACAACCGCCCCACTTTCCATGAATCCGACAAGCGCACCAACATAATCGCCCGCATGAAAAAAGGAGCCAATAATTCCAAGATTACGAATATCAACTGTTCCGCCATCTTCACGAGAGTGAATTATTCCGAAAAAACCTATATAACGAGGTTCATTGGTATAAATATAAATACCCGAAATCGTATGACTATTTCCATTAAACCTTCCGCTGAATTTTGTAATAGGAATCCATTGGACAAAACTGGCCGTATCGGCCACGTTGAGATTTCCGTTCTCGTCAAGGACATTCTCGTTCACCACGATGTCATTCGTGAGTTCACCACAGGCGGCAGAATCCTTCTCAATACCGGTCACGTTGCCATTCACAATAGCGCCAAAACCATACAATTCCTCGGCAGACGAAATCTGATAACAGCTGTCCACTTTAGACGGAACCTTTGGGGTTATGGTTGCCGCAGCATTCGCCAAAGAAGCGAACAGAAATAAAAAAGAAACAAACCATAGCCTACGTAACATTTCAATCTCCTAGCTATACCCTAAAATAATAGATAAATATGAAAACTTTATAAAACGCTTTTTTTTCAAAATCGGATTATTGGAAAAGATTCAAAAAATTTCTATTTTTGCGCGCCGAAAAGAGCGCCACAAGCGCCAGGACAATCAAACAGGACATCAACGATGAGCTACAATCCTCTCGCCGAACAGGCAAACGCGGAACTCTCCGCCAACGGCTGCAACGTTCTCTCCATGCTTTCCGAAAGGGGCAAGGCCATTTTCTTCCCGCGCAAGGGCATCCTGGGCCAGGGCGCCGAAGCCAAGGGCTCCGAAATCAACGCGACCATCGGCACCGCCCTCGAAGACGACGGGAGCCCGCTCGTGCTTGACTGCGTGCTCAAGAGCCTGAACCTCCCCAAGCAGGCGTTCCTGTACGCCCCGAGTTTCGGCAACCCCGACCTCCGCAAGGCCTGGAAAGAACAGATTGTCCGCAAGAACCCGAGCCTCGCAGGCAAGCAATTCAGCAACCCGGTCGTGACCTGTGCTTTGACCCACGCCATCAGCTGCGCGGGCTACCTCTTCCTCGACCCGGGTGACGAAGTCATCATCCCCGACCTCTATTGGGACAACTACGAGCTCGTGTTCGTGAACAGCTGCGGTGCGAAGATCAAGACGTTCAACACCTTCAAGGACGGCGGTTTCGATACCGAAGCCCTCAAGAAGGCCCTCGCCGAAAGTAAGAGCCAGAAGAAGGTCGTGCTCCTGAACTTCCCGAACAACCCGACCGGCTACACAGCCACCGAAAAGGAAGCGGTCGAAATCGCGAAGATCCTCACCGAATGCGCCGCTGCCGGCAACAAGGTCGTGGCCCTGCTCGACGACGCCTACTTCGGACTCGTGTACGAAGATGGCGTGACCAAGGAATCGCTGTTCGTGAAGCTTGTCGATGCCCACGAAAACCTGCTCGCTGTCAAGCTTGACGGCCCCACCAAAGAAGACTATGTGTGGGGTTTCCGCGTCGGGTTCATGAGCTTCGGTTTCAAGGGCGCAAGCGAATCCCAGCTCAAGGCTCTCGAAGACAAGGCCGCCGGTACGGTCCGCGGCAACATCTCTAACGCCCCGAGCATCAGCCAGAAGATTTTGCTCGCCGCCTTCCAGAGCGAAGAATACCTGCAGCAGAAGCAGGAAAAGTACGAAACGCTCAAGAAGCGCTTCGACATCATCAAGAATGAACTCGCTGCGCACCCGGAATACAAGGATGCCTTCGAGCCCATGCCGTGCAACAGCGGCTACTTCATGTGCATCAAGCCGAAGGGCGTCGATGCCGAAGAACTGCGCCAGAAGCTCATCAAGGACTACAGCACGGGCACCATCATGCTCTCGGGCCTTATCCGCGTCGCTTTCAGCGCCGTCCCGACCGACAAGCTCGGCAAACTTTTTGAAAATATTTATAATTGCATAAAGGAAATGAAATAGGCATGAGCTATGAGCGATGAGGACGGGCCTTCGGCCCTCTGAGTAAAAAGTTTAGTCCCCAAGGGAATAAAGAACTCAAAGCAACGAAGTTGCGCCTCAAAGCGAGCATAGCGAGCGACCTCATACCTCGAACCTCAAGGAGAACAAATGTCCGACAAAGCGACCTTGAAATACAACGGAAAGAGTTTCGAGCTCCCCGTCGTTGAAGGCACCGAGAACGAACATGGTCTCGACGTCAGTTCCCTCCGCAAGGAAACGGGACTTGTCACGCTTGACTACGGCTACCTGAACACGGGCAGCACCAAGAGCGCCATCACCTACGTGAATGGCGAGCAGGGCATTCTCCGCTACCGAGGTTACTCCATCGAAGACTTGGCCGAAAAGGCGACCTTCCCCGAGACCGCCTGGCTCCTAATTTACGGCGAGCTCCCGACTCCGGAACAGCTCGGGCATTTCCGCACGCTCCTTACCGAGAATGCGCTGTTGCACGAGAACCTGTTGCACTTTTTCCGCGAGATGCCGCCGAGCGCACACCCGATGGGCATTTTGAGTTCCATCGTGAACGCCGTGGGCCTGTTCACCCCGCGCTTCTACGACGACGAAAACATTGCAAGCGCTTTCGAGCTCACGACGGCGGGCCTTATTTCCAAGATCCGCACCATCGCCGCTTTCGCCTACAAGGCAAGCATCGGCGAACCGTTCGTGTACCCAGAAGCGGAACGCAGCTACTGCAGCAACTTCCTCAACATGATGTTCAGCAGTAAGGCTCGCCCGTACCACCCGGATCCGATTATGGAAAAGGCGCTCAACACGCTGCTCATCGTGCATGCCGACCACGAGCAGAACTGCTCCACGTCGACGGTGCGTATGGTGGGCAGTTCTCAGGCGAACCTTTACGCAAGCATCTGCGCCGGCATTTGCGCCCTGTGGGGCCCGCTCCACGGCGGTGCGAACCAGGCCGTGCTCGAAACACTCCTGCGCATCCAGCAGAGCGGCATGACCATCGAGCAGGTGATGGACAAGGCAAAAGACAAGAACGACCCGTTCCGTCTTTCCGGCTTTGGCCACCGCGTGTACAAGAGCTACGACCCGCGCGCCAAGGTGCTGAAGAAACTCATGTACCAGGTGTTCGAACGCGAACACGTGCACGACCAACTCCTGGACATTGCCATCAAGCTCGAAGAAGCCGCCCTCAAGGACGACTACTTCATCGAACGCAAGCTCTATCCGAACGTGGACTTCTACTCGGGCATTCTCTACCGCGCCATGGGCATCCCGACGAACATGCTTACCGTGATGTTCGCCATCGGCCGACTCCCCGGCTGGATTGCCCACTGGAAGGAAATGCACGACGATCCGCAGAGCAAGATCAACCGTCCGCGCCAGATTTACACCGGCCAGACGGCAAGGCCGTGGATCGACCGCGACAAACGCTAAACGAATTAACGAGAAATCGCCGGCAACTTGCCGGCGATTTTCTTTTTGAACATTTTAAATGGAGCGCACTTTAAACAGCGCACACCCCGCTCTTAACGCAGTCTCCGTAGGCCCTTGGGCATCGGGACTTCCTTGCCGTCTTCGCCGAGCAGGTAGATGTTGTCGAGGCTGATATAGCCCTTGCCGCTATGACGTGCACGGAACGCGAAGTTCTTGATCTGGGTCGGGTCGAGCTGCGGGATTGTCTTGCCCCAGCCTTCTTGCTTCATATTTTCCCAGATGAGCGTATCGCGAACCCAGTTACCACGCGTGTTCTTGAGGCGAACCATAAACTCATCGTAGTCTTTGACCTGTTCGCTCATAATCTGCAATTCTATATAACCTTGCGGGTTGTTGTGGGTCGTCGCATAGTCGAACACGATACCCACCGATTTTTTCACCTCGGGCGGCAGCACGTAATAGGCGCCGGAGTAGTTGGGCCAACCCAAGTCAGGCGGCTGTTCGACGATGAAGTCGTGACGGATGTAGCCACCGAGCGGAGGGTTGCCGTTATACACCTTGGCATCCATCGAAGTTGCATTGTCGCCGTTGACAACCGGGAACCAGTCCACCGCATCGATTCCATTGTCGAAGTTTTGCATCACGCTTGTGGTGCGGTAGGCGCCGCGGATGCGGAACGGGATCTTGAGCACAGTCACCTTCTTGCCCAGCCCTTGCAGCACCACCTGGATTTCGCGTTTGCCGTGCTTCATGTCGACAGGCACCGGGACCTTCACGTGGAAACTCTCGATGGAAGAATTCCACTTGCCATCATCCAGATTGACAGGCTGCGTAAGCGTCCCAGCCTTGCCCCAGTTATCGATTTTCAAGACACCACCGGTCAACTGTCCGTCTTCTTGCCTTGCCGTCACGAACAGGTCCAGCGTATCCCCGGCAAGCAGAACCTTCTTCTCCAGCGCGGCAGCAATTATCTCAGGCACGGCAGCCTTCGCTTTCGTTTGAGCATCCAGGCCGACAACACGGGGGTTGATTCGTACGATAGCCAAACCAAATCCGGGAATTTCGACATCCTTGCTCTTGCTCGGATTCATACGGCGCCCGCTCGGGCCCATCTTGGGATACGGGTACGCATCCTTCTGGTCACCTACCCACTTGAACTGATCTGGGCCAAACACATCAACTTCTGTGCGCACTTTATCCGAAACGCCGCTTGTACGGTCCACCTGGACGACTTGCTTGGAATCAGTCATATTGATAAGCATGACTCGGCAGCTATCATTTTTGCAGATGGCATACGGAGTCACGTCTTCTGTAGAACTCTTCACTGGAACAACAGAGTAGCCGTCTTCGAGGAAGCGCTTGAACGCCATATAGACGCCAAAGTATTCCGCCGTGAGTTCCAGGCTCTGCAATTTATTCCAGGAACCTTCCTTGACGAGTGCGGTCATGCTGATAGTACCCCACGTGTGGTCCGGGCCTTCGAACACATTACCGAAAGCATCCCAGGGCAAAGCCTGCAAGCGGTTGCCGAAGCGGACCGCATATTGTGCAAAGACGTTCGCGGCGCCCGCAGCCTGCGGGTAGTCCATCCAAATTTCGCTTCCCAGCACAGACGTGCTGAATTCCGAAAGCGAGATGCGACGTTCCCCGTCCAGATAACGCTTCATCCAGGCATCCAGCGTATCGGCGTTGTGCCCGACATCCATCGTCGCCTTGAGCATGTCCTTCGCGTTCAAGTTATCGGGAGCCCAATACGGGTAAGTGTGCAAGTCAAACACATCCAGATAGCGCTTGCCGTCCTTCTTTTCGGCCTCGCCCACGATGCGCAAGAATTCGGCGACCCAGAACTTGCCGTCCCCGAAACCGGCACCCTTCTCTTGCATCTTGTGCGAACTGAACAGCGGCCCGTGCAAAATGATGGAGGGGTCCACGGCCTTCATGGCGCGAGCATACTCGACAAATCGGGCGGCATACTGCCTTGCCGACAGCGGGCCGGATTCCTCCCATTCGCCATCGAGTTCGTTGCCGATTTGCCACTGCTTGATTCCATACTTCTTCTTCACGTTCGCGTACTTCACCCATGCGGCGGCCTCCTTGGCCGTACCCGTTCCCGCGTTCACGCAGATGAGCGCTTGCGCATTCGGGATCTTGGCGATGTACGCCATGAACTCTTCGAAATGCCACTTGATATTCGTCCAGTCGGTGCGCGGCTTGTCGCCGTTGCGAGTGGACACCGCAAAGAACTTGTACTCGTTTCCGGCAAGCAGGTCGTCGCTGCCGCTATAAAGCTTCATCTCGCGCACCTGCACGCCCTTGCTGGGCAAGTCCGGAGTCTTGAAGCGGATAGCCACATAGCGCGCCTTGATTTGCGCGAACTTATACTTTGACTGTTCCGACGTCACCTTCACCGTGCCTACAGCCTTCAACTTGTTTTCCAGGCCCTGGTGTACGCCCGGATAAGGCGCATAATCTTCGGTCCAGTAAGAGAACTCGAAGGACTTCGGACGAAGCGTTCCCCAATCGATAATCAAGGAATCCAAGTCCTTCTTTTCCTTGAACTCAACGACAATCCAGGGCGGATCGTTCGGGTCCAGGATTTCGCCCCACCATATCGTATTCATGTTGCCGTCGGCCAGATGGCTGCGACGGACAAATCCCCAGTTGTCCTTGGTCGTCCCGCGGTAAACCGTCTCACCCAGGAACCCGGGCGTCCATTCCTTTTCGCTCGGAGTCCAGAGGCCCGTGCTGTCGTAGCTGCCCGAACCGTTCCAGTGGTAATCGTTCGACAAGCTCCCGTTCGGGAAGCGGAACACATTGTAGCCGCCATCAACCAAGGCGGGCGCCATGTCGAAGTAACGGGTCGGCGGATTCCATATGGCAAGGTCGGCAGCCAGCATGTGGTCCTTGTTGATGGCAATGCCCGGATGCGTGTCGTCAACGGTCACCACGTTCTGCGCAGCAAAGGATGCTCCGGCACAAAGCCCTAACAAGGGGGCTATCCATTTTGAAAAGGCACGGGAATTATTTTTCATAACCACCTATAGGATAATATGGGTAAAATACTTCTCTTCGAATATATAAATAAAGACTGCGGTTTTTGGCCGCAGTCTTTTTAATTAAAAACAAATAAGTGTATCTAATGTGTTATTTCTTTTGTTGTGGCACTGCAATAGGTTCCGAATTGACGAGACGCCATCCGAGCTCATATACCCAAAATCTGTAAGAGCCCTCAGGAAGGCCATAAGCAACAACACTCTCGTTCTCCTTCTCTTCTTTCGTCAACATTTGGCAACGATAAAATTCATTGGGATAATAGACCACTTCCTCTACGCCATCATCTATTTCGGCACAAAATTCAACCTCCTTTATATTTTTCAATGGAAGTGCAAGATCTTGAACAGAATCCAAACTGACCTTGACCGAATACAAGGGCTCTAAAACAATTTCCTCCAACTCGGCAACAATCTCTCCGTCAATTTTCACGACTTTTGCTTTAGAAAAATTGAACCAGCCCTTGGCGCCAAGGTTTGTATCAGCAGATTGGACCCGGAGCTGAATGGATTCATACCTAGGCATATAAGCCTCTTCGGGGCTCAATTCCTTCGCTGCGTTAAGTTCCTTTTCATAATACGTAAGATAGTTTACGCTATCTAGGTAGAAATAGCCTTCTTCGTCGGTAGTATATTGGCTCTCCTCATCATATTCTTTTTTGTAGACTACCGCTCCAGCCAAAGGCTTGCCTTTGGCATCCACGATTCGCACTCTCATCTTTATATATAGACGTATATCATAATACGCCTTGCATGAATAACGAGCCCAAACAATGACAGAATCTTCATCGACAATATCCGTCCCAAAAGCAGCCTTCCTAGCAAGCACAGATGTTTCAATCACACTATCCAGTTCCGAACAATCATCCCCTTCGACCTCGTGACGGCCAACTAACGACGTATCCAGCTGCGCAATAGAACCCAGTTCTACTACAGGTTTCCCAGAATTCGTCTCGCTGAATGTCGAAGCAGTACAGGCACTGTCAGCACCACAGGCAACAAGCATCCCAAAGCCAAACAATGCAGCACCCCATTTTGTCATCTTCTTGATATCCATAAACATTTCCTCCATGAACTACTTTTTCAGATTTGTGAATAAATGAATATTCAACTGGTGAACTCCAGTCGCCTTCTTCTTGTCTTGCATAATAATCTTACGCACCTTGGCCTTTAGGCCCTGAATTTCTTTGGCAATCGCCTTGAACGCATCGTCGGAGACACTGAAAGTGAACGTCCCCATATCCGATGAACTTTCGTCACTTGCAAGCAGCGCCTGTTTTGAAAGTTCAAAGCACTGCAACTGGTACTGACGCACCAAATCACTATTATTATAGGCGCCGCTGCTCACCGAGTCGCGACAGCTCTTCCAGAAACCGTCCTCGTTTTTCCGCACAAAACCAAGGCGTTCCAGCAATTCCAAGGAACGTTTCAGAGTCCCCACAGAAACCTTCGGGAAAATCAACTTCTGGATAGGTTCAAGGTCGTCCGAGACATCCACGACTTCCAACGCCGTAAAAAGCACGCTGTTGTACCAGTGATTATAATATTCGTAAGCGTCTTCGTTCAAAATGCGGTGGGAATCCGGATGTTGTTTCAGCAGTTCCTCGAAAAAAGCGTTCCGTTCCGTCGCAGTTTTCGCCTGGTCCATATTCACTAAAGTTTCGAAATACCTGGCTTCTTTTTTATTCAGGCCAAGCACTTCCACAAACTTGGGAACCATGCGGCTAGAAAGTTTTTTCCCTTTGACGATGTCGTTATAGTAACTGCGAGTCTTGGGGAGCCCCAGCAATGCACACGCTCCAGCCCTAGTAAAATCAGGGTCGGTCTGCACGCGAGCGGCCTGGTACTCGTCCAAGTACTTGCGAAAGTTCGTGAATTGAAATATGTCAATAATTTTGTCCATGCCCTAAATGTACTCAAAATTTGACTCAAAGTCAATACCTTTTGCGAAATTTTTGAGATTTTTTTTGAGTACATTTAAAGATTATGGATTATCGGCCCTTGAACTGGTCGCCAAACTTGAGTTCGGTCTCTTTCGCGCCGTTCAAGTTCACCAGGCGGTCCGGGTCGAACACGAGGTCTTTTGCGATACCTTCCTTGAGGGATTGAGCACGGTCCAGCAGTTCGGCAGCGCAACTGCTCGAAAGGAGTGCTTGGCGTACTTGCATCGCGACATCTTCCGCACCAGGGCCTTGGCCTTCCCCTCTCTCGTCTCTCGCCTCTCGTCTCTCGTCTAAACAAAACCCCTTGCAAAGCCTTGCGGCGAGTTGCTTGAGCCTTCCCTCAGCACCTTTATCTGTACTGCCGTCCTCGATCTTGAACCCGTAGTACAACTTGAAAACATCAAGTGCCTCGGCAGCCGTAATCACGTGCGCGGGCTTGCCTTCCCAAGCGTCGGCAATCTGCCCGAAGATCCACGGGTTGTGCATGGCGCCGCGGCCAATCGCGACACCGGCAACACCGTAGTTCTCTATGCAGTCGAACGCGCGGGCGACGCTGTTCACGTCGCCGTTGCCAATGACGGGAATCTTGGCCGCGGCCGCGGCCTTGCCGATCCAGTCCCAATCGGCAAGGCCGTTGTACCCCTGCAAGCGGGTACGGCCATGCACCGTGAGCATCTCGACACCCTCGCCCTCGGCAATCGCAAGCGTCTCCATTATATTAATGCTTTCGGAATCCCAGCCTATGCGGCACTTGAGCGTGAGCGGCATATCCACACCGCACCCGTCCAGCGCAGCCCGCACGTCGTGCAGAATCTCCTGCAGGCGAGGCAAGTCCCTAAGCAGGCCGGAGCCGCTGCCCTTGCCCGCCACCTTCGGCGCCGGGCATCCCGCATTCACTTCTATATAATCCGGATGCAGGGATTCCGCTATTTTCCTGGCCGCAGCGGCCATCTTGTCTGGGAAACGCCCAAAAATCTGCACCCCGAACGGGCGCTCTTCCGGAAAGAACTTCAGTTGCTTGTGGCCTTCCAGACAAAAGACCGCATCGCCGTCCGTGGGCACGAACTCCGACACGAGGAGCCCCATGCGGTCGCCCGAAAGCACCCGGCAAAGCCTGCGGAAGGGCGCATCCGTCACTCCGTCCATCGGAGAGAGGATCGTATTCGGGAAAATATCCAGCGAACGGAGCCTAAAAGAAGTCTTTTTTGGAATTTTAAAATTATTCAACATTTTAACCACATCTATTCACAAATTTTCCGCAACAAGAGCCCGAAAAAAATATTTAATTCTTATTCGTCCCATCTTTTTTTTTATTTGCATACCTATATTTTATGTCGTGCCAAACATAACTAAACAAAGTCTTATTCAAGAAATTGCCAAGTCCACCGGGTTCGTCCGGGGCGACATCAAGACCGTCGTCGAGCAGTTCCTCGAACTTGTCGGCGAAAAGCTGGTCGATGGGAACACCATCGAAATCCGCGGATTCGGGACCTTCGCCTGCAAGCCCCGCAAGGCGCGCCCCGCAAGGAACCCCCGCACAGGCGAAACGGTCCTCATCGACGAACGCCTCGTCCCCACGTTCAAGTTCAGCAACGACATCAAAGACAAGATCAACTCTCTCGAATCCATCCTTGATACCGCCGAAGCCGAACCTCAGTCCGTGGACGCCGATGCAACGCAACCCCAGTAACGGGTCCGCAGCACAACAAGTATATTAAAAGAACCTCTTTGCAAAAGAGGTTCTTATTTTATCCAAAACAGTTCCGGCCTAGATTTCGCAGTCTTTTATTGCCGACAGGGAGCCGGACAGGTAAGCCTTCTTGACGCAGTCCGCGATGGAATCGGCCATGTCGAGAACTTCCTGGGGAATTTCGACTTTCGTCGTGTCACCCGTACTGGCGGTACTGTCTTCTTCGGCAGACGGGTTCGCCATGCGGATGGAGTCCGCGGTAGCCTGTGCGACGGAATCCGCGAAGGCCTGGGCGATAGAGTCCGCAACCGCCTGCGCAAGAGAATCCGCGACAGCCTGCGCGATAGAGTCCGCCTCGGCGCGTTCTTCCAGCCTACGCTCCACATTTTCCTTGTAGACCTTCTCGGAAACTCGGCTCATTTCGATTCCGTTCTTGCTCACGACCATGAGCAGCCCGTCGTGGTAGCCATAGTAGTACTCAGAGGCGCTACAGTGAGAAGAGGGAGCCATGGAGACATCGAACTTCAGGACGTCGTAGTACACGGATTTGCCGACCTTGAGAGAATCCATGAACGTCAACTTGTAGCCATTCCTATCCAACGGGAAAACAGGCTCCTGGAAAGTGATTCCATCGCTATCGCCCGGATGGCAAGAAAACCAGATGCTGCCGAGTTCACCGGAACCGGGCTGAACCTTCATGCTAAAGTTGATCGCAGAAGACATCGCCAAAGCCTTATAGGTCAATCCGGGTTTGTCGTCTTTACCGAATTCTGCGGATTGGGCAACCTTGTCGACAAAGGTGACGCCGTCGGTCAGGTAAATGACGGTATCCTTGCTGAAGCCCTTCTTGGCGTCGAGCATGAGCTGCATGTCGCTGGTGATTTCGTTGGTGATGACGATAGAGGAAGCATCGTCGTTGCCGCCGCAACTTGCAAAAAGGAGCGTACCGGCTGCAAAGAGCAAAACCTTTTTCATTAGTCCTCCTCTCTGATGGAGATACTGCTGCCATCTTCCATATCGATTTTCAAAATTCCTTTTTCGGCCTGGTAGTACAACCTAGCGTCCGCCTTGACAAGCTTTGTCTGGGAGACGGACTCGTACTTACGCCCGTAGCTCACGGCGACATCCGTATACTTGACGCCGTTGATCATCATCGTATCGACAAACAGCGAATCGGGATTGTAGGCAAGCGAATCACTGCCGTTGGAGCGCCTTATGCGCGTCGAATTCTTGTGGACCTCGGGATTGTCCAGCGTGAACACATACTGCCCGAAAGTCACCCGCAAGGTATCGGAGTACAGCTTATCCACTTCGTTGTAGTAGAACGTGGGCGCATACGCGGAAATCTTGATGGAATATATAGGGAACGACGACTCGAGCCACGTGAACTTGTATTTGCGGCAGGTAACCTCGTCCATGCCCTGCTCTACGTCGGAGACGGCAAGCGGGAACATGAGCCCGTCCGAGAACAGGAAGGGAATAGTCTGCCCCCTCCTATAGTTGCCGAAATCCGCCTGGAAGCCCTCGAGGTTCTTTTGGTCGTAGCACCTCTCGCTGTAGTTGTCGCCGGCTTCGGCCGACACATCCGAATCGCCACCGCACGCACAAAACAGCGCGCACATTGCGAACAAAGAAATGAGTATTCTAGTACAAGGCCTGATCATGAGCATAATATACTTTTTTTACAAATAAACGGATATATGTACCAAAAAAAGTGACAATCCGCACGAAAAAAGCACACAAAAACAGACCTATCAAACAAAGCCGGCGTCAGCCATACATTTCTGCGCAAAGCAGTCGGCCTCGTCCTCCTTTTCGGGATAATTGTGCGTAATCTCAATATTTTGCAAGCAAATTCCCTTCTTACCGTGGTAAAGCACGTGCGCGAGTTCGTGGAAGAACGTGAGCCACATCGTTTCGCGCTTCTTGAAGCGGTCGTGCAGCTGGATAAGCGGGACATCCTTGTACCAGCGGTACATACCGTAGATGGGGGCGCTCTTGAAGTTCTGCACGAACAGCACGCGGATTCCGATTTTACGACACAGCTCCTGCAAACCGGTCATGCAATCGTCGACAACCTCCGGCTCGGGAGTCCAATAGGTGATTTTCTTTTCACGTTTCGGCAACGTTGAGTAATTCAATCATTTCTCAAGCAGTTCTCGCGAAATTTCTTCACGGTGGTTCTTGCGAACGCCACAGTCTTTTGCGATTTCGTCCCAGTTTGCAATGGCATTCTCGACCTGGTCAATGATTCCCGCATACTTGCGGATTCCGATGCGTTCCGCTACCGCCTTGAGATCGTCGCGCGTGATATTTTCCTGTTTCATGTTCACGGACATCTGGTGGCGATTTATCCAGCGGCTCCTTGGGTTGTTGGCGTAGCACAGGTCGTATGCGGGTGCCAATTTCCAGGTTCCGTATTCGTCCATCAGGAAAGATATGTTCTTGGTGTGGTCGTCATTGTTCTTTGCCAAAACGTTGAAAACCATGTAGCGGAACACTTCCTCGTCGGCCTTGGCGTCGAGCCCGAGTTTGCGCATAGCGGCAAAAGCGTCCTCGTAGGAATGGCGAGCGTCACGGTCCAGGTGAGTCAAGGCGGCAAGCGTCTGCATGTGCAGTTTGGAACCTTCGTCCGTGCGGTCGAAACGTCTGGTCATAAAGTGGCAACCGCTGCTATCTTCTAGAATGCGGCTTTCGCTCATGCGGATTCCGGCCCGTAGCGCCATCTTGTAGTACGCGTATTCGACGCTCCCTATCCCGCGAGGAATTTCGGTGATGCTGTCGTGTTCGCGGTAGCTTACGCCGTCGAACTTGAGCAGCCAATAGCCGA
>CAMJHM010000061.1 GCA_946405515.1 uncultured Fibrobacter sp. | reverse complement strand
CGATGTCGAGGATGAAGCTCACGTCGGGGCAGAGGCGCTGGGCGGCGTTCGCGTGCGCGACCGTTTCCACGGTATGGTAGTCGGCATGCACGGCCTTGGCAAAGAGCTGTTCGCCGTAACCGGTGGTGCCCACGCCCAGGATGTTGAGCTTGCAACCGTACTCTTCGTAGCGGTCGGCAAGTTCGTTCATGGCGCGCTTCAGAACGGCGAGCGGTTCGCCGTCGTTGCTCGCGTAGAACCCGTCGACCACGTTGTCCTGCTCGTCGAGGAGCACGAACTTCGTCGTGGTGGAACCGGCGTCGATGCCCAGGTACACGTTGAGCGTGGTACCGGAGGCAGGCTGCGGGTAGTGGTTGTCGGCCATCTTGTGTTCTTCGAGGAACATCTTGTATTCGGCGTCGTTCTTGAAGAAGAGGTCGGCGGCCGCCTTTGCCTTGTTTTCGGCCTGGCGGGTTTCGTTAAAATGCACGAGGGCGTCGAGGGAGCCTTCCATGCGGTACTGGCATTCCTGATCGGCGAACATGGAGCCGAGCGAAAGGGCTGCACCCATGGCCACGAGCACTTCGGAGTGTTCCGGCACGATGGCCTGCTCGTCGGAGATGCCCAGGCGTTCCTTGAACGCGCGCACGAGGGTCGGGTTAAACGTAAGGGGGCCACCCTCGAAAATCACGGGCGGCTTGATTTCCATGCCCTGGGCGAGACCACCGATGGTTTGCTTGGCGATGGCGTGGAAGCTCGAAAGGGCGATGTCTTCCTTGGCGACGCCGTTGTTGAGCATGGGCTGGATGTCGGTCTTGGCGAACACGCCGCAACGGCCCGAAATCTCGTAGACCTTTTGGCCGCGCTTGGCAAAGCCCTCGAAGGCTTCGGTCTTGATGCGCAGGAGTTCGGCCACTTGGTCGATAAATGCACCGGTACCGCCCGCACACACGCCGTTCATGCGCATGTCGGAGGCAATGAGCTTGCCCGTGGTACGGTCTTTTTCGAAGAAGACCACCTTGGCGTCCTGGCCGCCCAGTTCGATAGCGACACGGGTATCGGGGAATGTGGCACGGACAGCAAGAGCGTTCGCGACGACCTCTTGCACAAAGAATGCACGCGTGGCTTCGGCAAAGGGCTGGCCGCCGCTACCGCAGAAGGCTACCCTGAAATTCTTGCCTGGGAAAAGGCCGTGGGCTTCACGAAGCACCTCGTGAACCTTCTGGGCCTGCATGGCATTGTGACGCTGGTAAGTATAGTGTAAAAGCTTGGATGTCTCGGGATCGACGACCGCAATCTTCACGGTGGTGGACCCAACGTCCACGCCGACCCATAAATCATTCTTAGAAATGCTCATAGTGGGCGTAAAGATAGAAAAAATAGGCAGTTAACAGAATATTATAAGAAAGGAAAACCGATAAGAAGGGCGAAAACGGGGATAAGCGTTTTTTGCCTGGAACTATAGGGAAAGGGTAAAGGGTTAATAATCCATTACGCAGCGGACAGATAGTCCATAAACTTTTGGGGCACTAGCACTTCGATTAAAATCCCAATGCCTGATATTAACGCTCTTCCCATAAGAAGTCAACGAATCTCCATCTCTTTTTTTGTCAGCAGGAAACCAATGACTAGCAACATCCCCAATATCCATATAACGATTGGGAGGTTCAAGAACCCCCGCAGGCAAAAGAGAAAAGCCTCGCTCATTACTGCCACCCCATGGATATGCTCTCAAATAATTATCCACATCAATAACACCATGCCCTTCAATGACATCAACCCAGTCACCTTCATCCATTATATGCCAACCTTCGGGGCAAATTCCCTGATGAAACGCATAGCCAACCTTTCCTTTCAAAATAGGTTCTGAATGTTTTGTCAAATCAACCGTATCCGGACATTCAACCGAACCTGTCAGGAAACTATCGCATACAGCAGGGAAATTCATCGCAGTCGCCCACGTATAAAGGCCTCCAAAGCCGTTTTCACAATACCAGGGGTCATCATCATAACAATATTTTGTGGAATCCGTTTGTTGAGTCCCGGCAGGAATCATTTTACCGTAATTCAGGTTTTCAGCAAAAAAGGTCACGGAATCTTCAGTCCAAATGGATTTAAGACGGATTGTTTTATAAACTTGGTTATCACGAGGATCTACAAATTCACCAAAATTGCATTCATACTCGGAAAAAAATTGCTTGGACATGTCATAGTATTTACTGCTACTAGAGGGTTCAACAGAAGAACTCGAAGATTCAGGAATCCATAGACCATTTATACAAGTACACCAACTATTTTCTTGCGAAACAAACGCTCTGACACCTTCTCTATCACTCGTGCATTTTTTGTAAGATTTTGAAGAACTGCTTGAAGAAATATTTTTTCCTTTCTTACTCGATGACGATTTTTTGTTGACACTGGAAGATGTGTCAGACGATTCTTTTTTATTGCTAGATGAAGATTTGTCGCTTGATGACGAAGCTGCATTATCGCTACTGGTTTCTTCGCTCGTATTAGATTCTTTGTTCGGAGAAGTGCCGCTATCACCGCCGCAGGCAGAGATGGCAAAAGACAATAGAATCAGGAAGATAAGGGAACGCATGTGGTAAATATAGATAAAAGGCTCGAGGCTCCAGGCCCGAGGCGCGAGCGATGAGCTGTGAGGTGTAGTTGACAACCAAGGCGAATGCCGTGCCAAAACGCTTGCGTTTCGGCATGGCTGAGCCGACGAGTCATGCGCCTGCAAATGACAATTTTTTCTATCGTCTTTCGTCTATTTCCTAACCACCAATCACTAACCACTGCCTACTTCCTACCGTCTACTTCCTACTTTCCTCACACCTCGAAGGGTGCGTTAGCGACCGAGTTCGTGCCTCAAAGCGACCGCAGGTCGTGACCTCATACCTCAAAGGCACGAAGTGCCGACCTCAAAGCGAGCTTGCGACCGACCTCATAGCTCAAAGCTATACGAAACTAAGAACTTTAGTTCTTTAGTTGAGTTATGCTCTATGAGTAGAAGCGACCTCATTGCTCCTTTCCTCCAAATGCACCGTCCGTTGCGGGAAGGGGATTGTGATGCCCGCAGCGTCGAAACGCTGTTTTACCTCGTCTGTGTATTTCCACATGAGGTCGAAATAATCGGAGTTGCGTACCCATGCCCTGAAGGTCACGTTCACGGAACTGTCTGCCAGCGCCGAAACAAAATATTGAGGGCAAGGGGTTTTCAGGAACAGCGGTTCGTTTTCTACTAGGTCCCGCATGATGGCCAGCGCCTTGTCCGTAGAATCTCCGTAATCGATGCCTACTGTAATTTCGATTCGCCGTGTCGCGTTGCGGCTGAAGTTCACGATGGGGCTACCCCACAGGGAACTGTTCGGAGCCGAGACGTAAAGACCATCCAGCGAAACAAGTGTCGTGCTGAACAGCCCGATTCCCTTGATTTTGCCCTTGATGGAACCACATTCAATATAATCGCCCGACTTGAATGGCCTGAGGAACATGAGCAGCAAGCCGGATGCGATATTGGAAAGCGTATCTTTAAGTGCAAGGCCCACAGCAAGGCTCGCCGCACCCACCATAGCCACAAGCCCCGCCGTGTTCACCCCAATAATGTGGAGCACCAGCAAAAGCGTGATGACATAAATTGTGTAGGCGAAAAGAGAATACACCAAAGGGCTCGCAGCCGGATCCAACCGGTGCTTTTCGGCGCGTGCAATGAAAATCTTCAACAGTTTCAGCGATACTTTGGCCAAAACTAATACCAGGAGAACAAGCAGAAGGCGCTGTAGCAAGGATTGCGGCTCTAAAGCTTGTTGCAGTGGAGTGATAATCCAGTCTTTTACGATATCTTTATTGTTTTCCATGAAAAGAAATATAGGAAAAGGCGAGCCATTCCGCAGACAATTTTTATATTGTAGCTGTGAGCAATGAGGTGAGAGGCTAGATACTAGAGACTGGAGGCTAGTGAAAAAGAATCACGCACTTCGTGCGTCAATAAAAGACGGCGAAGCCGTGATATTTCTCTCTAGCCCCTAGATCCTAGATTCTAACCCCTAACCACTTCCTACTGTCTACTTCCTACTCTTTATCCCTAACCACCAACCACTAATCACTAACCACTCCAACATGAACTATCTCGGACTTGATTATGGTGATTGCGAGGAACAAAGTGCCTAACCAATCGTTGTCTGTGAAAAATCCGGTGTTGTTGTTTTTCGCCGGCATGCTTTTATTTTGTGCGGTATTTCTTTCGGCTTGTAGTGGAGAAAGTCCTTCTCCAGATACAAGTGACTTGCCCACTGAAGTTAAGAATCTGGACGAACTCAAAACCTTTGAGTGTAACAACGATTTTATCGATGAGAAAGTTTATGTCCTAGACATCGAAAAAAACTACGAGTGCGATGGAAAAAAGTGGTTTGAATCCGACGATCAGACGAAACCAAAATCGTCCGGCGGAAAGTCCAAAAAATCGAGTTCTTCACATGGCGATGCTTCGGCAAAATCGTCAAGCAGTTTGAAGGATGATTCCCACGCTACCAGTTCTTCCGTCCTCCCGCCTTGCAGAAACGACGAGGTGGATACCTGTATTTATGGTATTTTGACGGACAAACGTGATGGCCGTAGTTATAAGACGGTGGTTATTGGAAACCAGGTTTGGATGGCGGAGAACTTGAATTACGATTCAGGCGACGATTTGAGCTATTGTTTCTTTGCGAACGATTGCGAACGGTATGGCCGCTATTACGAATGGTCTGCTGCGGTAGATTCTATAAATACAGGTTATGGCAGTACCGAAGCGACGTGTCCTACAACATCGCCCATCAAGGGTGTTTGTCCTGATGGATGGCATATACCGAGCAGGGCGGAATGGGATACTTTGTTGTATAATGTAGGTGGATATGAAAGTGCTGGAATAAATTTGAGAAGTACAGAAAGTTGGTCTATACCGCACTATGATGGGTATATTGCTGGATTGGACCTTTATGGTTTTTCGATTCTTCTAGTGCCATACTTGAGTTCTAGTGGAGTTGCTGGTTTCGATGAATCGGCTTTTTGGGCTATTAATGATGAGTATTGTGCGAATTCGTTTAAGTTTAATCGTACGGATTCTTCTTGTGTACGTTTCCTTGGTGGTTCTCGATATGCTAATTCAATTCGTTGCCTTCGTGATGAACCATATACAGGTACGCTCGTTAGCGATGAAAAATCCACATCGACCCATAAACCGCCATCCATTGAGTTCTATTTGAATAAAGATAAGACTTATGGTGAATTTACAGATGAACGAGATGGAAAAGTCTATAAGACCATTGAAATTGATGGACAGACCTGGATGGCCCAAAACCTAAATTACGAAACCCCAGATGGAAGAAGTACTTGTTTTGAAGATGATGAAAAAATATGTGAAGTATTTGGCCGAGAGTATACTTGGTCTGTGGCTATAGATTCTGCAGGTAACAATCTTAATCCTAGTAGCAATGTAAACAAGTTCCCATGGCAAGGAATTTGTCCAGATGGATGGCATATCCCTAGTCTCGATGAGTGGATGACTTTGCTTTTCCCGGCAGCCTCTGATACGACTCATTATTTCCGCGATATAATCATTCACGATGCCGCTCCAAAGTTTATGTCAACAAAGATATGGCTCCAAAATATGACACATACGGATGAGTTTGGCCTCTCAATCCTTCCTTCGTTTAATCGTGTCCTAGGTCATTATATTGCCGCAGATGGGTGGTATAATTCTAACCTTGCCGTTTATACGTTTATTGAATTTGAAAGTAAATGGGAGGGGAGCAATCTTCGATTGGAGGAAGAATTGTATGCAAATCATTATCAGGGCTTACTCCGTTGCATAAAGGATGGTAGCGCCATTCGATATCCTACGGAGTATGCCAAGGGGGATACCTGCAATGTGGGCGGGGTAGATAATTGCGATTATGGAACACTTACAGATAAACGAGATGGAACTGTTTACAAAACAGTCAAGATCGGAGGACAGGAATGGATGGCAGAAAATTTACGGTATGCCGACAGCGTCAAGACTCCGAGCTTGAAGGATAGAACAATATGCAAGGATAGCCTTGATGCCAATTGCGAAAAATATGGAAGGCTATATTCTTGGCTTGCAACCATGGATTCGGCTCGCTATTATACATCAGAAAAAGATTCGGCGTGTGGGTGCAAAAAAGTTTGTAAATTGGAACGCATTCATCAAGGAATATGCCCTGATGGCTGGCGTCTTCCGAATCAAATCGATTATCAAATTTTACTGAGATCAACTGTGAATAGTGTTGCCTTGGCAAGTGCCGGAGAATGGGGCGATAATTTGCTACGCCCTGATTCATTGGAGGCGAATCTATACGGCTTTAGTCTTTTGCCGACAACATGGAAAAAAGATCCTCTTGAGGATGCAGCTACGGCTGAAATCTGGACAAGTACGGTTGGCTATAACGACTCGAAGGCCCCTATTGTGTTTATAAATTTTGCGTATGATAACCGATATGCCTCTAGTAGTAAAATTCTCCAGGGTACGTTCGGCGATGGCACTTGTTATTCGTATAAAGCAATCCGCTGCATAAAGGAATAATATGCTGTTGAGTCAATTTCTATATTGTAGCTGTGAGTATTGAGCAATGAGCGATGATGTATGAGGTGAGAGGCTAAATACTAGAGACTGGAGGCTAGTGAAAAAGAATCACGCACTTCGTGCGTCAATAAAAGACGGCGAAGCCGTGATATTTCTCTCTAGCCCCTAGATCCTAGATTCTAACCCCTAACCACTTCCTACTGTCTACTTCCTACTCTTTATCCCTAACCACCAACCACTAATCACTAACCACTCCAACATGAACTATCTCGGACTTGATTATGGCGATGAATTGAGTTATTGTTTCTTTGCGAACGATTGCGAACGATATGGACGCCATTACGAATGGTCTGCTGCGGTAGATTCCTGGATTCTTACCCAAAGGCCGTGGCAATCCATCTCGCATCCCACATTTTTTTTACAACATAATTCCTAAAAGGGGAAATTCATGAAAAAACTCTCACTCCTCATACCTCTATCCTCATTCCTTCTCTTCGGTTGCGACGAGACGACCAACGTCACCGAGACGACCGGCCCGACATCGGTCGCGAAGTTCAAGGACCTTGCCGAATGTACCGATGAAAACGAGGGCGACCTCGTGTACGTGAAGGATTCTGCGGCGGCGTACCTGTGCGCCGACAGCGTATGGAACGTATTGAGCGCCTCCGCCGCGGATGGCTCCGACGGAAAGGATAGTTCCGACGGTTCTGACGGTAAGAACGGCGAAAACGGAACGTCGTGCACGGCGACTGCGTTGAAGGACAAGTCGGGGTTCGAGCTGACTTGCGGTGGCAAGGTTGTCGGAACGATTACGAACGGTACGGACGGCGAAAACGGAACGTCGTGTACGGCGACTGCGTTGAAGGACAAGTCGGGGTTCGAGCTGACTTGCGGTGGCAAGGTTGTCGGAACGATTACGAACGGTACGGACGGCACCAACGGTTTGAATGGCGAGAAGGGAACCTCTTGCGAGGGCAAGAAGAACAAGGACGGCTCCGTGACGATTTCGTGCGGAGGTAAAGAGGTCGCTACTATCAAGAGCGGCGACGACGGCAAGTCGGCCTACGAGCTGTCAGGATTCGAAGGTACCGAAGAGGAATGGCTTGAATCGCTGAAGGGTAAAAACTGCACGTCCGAAGAGAAGGGGAATGGAGTCGTCACGTTGAAATGCGGCGATGAAGACGCCGTGACGCTGTACAAGGCTGTGTGCGGAAATCAGCCGTTTGACCCGTCGAAAAAGTTCTGCTATGGATTGAAACTGTACGACCTTTGCGATGGCGAGGTTTACGACCCGGAAAATCAATTCTGCTATGGATTGAAACCGTACGACCTTTGCGATGGCAAGATTTACGACCCGGAAAATCAATTCTGCGCAATGCGTGGCGATGATGTTGAACGTGTCTACAAGAAGGTGACCATTGGCACGCAGACTTGGATGGCGGAAAATTTGAACTACCAGACCGAAAACAGTTGGTGCGGTGGCGGAAGCGGAACTACGGAAGGCAACTGCGAAACCTACGGTCGCCTTTACACATGGGCCACGGCTATGGGCAAGGACGAGTCCACGTGCGGCAAAGGCTACGAATGCGACCTTGACACGGGCGATGTGCAGGGCGTATGTCCTGACGGCTGGCATTTGCCGAGCAAGGCGGAATGGGAGGCTCTGTTCACCGCAGTGGGCGGTGAGTACACAGCAGGCCGGAAACTCAAGGGTACAACACTCTGGAAAGCGGAAGACGACGTCACCAACGAGGACGCCTACGGCTTCTCTGCGCTCCCTGCTGGCGAAAAGTACTACTATGGCGACTTCAGCGATGCTGGCGACATCGCCAACTTCTGGAGTGCCACGCAGTACAATGAGGACGGCGCCTACTTCATAATCATGTACAACAACGCCGACAACGCGGTCTTGCAATACTTCTACAAGTACTTCGCCTACTCGGTTCGTTGCCTCGAGAACTCCAACTAGGGGCGCGTAGCGCCACTAGAAAACCCTAGCAGACCCCAGCCCCGCCCAAAGCGGGGCAGGGGACGGCAAGGGCTTTGAAAAAAAATGAATCGGGGCCGCGCACCGCGCGGTCCCGTTTTTTTCAATGTCATTTTCTGACATTGAAATGATTCTAGTGAGCCTGTGCCGAAGAATGTCAATCACACCAATAAAAATATGGCTATAATTCTCTAAATGTGACCAAAAAAGCGAGATTTAGAGAATTATAAGCACTTTTTTGCGGTATAATTCTCTAAATGTTATGATTTGGGACTAAATTGTACAGATTTTGGGCTAAAAAACAAAAACGCCGAAACTCTATTTTGAGTACTTTCTGGTGGATTTTGGGGCAAAAGTTATTCTATATTGCATTCTATGAACTACCTTGCTTTAGACTATGGTGAGCACCGCGTTGGGGTCGCATTTGCCGATTCCGAGTTGCGCATGGCATTCTCCCGTGAAACGATAGACCAGAAGACGACTAATTTATTTGTGCGCCTTGACGAACTGGTAAAAATCAACAAGATTGACGCTTTCGTGGTGGGGATGCCCTACCATCCGGACGGACGTGCCGACGGCAAGAACGTGGTAGTGGAAAAGTTTGTCGAAGACCTGAAGCTTCGCTTCCCGAATATCCCGATTTACACGCAGGACGAATCGTATTCGAGCGTACAGGCGCAGGAAAAGACATCGTATTTCAGCAAGAAGAAAAAGCAGAAGAACAAGGCCGTCATCGACCAGCTCGCCGCCGCAATAATATTGCAGAGGTGGCTGGATCAATCTTAGAATTCAATCTTGTCTAGTACGATTTGTTCAGAATCCTTCTGCAAGAACATAACCATGTAAATGGGGAGGTACGTCACTTTCCCTTTTTGGGAAACATTGCAGTTAGCGAAGACGAAGCCCTCCTGCATTTGGTATTCGGAATTCGCAAGACAGTTGTTCATGGCGGAATGAATGGTGTAATCCTTGCCACTTTTCACTTCAATGGGCATAACATGATTGTTGTATTCGATTACAAAATCTAACTCACCCAAGCGTTTTGAATTGTAGTAATAAAGCTGGAACCCCTTTGAATAAAGCTCCTGCGCTATAGCGTCTTCGTAGATTCCACCAGCATTCAGGTTTTGATTTTTTGTCAGCAACATGGACTTCGTGTTCATTCCGTATTCCGAAGTCAGCATGCCGACATCAGCAAGATAAAGTTTGAACAAACTGCTTTTTTCGTTCAGCTTGAGTGGAATCCTTGGCTCGGTGCTATTAAAAACAGAAAGTGCAACACCTGCATTTTTTAACCAAAGAAACGTACTTTGCACACGATCAAAATGAAGGCCTTTTTTCAAGTCTGTAACAATGTAGCGTCGATTTTGTTTTAAAAGCTCTGCGGGAATCAGTTCATACGCGTTCGTCAACAACAGGCGCTTATCCTCTGTTTCATATTGCGTAAAGTCGAGTTTGTACTGGCTCATAATGTCTCGATGAATCCGCATGACATCGTTCAAGTTGCTGTTGTCCGCAAAATTGCTTACAGCCTCCGGCATGCCACCAACAATAAGGTAGCGGGTGAACATGTCCAGCATCTTTTGGTTAACCGCATCCATGACTGGCGTCCGATTTTCGAAGGAAGAACGCAAACTAGAAATGATGTTTTCATCGATATTTGTGATTTGCAGAAATTCTTCGAAATCCAGCGGGAACATTTCTACCGTGGTCATGTAGCCCACTGGTGCGGAGTCGAGATTTGTCAGTTCCACTCCAAGAAGTGATCCGCTCAAAACATATCGGAAACTCCCTTCTTCTACAAAGAACTTGATTTTGGTAATCATCTCCTTGTATTTTTGGACTTCGTCAATGAAGATGATTGTCTTGCCCTTTTCCAGTTTCTGCGTGCTAAGAGCAGAAAAACCCAGAACAAGATCATCGACAGTTTGTGCGGCAGCAAGTACATCTACTGCATCTGGGGTTTCTATGAGGTTTATCTCGAAAAAATTCGCACGCTCAGCAGTTAGCACGCGCCTGATAGCGTGTGTTTTCCCCACCTGGCGAGCCCCTTTTACAAGCAAGGCTTTTTTTTGGCCGTTTTTGAACCATTCACGAATGGTATTTTCGCTTTTGCGCTTCAATTCCATTAAAAAACCTCGTTTTTTGCGAATTTTTAGCTTTTTGTCAAAAGTGTAATTAAAATATACAATTTTTTGTCAAAAATACAAATACTTTTTAGTAAAAATTGTCAAAAATACAAATGTTTTTGGCTACAATTTGTCAAAAATGCGATATTTGAGGCTCCAACCGCCATCCACTTTTAATATATATTTAAAGCATGATTAAAAACTTAATTCATGCTTTAGAGGGGATACTGCTCGGGAAGCCCGAGACGGTAGAGCTATTGGTAATGGCGCTTTTGGCGGATGGCCACGTGCTGGTGGAAGATGTTCCCGGTACGGGCAAGACGACGCTCGCGAAGGCGCTTGCCGCCGCCATCGGTGCAGATTTTGCGCGAATCCAGTTTACGCCGGATTTGCTGCCGGCCGACGTGACCGGCGGTGCCGTGTTCAAGGCGAATACGGGCGAGTTTGAAATCCGCAAGGGGCCTGTCTTTACGCAGGTGCTGTTGGCCGACGAAATCAACCGTGCCTCGCCGCGCACGCAGAGCGCGCTTTTGGAGGCGATGGAAGAACGGCAGGTTTCGCTTGAGGGGCAGCGTTACAAGCTGCCCGAACTTTTCATGGTATTGGCGACTGAGAATCCGGTGGAATTCCACGGCGTGTTCCCACTGCCCGAAGCGCAGATGGACCGGTTCCTGGTGCGCATTTCGGTGGGTTACCCGACAGCGGAGACCGAACTGGAAATCTTGCGGGCGCACCGTAGCGGCCGGCCGATTGACTCGCTGACGGCGGTGACGACTCCCGAGGCGATTTTAAAGGCCCGTAGCGAAGTGCAGAAGATTCACATTGACGAGGCGTTGGAACGCTACGTGATTTCGCTGGTGCAGGCGACGCGTAACGATGGCGGCGTGCGCCTGGCGGCAAGCCCGCGTGCCGGAATGAACCTGGTGCGCATGGCGCAGGCGTGTGCGTTCGTGGATGGACGCGACTTCGTGAATCCCGACGATATCCAGCGCGTATTCTTCCCGGTGATGGAACACCGCGTGTTCGCCAAGGACACCGGCAACCCCGAAGCCAGCAAGAAAATATTGCAGAACATTTTAAAACAAATATCTGTTCCTAAATAATAAAACATGTCTTACCTGTTCCTAAATAATTAAACATGTCTTCCCCGCGCAGGCGGGGACCTCCTTTTTAAAAACATAATATGAGACTTGTTTAAATAGAAAGGAGATGCCCGACTAAATCGGGCATGACATTTCCCTAACCCCTAGATCCTAGCCTCATAACTCATCACCCACAACTCAAAACTCACAACTCAAAACTCACAACTCAAAACTCATAGCCCCTAACCACCAACCACTAACCACTTTTTCTCTCGTCTTTCGTCTCTCGTCTAACTATGTCCCTCTTCCACTGGTTCATTCGCTCGATTCCGCGGGCCCCGAAAAAAACGGGACTCCTGATGGCGATATACTTCTGGTGGCTGGACTACTTTACTCCGGCGGGGCGTGCGTTTGCTTCGCTCTTTCTGCTGGCGATGTTCGCGGGAGCCATTCCCGGCTTTTGGGCGGCATGGATTTTCGGCGGGCTCGATTTTTTGCTTTTCCTGGGACTCGTGTTCAGCCTGTTCGTGACGGCGAAGCGGAGCAAGATTGAAGTCGAAAGTGTTTCGGTGAATCGTGTGCGCGAGGGCGAAACGGCGACAGTGACGGCCTATTTGGCGGTGCGCTCGACGATTGACTGCGTGAACCTGGGTGCAAACCGCTTGCCGCCTTCCTTGACGGGCATTGAGTCCGATAACGTGAAAATCAAGGTGGGCGAGCCTCCGCGCAAGCTGGAATGCTTCGTAAAAACGACTCGGCGCGGCTCATTCATGCTGGGCAAGGTCTCGGCCAACGTGCCCGAGATTATGGGCCTTTTGCGCTGGCCTTACGGCTACAACGGTTCCGTGGAGTTGCTCGTGTACCCGCGTGCGCTCAAGGTGCAGGATTTCCCGTTCCTCACGCAGGGGCCATCGGGCATGGCGTTTGCGCCGTTCCTGATGCCGAGTCTCACGCGCGGGATGAATTTTATAGGCGTGCGGCCTTACCGCGAGGGCGATTCCCTGCGCGACTTGCACCACAAGGCTTTTGCCCGTTACGGCAAGCCGTTTACAAAGGAATTCGAGGTGGAGCGCGGTGCGGGCGTGATACTGCTCCTTGATACGGCGACTCCGAATTTCAAGTCGCGGCAGTATTTGGAGCATGCGATTCGCTTGACGGCTGCGGTGGGCGAGTGGCTCCTGGACCGAGAAATCCTCGGGCGATTCTTTATCGACAGCGAAGAGATTGCGCTTGACGGCGGTTCCGAAAGCCGCAAGAACTTGCTCGACGCCTTGGCCCGCATCCCGCCTGCGTCGCTTGCACATGCCAAGCAGCCTGCTCCCTGGGCCCCGGCGGCACGCCCGATGGATCCGGTGCTCCGCATCGGGCTTTACGCAAGTGATGAACCGCTTGTAAACAAGCATATCGTGGTAGGGACGCAGCCTGCCTCGACAGATGATAAGCTGCTGGTGGTCTTGCCGGAAGATTGCGATGGCATTGAACGCGGGACGGTTGTGCTATGATGGAAAAAGTAGACATCCGCTACGTTTTCAAGGTGCTGTTCCTCTGCATTGCCTCGGTGGTGCTCGGGAATACCTTCGATTTCCTTTGGCTCGGGCTCTTGTTCGCGCTTTACTTCGTGGTAATCGGCATATTGAATGCGACATCCCGCCGTGAATTTGCGAAGCGCCCCCGCTATAAAAAAATCTTCGCGTACGGCGCGATTGTCCCGCTCGCGCTCTTCTGGGTGATGACACCGACGGTCGAAAACGGCGTGTCGCCTTACCTGATTTTCTTGCCGGGAATTTATCTGCTCTATTTGGCTGCATTGCAGGAACGGAGTCGCGGGAACGGCGGCTTCGAGGCTTTTGTTGTTTTTGACGGCATGGCGGCCCTGCTATTCGGGATGTACATGGTGCCGCATGGATGGGGGCCAGTCGGGCTGGTGGGCTTTGTGCTTGCGCTCTGCGCCTATACTCGTCGCGGGACATCGCCGTACAAGTATTTGATTTTTATACTCGTGTTAGCTGCGCTAGGGGGAATTTCTTACGGCGGCTGGCAATATTGGAAATCGCAGCGTTACCGTTACGGCGCAAGTATGGCCGAAGATTACTACCAGCGCGAACGCATAATGGGTTTTGACCCGGTTGCCGCCCTTGGGAGTTTCAGGAGCAATTACAATTCCCGCTACAATAGCCAAGTGGTTTTGCGTGTGTGGGATAAACAGGTGCCAAAGTATTTTAAAGCGGCGAGCTACGAAAAGTACGTGGCGGGCATTTGGAAGTTGCCGACAAAATTCGCGACTAGACTTTATCCGGCCTACTATCAGGTGGACTATGCGGTGTTCGAGGCTGCGGATTCGCTGACATTGGCGAGCGAGACCCGCGAGGTGGAGCAAATCTGGGTCCAATCGACGCTCGACAACTTTGGCTTTGTGTTTGCGCCGTACGGAGCCGTAGGCTTTGCGGCAAAAGATGTGGACTCGTTGACCTATTATTCGGGCGGCATGGTGCAGGGGTTGAACGGCAACGGAAAGCGCTCCGACTGGTATTATTTTAAATGTAAGCCGGTTTCGGCGGAGAATGCGCCGGAGGTCTGCAACTTGCCAGATTCCTTGCTTGCTCCGGGTGAAGGCGACTTGATGGTGGGCGAGCGGTACTTGCCGCTGCTCGATACCGTGATTGCGGCGATGGGCTTGCGCAATTATGCCTCGGCGGATTCCGCCGTGGATTCGCTGACTGTTTCCAATACGATGCCGGACTCCCTGATTCTCCATAAGATGCTTGCATATTACCTCTCGAATTTCACTTATTCGCTTTCGGTTCCGGGAATTTCCCGCTGGGGAGGCGCAAAGCAGGAGCCTCTGGCCGTCTTCTGGCGCGAAAAGCAGGGTTTCTGCGAATATTATGCGACGCTTTCGGCATTGGTGCTGCGCCGCCTAGGGATTCCTGCGCGGTACGTGACGGGCTTTGTGAATCCCGAAGTGGTGGAGGGCTTGCCGTATAGCATTTTCCGGCGCAAACATTCGCATGCATGGGTCGAAGCGTTTGTCGATAACCGCTGGGTTATCTTCGATCCGACTCCTCCCATTTTGCCGCAGTTCTCGGTGGCGCCAAGTTGGTGGAATCTGAAGTGGGAAGGCGTCCGCGGGCGTTTTGCGTATATCATGCACCAGTTAAAGGAAGGCGGGTGGCGCCGCATCGTTGACAGTTGGCAGAACCAGTCGACAGCACTCCTGGAAAGTCCGATTCTGTATACCGTGCTTGTGATTCTTGTAGCAGGCTTTGTCGGCCGTAAAATACGCATCGCCTACAGGATTCGGCTGAAAAAAAGGGCGACAGTTTCGGCCAAGGCGCTTGAATGGGCTAAAAGACTGAATGATGCTGAACGTACGCTTGCCCGGCTCGGTTACCGCCGCGAAACAGGCGAAACTGTGGGAACATTCGCGCGACGTGTCAAGATTGCGCTTTTGAACCTTACCGAAGGCCAAGCCGCTCTCAAAAAAATCCAGAAGGCTCGCCAGGCTTTGCTTACCCTCGACGACTACGAATCAAACCGCTGGAGGAAAGGCGCGAGGCCCGAGGCTCATTCTTAGCCTCTTTTCCAATATTCTCTCGTCTCTCGTCTCTCGTCTCTCGTCTAAAAAAACTATCTTGTTTCTCAAAAAAAAACAGGAGCACTTATGTCTGTACAAGTGATGGTTAATGGTATTCCGGGCAACATGGGCCGCATTGTGGCCGAAACTTGCATTGCCCGTGGTTTGGAATTGGTCCCGTATTCTCTGACGGGTGAAATTATCGTCGAAAACGAAGCCGAAGTGGCCGGCAGAACAATCCAGCTTTTGAAGCCGAGCAACCGTGAAGAACGCATCGGCGAAGTGCTCGCAAAGTACCCAAACGTCATTTGCATTGACTACACGCACCCGACGGCCGTGAACGACAACGCCGCCTTCTACGTGAAGCACAAGATTCCCTTCGTGATGGGCACCACCGGCGGTGACCGCGAAGCGCTTGCCCGCCTTGTGGCCGAAGCGAACCACCCGAGCGTCATCGCCCCGAACATGGCGAAGCAGATTGTCGCCTTCCAGAGCATGATCGAGTTCCTCGCGAACGAGTTCCCGTCTGCATTCGACGGCTACAAGCTTTCCGTGGTCGAGAGTCACCAGAAGACCAAGGCCGACACGAGCGGTACGGCCCGCGCGGTCGTGGGCACCTTCCAGAAGATGGGCTTTGCTTACACGCCGGACGATATCGAGAAGGTCCGTGACGAGAAGGAACAGATGGAACGCATGCACGTTCCCGAGGAATACCTCGGCGGTCACGCCTTCCACACCTACAGCCTCGACAGTGCCGACGGAACCGTCCATTTCGAGTTCCAGCACAACGTGTGCGGCCGCAAGATTTACGCCGAAGGCACCGTGGACGCCGTGAACTTCCTCGCCGAGCAGATTGCCGCCGGTACAGCCAAACCCTTCAACATGATGGACGTCCTGCGCTCCGGAAAGATGAGGTAAATTTAGACGAGAGAACGGCACTTCGTGCCTACAGACGAAAGACGAAAGATTT
>CAMJHM010000060.1 GCA_946405515.1 uncultured Fibrobacter sp. | reverse complement strand
TTCACAGCAGAGCTGATGAGCACGAGAATCACGAACTGCGGAATCACGATGAAGATGTTCGTGAGCATGTTCAGCACTTCGTCGATCCAGCCGCCGCGGAAACCGCCGAACAAGCCGATGAGCACGCCGATGGTCGTCGCAATGACGCCAGCCACGAGGCCCACATAGAGCGAAGAACGAAGACCAGCAATCAGGAGCGACACGTAGTCACGGCCGAGGTGGTCGGTGCCGAGCAAGTGGTCGGCGCTGGAACCGGCATACGGGCCAGCCACGATGTCACGGGCGTTGATGTCCACATGGTAGAACAACGGTCCGAAAATCGCGATCAACAGCGTGAGAATGAAAATCGAGACACCCACGACAAACATCGGGGACTTGAGAAGGTTTCTTAAAAGCTTACCCATGATTACTTACCTCCCATCTGGAGACCGGCCTTGACACGCGGGTCAAAGACAGCGATCAAAACGTCAACTGCGAAGTTCGCGACGAGCACGCAGGTCGAAATCATCAAGGTACAACCCTGAATGGTCGCGTAGTCGTTCTGCTGGATTGCGGTAAGCATTGCCATACCGAGACCCGGGTAGGAGAAGATCATTTCGGTAATGAGAGCGCCACCCACCATGGTACCCAGCGACTGGGCGAGACCCGTGAGCTGCGGGAGCATGGCGTTGCGGAACACGTAGCTGATAATCTTGCCTTCACGCAGACCGAGCCACTTGGCGTACTTCATGTAGTCGGTACCGAGTTCGTAGATCGACATGGAGCGCATACCCGTTGCCTGGCCAGAAAGCAGGATCGGGAACACAGAGAAGAACGGGAGCACGTAGTAGAACCCGACGCTCTTGATGCAGTTCCAGTTGAACGAGAGATCCGGGATGTCGGGGCTGTAGGCGCCCATCGCGGGGAACCAGCCCAACGTGATGGAGAACAGAGCCACCAAAAGCATACCGAACACGAAGAACGGGATACCGTTCAAGAACATGGCGAGCGGGAAGAACACCTTGTCGAAAATGCCGCGCTTGTAGGCAGCGAAGGCACCGAGGAGGTTACCGATAATCCAGCCAAGGAGAATCGTCGGGGCCTGGATGGCGAGCGTCCAAGGCACGGATTCCTTGATGATGTCGGCGACCGGCTTCGGGTACTGGCTGTAAGACAGACCGAGGTCACCCTTGAACACATTGCCAATGTAGACAAAGAACTGGGAGATGCCGGAGGCGAGCTTCGGGTCGTCCTTCGTGACGACCTGATCGATCATGACCGTGTCCTGGCGTTCGACCTGGAACTGTTCCATGACAGCGACCTTTTCGATCTTCTCGACCTTCTTCTTGGTCTTCGGGTCCTTGACCATAACCGGATTGCCCTTCTTGTCGAGGACCGGCTTTTCTTCGAACACCGGATTGCCTTCGGCATCGACGGCCTGGCGTTCTTCCATGACCGGATTGCCATCGGCGTCAGTCACCTTGACAGTCTTGAGCACCGGAGCGCCGTTCTCGTCGAGCTTCGGCACCTTGATGGTCTTCATCTGGCCCTTTTCGTCGACTTCAGGTTCATAGACAACGTTGCCCTGATCATCGAGTTCGGCCATACCGAAAGCCTTGAGCAGGCCTTCCTTCTTGAGCTTGGCTTCTTCGGGAGAAAGACCCTGTGCGGCCTTACCCATGATAATGTCCACCGGGTTGTTTTCACCCATACGCGGCAGAGTAAAGTTAATCGCGACAGCGACAACAAACGTCAGGAGATACCAGAACGCCTTCTGCAGGACATAGCGTAGCATAGGATATTGTTTAAGCATTTCACGTCCTTCTATTTAGCAAGCTTTAAGTTCCACAGGACCTTCGTACCCGAGGCAATCCACGGCAGCTGCGGCGGAGCGTACGGATTTTCGGCGGTGGGCCAGTTCGTCCACACGCGGTCGCTGAATTCGTAATACTGTTCCGGGAGGTAGGTCAGCGGGATAGACGGCTGGTCCTCCATGAAGATCTTGTTCAGTTCGCGGTAGGCTTCGGCCTTCTTGGCTTCGTCCGTCATGAGCGGAATGAGGCCCAAGAGGCTGTCCACTTCGGGACGGAACTCCGGAGTGCCCGGCTGGTTGTAACGGCCGATGTTGGTGCCGGCCCAGGCGCCCAGCGGCTGCCAGTCGCGGCTGGCCATAACTTCGTTGAAGCGGCTCCACGGGAGAGACGGAGAAACGTCGGCAGTCGGCTTGTGCATGATGAGGTCGAAGTTACCCGTACCCATCGCAGGCCAGTACTGGCCACCGTCCACGAAACCTTCGCGGATGTCGATACCGGCCTTACGCATGCCTTCGACAGCGATGGTCACGATAGATTCCCAGTCGGTCCAACCGGCAGGAGACGTGATGAAGAGGGTCGGGATCTTTTCGCCCTTGGCGTTATAAGTACCGATAAGTTCGCCACCGTCGGTGAACTTGGACGAATAACCGGCTTCGGCGAGCATCGACTTGACCTGGTTGATACGCTGGGCTTCGTCGGTGATACCGAGGTTCACACCCAGCTTCTGGTCTTCGGCGTTGATGTACTTGCCTTCGAGGTTCGTCGGCATGATGAGGCCCGGCTGCAGCGGCGTCGTGTAGTTGGACACGGCGAACATGCGGATAGCCGTATAGTCGATGGCCGTCGCGAGAGCGCGGCGGAAGCGCTTGTCGTTAAGCGGTTCCTTCATCGTGTTGATCATCATCATCGGCATGGCACCCGGAGCAAAGTACGGAGGGTCGTTGAACCAGGTATGGACACCGGCGCCCTTCTTGTGCCAAATGCGCGGGACAAAGCTCATAGAAGCGTCCAGGGCACCTTCGCGCAGCGCGATCGTGCTGTGGTCGTTGCTCTTGTAAATCGGGTGAACGATGTACTTGGGAGCCGGGAGCTGGCCGTTGTGGAGGGCGGCGTTGCCCCAGTAGTCGTCGCGGCGTTCAAGAATAATCTTGTTTGCAGAATAGTCCTTGATGTTGTACGGACCCGAAACCACCGGGTTCTTGTCCATCATCATCTTCTTGACTTCGTCGAGGCCCTTTTCGGCAATAAGCGGTTCGAAAATGTGGGCCGGGGCGATACGGATAGCCTGGAGCAAGTCGCGCACAGAAAGCGGGTTGTTCCTCTGGGCCTTGTTCACGATGAAGGCGAGACGTTCGCCAATCATCTTGCGCTCGCCAGCCGTGTCCTCGGCTGCCGGTTCGGCATATAATGTGTCTACATGGATTGCGGAAATCTGTTCGGCGGTATTGATGGAACCCTTCGTGAACATGAACTTCACGTCGTTCGAATTCACCTGCTTGCCGTCGCTCCAGGTCGCAGCCGGGTTCAAGTCAACCACGATGCTGTCGTTGTTGGAGAGTTCCTCGACCAGGTGGCCAAGGAGGTCCTCAATCTGACCGTTCAAAGTGTTATAAGTAACGAGCGGTTCGTAAACCAGGTTGAAGCGTCCGCCGACAGGCCATGCGGCCATCCAGCTTTCTGCAAGCGGATTAAATGTCGCAGGGGCGCCCCATTGCTGGCCGGACAGGTACAGGGTTTCCTGACGAGGCAAAGCCCCTTCAGCCTGATCACTGCCACCGCACCCTGAAAAAACTGCTCCACTTGCCGAAAGCACTAAAGCCGTTCTGGCAATCGATTTCAATCCAATCATTGTGTCCTCTTTTATAAAGCATTGATATGCTTGTGATTAAAAATTCTTTCGTAATATAGATTTAAACCAATTGTTTGTTCCCGACCTTTCTAAAAAAATACGTTTACAAATTGATATAGAGCCGACTACAGCGCCCAAATGATTACGAAAGTTTACAATTCGTTCGATTTATAAAATAGTCCTAGAACTGCTCCAGCAGCCTGATGCGTTCGGGAGTATCCGGGTGTGTACAGAACACCAGATTCACCTTCGCGACAAGGCCCGTAAGCCCGCCATCGTCTTCTTCGTCGGGATGGACTATATAGAGTTGTGCCACGTCTTCGCGCCTTACCTGGCCAAGGCCCGGTGCAGAAGAAATCTTCCGCAAGGCAGAGGCAAGCGCCACGGGATTGCCACAGAGTTCCGCCCCACCGGCGTCGGCCACATATTCACGGCGGCGAGAAATGGCAAGCCTCGTGAGCGTGCCAAAGAAGAACGCGACAGATGAACATATGAGCAAAAGCAGCGCGGCAGCGACAACAATCAAGATGCCACCACCCCCCTTGTTGCGACGACCGCGCCCCACAGCCACGGCACGCCCTATGTTCGCAAGTATCTTCACAGAAATCGTCATGAGCGTCGAGAATATCCCGACAAACACAATGCACACCACCAGCAAGCGCGTATCGCGGTTCTTTATGTGGGTGAGCTCGTGAGCGACTACGGCAGCAAGTTCATCGTCGTCCAGAGCATCGATAATCCCCGTCGTGAGCGTAACTGTATAAGACTTATCGTCGATTCCGCTCGCAAAGGCGTTCATGCCCGAATCTTCGATGATGTTGATTTTGGGCATGTAGATATTGCCCGCTATGCAAAGGTTCTCGACAATATTATAGACACGCAAGTTCTCCTTGCGTTCCAAGGGGCGGGCACCCGTGGCTTTGCGGATAATCGCCGTATTCGCAAAATACGCGATAATAAACCACACTGCGATCACGCCAAGCGCATAAGGCAGCGCATCCACAAAAAACGCCCAAATCAGCGGCCAATGCAACACATCGGTCGAGAGATTGTCGACACACAGGTGGGAATACGGATTCTCCGAATAACAAAATACGCCACACAGATCGAGCCCCGCAATGACCATCAGCACCATCGCAAGTAAAATGACCGGGAACAGGAACAACAAAATGACCGTGTTCCGGTTGTTTCGCCAAATCTGGGTCTGGATACCGACGTATTTCATGCTTAGACGAGAGGGGAGAGACGAAAGACGAGAGATTATATTGAAGAAACTTTAGATTTTCTTTCGTCTCTCGTCTGTAGGTGCGAAGCACCGTTCTTTCGTCTAAAATTTCACCTCGGGGGCTTTGTTCAGGGTCTCGCGGCCTTCGCTAGCCTCGTACATGGGAGCGCGGCTGAAATGGAACATCCCGGCGATAATGTTGGAGGGGAACACTTCGCAGGCGTTGTTGAACTCGCGGGTCGCGGAATTGAAGAAGCGGCGGGCGGCAGAAAGCTTGTTCTCAATGTCGGCAAGTTCTGTCTGCAACTGCAAGAAGCCTTGGTTCGCCTTGAGTTCCGGGTAGGCCTCGAGCGAGACCTTGAGCCCGGCAAGCGCACCGGTCAGCGCCTTGTCGGCAGCGACCTTTTCGTCGACCGTTCTTGCCCCCATCGCGGCGGCACGGGCAGCAGTCACCCTTTCAAGAGTTTCCTTTTCGTGGGTCGCATAGCCCTTGACCGTATTTACCAGCTGCGGCACCAGGTCGTAACGCTGTTTGAGCTGCACTTCGATGTTCGAAAACGCGTTCTCGCGGTTGTTGCGGAGCTTCACGAGACCATTGTACATAGAAATGGCCAATACAATCAGAATGACTACAACGACAGCGACAACAATTCCTACTGTCATAAGGACTCCTCTGCTAAAGTTTACTTGACGTACATTATAGAAAATAGAAGTTACAAAACAAAGAACGAGACAGAAATATTAGTCTGCCAAAGCGGCTCGTCCGAATGAATCGTGTAATAGACCATCTCTCCGGCCCGCAACTGAACACGGTTAAGCAAAGTCAAAGTCGCTCCAGCATACTGTGAGAAGATAATGGGGCCCATCTCTAGCTCCGATTCGTAATCTCCCGGTTCTTCAACATTTCCTAAGTAGACCTCATCCCACACAGACGGCAGATAGAGTCCCGTTGAAAAATTTAGGGACCATTTACTTGTAATAAATATACTCGAATATGTAAACAGGCTAAGGTTTATGTTTTTCTGGTAGTGCCCCTCCTCAAAATCGCCTTCCGATTTTCTATCTAGCCAGTTACCATCCATGGATACGTAATGACCGGAATAAATGGCTTTTGACCTTAAATAATCCAGACCGAGTGCAAATCCGCATTCCCCATACAATCCATTAATCCCCGCAAAAACACTTATAGAGGGATAAGGATTTATTGCCATATTCCCTCCTAAAGTAAACAGCCATTTTTCCAATTTATAGATGAAATCGACCGATCCGCTGAACGGATGTTTTTGCACGGTCAGGTCAATGTCGGCATCTTCTTCCGGAAATTGCGAGCTTGCCTCGTTTATCACGCCCTCTAGAGCAAGCGTCTCCTTATCTCTGGTGTTGTACGACAAAGTTCCCCTAATACGGAATTCATCCGGATAAATGTAGGTCCCCGCACCTAAAAAAGGTTCAGGGAGGTTGGTTTCGAACGAACCCTTTGTCACGTTGGCCAAGCGACCACTGCATCCACACAAAAAAATGGATACAACCAAAAAGAATACAACTCGCCAACCGAGAACTATTTCAATCTTCGGATATTTCACTATACTAATATATAATTAATATAGTGATATACAAATAAATTTCTTATTTCTTCTTTTTCTTGCGGGCGGCCTTGACACTTTGAACGGCAGCCTTCAGAGCCTCCTTCTTGGCCTGTTCTTCTTCGGGCGTGGGCTTGGTGTCTTCGAGCAGGCGGTCGGCCCATTCGTCCCAGAACTTGCAGCGCTCGCCCTCGAGCTTCATCTTGGCGAACTTCACCGGTTCGGTTTCGACAGCGAGGTTCACCATAGATTCCTTGTAGGCCTGCGGGAGGCCGGCCACGTGCGCCATGCGCTGCTTGAGCTCGGCAACGGTCGCATCCAGAATGTCCACCTCGAAACGGCGTTCCACGTAACGGCGGGTAATGAACCCGAGCCCCATGAAGTAGTCGCCCTGGTTGCCTTCGGCCAAGTAGTTCTTGCCGCGCAGTTCCTTGAGCGCGAGCACGGCCTCTTCGTAAGGCGGGAGCCTGGGGGCGGCCCCCTTCTTTGCAAATTTCTTGTGCAAGAACCAGCCGAGGAACACAAGCAATACCACGCCCACGACAATCAGCACGATATAGAGCCACTGTGGCAGGCGCGGGTCGTCCATGGGGTCTTCTGCTTCCAAAATGTCCGTCTCTTCGCCGGTAGTACGCGGCGAGACCTTCACGGCCACGGGGTCGGTACGGGTCTTTACGGTATCGGAACCGACAATGGCAGAAACCTCCTGCGGGGCAATCATGAAGTCACCACTCACGAAGGTGTTGAGCGTCGCGAGCCAGACGAACTTCGCCATACCCTTGGGCATGCCATCAGTCAACTTCTCGTTCTTCATCTCCTTGACTTCGAAACTACCCAGGTTGCCGACAAAACTCGGCAGGTCCACGGTGGCGCTCTCAGGAGCCACCACCTGAATTTCGTAATTGAACATGTCGCCCACGAACACCTGGGCGTTGTCGACATTCGCCTTCACAGAAACATCGAAGGCAAAGGCGGAAGTTGCAAAAAAGACTGTCAGTGCGGCAATAAAGGTAAGGCGATTCAATACTCGAGACATATAAACCTCAGTACACAAGAATATACAAAAATTGGGATTTGGCGACCAAGCGACACTAGAGTCCTTTACTATATTCGAAAAACTATGGTTTCACAAAGAGTCTGCAGGTCGGCGTTGATATCGGTGCTATTTTGCGCTGCGTTTTCGTTTGCGGACAGTTCTTCAGTCAAGCCTGACACGGCATCGTTAAAGATTTCGAGCGAAAACATCTTTTCCATCGTATCGATTATATTGCCACACAACTCGCTCCGGAATTCCGAAACGCTCCACAACTGGCCCTTCTTTGCGTTCGATGCTCCATCGTGGGCGTACAATTTCAATATACGGCGGGATTTCGGTAAACTCCTCGGCCTAAAAGGGAATGCATCGGGCGATGCGAGCTTTGCCGGAATCGGGATCAAGACAGGAATTGCCATGGAACTTATCCACCTGCTTGAACTCGGCGTGGAAGCTAACACAAAAACATCGCTGAACTACGGCAAGACGGCGACATTCATGGGCGTTTATGATTCCGAAAAAAGGAACTACCGGCAGGATGCCATGTTTACGGAATATGGTTACGGGCTGCGCTACCATTCCGCATTGACCTTCCCCCTACTTGCACTGCTGCCCAAATCCGACTGGACAAAAATTATTTTGAAGGGGACCGCCGAACTCACCTATTCGGGCTATACCGGTGCCGAGGATAAAGAAGTGTGGAAAGCCGGAAACGAGAACTGCGTGAACGGTTTCAAATACAGATACGGCGGGACGTTGATTTACATGATGCCCTTCAGGCGCGTGCCCATGGCCATGGTATCGGTCAACGCAAGCGGGTTCAAGCACGAATACGACTTCGACAAAACATACGAAGACTACAATCCGGGATTCGTGACTGTGAGCGTTACGCCCATGGCAACCGTTAAAATAAGCGAAAAGTGGAACGGGATGCTGATGACCGTCATTTCGCGCGACCGCGTGTTCGAAAACCGGCGCTACCCGACTACCGAAGAACTGCTGCAGAAACAAGTCGGGAGCGAATGGGACTTGCGTGTGGTGATGTTCGTTCTCAGCCGCAAATTCTAAATCCCGAGGGATTTCTATATTTTAACCGAACCGATCCGGCAATAGCCGGTGCTTGGGGGTGCTGTTGGCGAGTGCCGCGGCTGAGAAAAGACCCCTTGAACCTGTGCCAGTAATGTGGCCGTAGGAAAAGCGAGGATTTGATGGATTCTCTCCTTAAACCTTTTATGAACTCCCGCAAGGTGTATGTTCCGGGAAAAATGTACCCGGACATCCGCGTGGGAATGCGCGAAATTTTGACTGAAGACCCCGAAACGCCTGTCGTGACGGTGTACGATACGAGTGGCCCTTACAGCGATATAGACGCCAAGCTCGACGTAACGAAGGGGATTGAACGTTTTCGCGAACCCTGGATTATGGAACGTGGTGACGCCGAACAGCTCGACGACATGACGTCTGCTTATGGCCGCGCCCGCCGTGCAAACCATGAGCTCGACCACCTGCGCTTTAACGCAGAACACCACCCGCTCCGCGCCAAGGCAGGTCACCACCTGACGCAGCTCGACTACGCCCGCAAGGGAATCGTCACCAAGGAAATGGAATACGTGGCCATCCGCGAAAACCAGCGCCTTGACGAATTGCAAGCCCAGGGTAAAATCCAGGTGGCAGGCTCCCCCATTACGCCGGAATTCGTGCGCGACGAAATCGCCGCGGGCCGTGCGATTCTGCCGGGGAACATCAACCACCCGGAATGCGAACCGATGATTATCGGCAACCGCTTCCTCACGAAAATCAACAGCAACATCGGCAACTCGGCCATCACCTCTTCTATCGAAGAAGAAGTCGAAAAAATGGCTTGGTCCGTACGCTGGGGTGCCGACACGGTCATGGACCTTTCCACCGGAAAGCACATCCACGAAACGCGCGAATGGATCATTCGAAATAGTCCCGTACCTATCGGCACGGTGCCTATTTACCAGGCGCTCGAAAAGGTGAACGGCAAGGCCGAAGAACTCACGTGGGAACTGTACCGCGACACGCTCATTGAGCAGGCGGAACAGGGCGTGGACTACTTCACGATTCACGCAGGCCTTTTGCTGGAACACATTCCGCTGACCGCGAAGCGCACCACGGGTATCGTGAGCCGCGGCGGTTCCATTCTTGCCCTCTGGCAGATGCGCCACCATCAGCAGAATTTCTTGTACACGCACTTCCGCGAAATCTGCGAGATTCTCGCCGCTTACGACGTGGCAGTCTCGCTCGGCGACGGGCTTCGCCCGGGGTCGTTGGCCGATGCCAACGACGCGGCCCAGTTCGGAGAACTGGACACGCTCGGCGAGCTCACGAAGATTGCCTGGGAATACGGCGTGCAGGTGATTATCGAAGGCCCGGGCCACGTGCCCATGCACAAGATTCAGGACAACATGGCGCGCCAGCTCGAAAAGTGCCACGGAGCCCCGTTCTACACGCTAGGCCCTCTCACCACCGATATCGCCCCCGGTTACGACCACATCACGTCGGCCATCGGTGCAGCACAAATTGGCTGGTACGGCACAGCAATGCTCTGCTACGTGACGCCCAAGGAACACCTCGGGCTCCCCGACCGCGACGACGTGCGCGCCGGTGTGGTCACCTACAAGCTCGCCGCCCATGCGGCCGACCTTGCAAAGGGCCATTTCGCAGCGCAGTTCCGCGACGACGCCCTTTCGCGCGCCCGCTTCGACTTCCGCTGGAACGACCAGTTCGCGCTATCGCTCGACCCCGAGAAGGCGATGGAATTCCACGACAAGACGCTCCCCGGCAGCCAGGCGAAAGCAAGCCACTTCTGCAGCATGTGTGGGCCTAACTTCTGCAGCATGCGCATTACAAGAGCCGTCCGCAACTTTGTTGCGACTGGCGAAGTCGGGGATGTGTAAGAACGAATTTAAGTGCATTTATGCATAATTTCAAAAAAAAATTGTTCTATCGTTTTATTTTTAATTTAAATTTACGATGACCTTTTTAAGAGTTTTGCTCTTATACCCGCGCGGATATAGTGCAGCGGACCCATGCTCTTTTTTGTTTATTCACAAAAGAATAGCCTAATTCCTGCACCGAGAAAAACTCAAAAAACACATTCTTCTTAGGGAGTATATTATGTTGATTATAATACTTGCTCTATTAGCACTCGTTCCTATCTGCGCCATAGTTTATGCAATTTATTTTCTCGGTTCCTCCGAAAAAGTTACCGTATTTGGGAAAACATACAATGACTCGTTCTGCAATCTTGACGGCGTTGGATTCGCCTTTTTAAAAGACAATCTAGCAGAACACGAAAGCATTCTTATAAAAGGGAAATTTCGTCTGTCCCACATTTTGCCTGGTTTTACATATTTTTGCATAATGGTTGTACTAGATTTGCTCATTTCTAGCATAATGACTATTGATTTGAACGACATATTGCGTTTTGACTTCAATGATTTATTCCAACAACCCTTCAAGAGACTCTATTTAATATTCATTGTACTAATTATAATAGAATCCCTATGGGCTAGCCTTATTAGATTCATCAACAGACGAAAATCCGAATTCATTGTAACCACAGAGCGCTTTGCTATTCGACAATTTCAGTGCAATTCTTGCGTAGTTTGCCGCTTTAATTGGAGAGATTTTCAATCGGCAAAACTGTATCACGGAGTCCTTGATTCTATTTTACGGAATTACACACTCCGCCTTACTTTCGCAACACACAGTGAAGAAGACGAATCCCAAATGACCTATATCGATGTTTGCTATCTACGAGATGCCAAATCTGTCAAAGCAAAAATTGATTCCCTCGCCAAGGAATGGAATAAAAAGAACGAAAAACCGTTTGAATAACAGAGGTTCAATATGGAAAAAGACATTAATTCTATCTCCAGTGAAGAATTAAAACAACAAGCATGGGGCATTCTTCTTACAAAGAAGAAAAAATCCATTCTGTTCACACTCTTCTTTTTCCTCTTAACGTTCGCATTGTGCATTTTATTCGATGAAGAATTATGGGGATATGACGAATCAATGGGTTCAAATTATGATATCGCCGTTATCCTTTTTAATCTGGCATTTTACCTTGCTTTTTCACCACTCGTAGTCGGATTTTATAAGTTCTTTTTGCAAATGTCACGAGGCTGCACAGAAAAATTTTCTGTGCTACTATCTGGTTTCAAAAAATATATAAGAAACATGCTAGCCATTATTATGGCAGATGTGATATATTACGGGTTATTAGTCGTTCTCGGAATAATTTTCTTCATCTTTGTTTACGTTTCTGCTGAAGGATTAGATTCCTTGCACATACAAAGTAAATTCCTAGAATCCGGTTTATATAGTTTCTGGATGGCTATTCTTTTAGCCATCGCTCTCGCTCTATTCTTTTTCTTAATATTTAAAACCTTTGCCCTTATTGAATTTTTGCCTTTCGTACTGGCAGACAACAATAATATGGGAGCCTTTAAATTAATAAGGTCATTCTGGAAAAGAACGTCTCCGTATAATTACAAGATGATTAAACTTTGGTTTAGTTTTATCCTTTGGTGGGTACTATGTGTAATTACTTTGGGAATCGCCCTTCTATGGGTTTTACCTTACTGGACGCTCACTAAAGCCGAATTCTATAAAAGACTATTTAAAGAATATTCACCAATAGATGTCATGGAAGATATTTCCATAGAAACATCGAACAATTAAAATTATGGAGTTATCATGAAATACAGAATACTGGCGATCATCGCCATGACATTCACCCTTCCCCAAGCAGAACCTCTTATTGCAGACACTTCTGCATATATGCAAAATGGTACGAAGGATGGAGCTTGGGAAACCTACTATGAAAATGGTAAAATTCAGTCTAAGGGTTCTTATACAAACGGCCAGCTAAACGGGCTTTATGAGGAATTTTACAACAACGGTAAAACAAAATGCAAGGGTTCATATACAAACGGGAAAAAACAAGGGCTCTTTGAATGTTTCCATGAAAACGGCAAAACTCAAAACAAGGTCACCTTTACGAACGACCGCGAAGAAGGCCTGTACGAAGAATTCTACAGCAATGAAAAAACAAAAATAAAAGGCTCCTATAAAAGCGGAGAAAAAGACGGGGCATGGGAAAGCTATTTTGAAAACGGGAAAGTTGAAAGCAAAGCCTCGTTTATAAATGATTCTCCAGAAGGTCTATACGAAGAATTCTATAGCAACGGAAAAGTCAAAGAAAAAGGATCATACAAAAACGGCAAACGCGAAGGCGTCTGGGAAAGCTATTACGATAATGGCAAACCCAAAAGCAAAGGATCATATAGTTCCGGTGGCTATGGCTCCTACGGGAATAGCAAAAATTCAATGTTTGAGGATTGGGATTAATTATGCTATTACACGTAAGTTCTTATGCTAAATTTATTGTAGCAAGTTCTTTTCTGTGTTTAATCGCCGCATGTTCTTCTGCGCCCAAACAATCCAATAGTGTTCTAACCGCAAAGAATAATATGGCCGATGCAGAAGTCGTAGATACAGACTCTTTAGCAAAAGAAGAGATTGCCAAACAGGAAGCCCTGCTTGATACAATGTCTCTAATATTTTATATCTCCAATAATCCCTCTAGACCCGCAATCTTTGATACATACGGTTATCGCGATGGCCTTTGGGAAGTCTATTACCATAACGGACAGCTTGCCAGTAAAGGAACATATAAAAACGGAATCCGCGAGGGTCTTTTTGAATCTTTTTATGAAAATGGGCAAGTCAAGGAAAAAATTTCCTATCGCGAAGGCCTAATCGAAGGTAGTTCTGAAAGTTTCTTCAGTAACGGAAAACCATCCTCAAAAGGGATGTGCATCCAAAATCATCTCCATGGAAATTGGGAAACCTATTTTGAAAACGGGAAATTAGAAAGCCGAGCAACTTTTGAAAATGGAACACCTAACGGCCTATACGAAGAGTACTATAGCAATGGTAATTTAAAAGCCAAGGGTATGATAAAAAATGGTACTCCCGTCGGTAACTGGGAGTACTATCACGAAAATGGGAAACTGAAAGAAAAAGGCAGTTATACCAACTACTAGTAGTTAATAGCTACGTAGAAGCTGCCGGCACCGAAGCGGCGGTCAAAGCTCTCGAAGCCGTCCCACAGGGCGTCCCAAGCAAAGCCAATTTCAAGCTGGACCGAGGAATTGCGGAAGAAGATGATGCCCAGTTCGGCACCGGCGGCAAGGCCGATAGCAAAGTTTTCGTCGCTGTCGTAATAGTGATCGTCAAACTGAACACCAAGACCCACGCCTGCGCCCAGGAACGGAGTGACGGTTCCTGTGCTCGGGAAGAAACGGCCACCAATCAAGAATACCTCATGCAACTGCCAAGCGTCGCCGAAAGACATGTTCATGTTGTCCACGATGGTAATGGCGGCCTGCGGAATCACTTCGAAAATACGGGCGTAGTGGAATACGAAAGCCTGTTCCCAGGACATACCCTCTTCGTGATCGTGATTAGCATTTGTATAGTCGTAGTTGTGCCACATGGCAGCACCCAAACCATAGCTCACGTAGTTGCGGGTGGGGCGCTTGCGGGCAAAGTTTTCGTCCGGATCTTCACCGGAACCGCGGGACGATTCGACCGGCACCACATACACTACCTGCGGTTCGCTCGTGGAACTCGGTTCAGGAGCATACGCCTGCGAAGAAGCGGATTCATCTTCGACATTGGCGAGTGCCTGCTTTGTCGCGTTTTCAATGGCGACATCCAAATCGTCGACAGAAGGGGCCTTCTGCTTGCCCGTACCGACAACAGTACCGTTTTTCACCTGTTCGCTGACCACCACAATGGAAGAGCCCATCGTCATCAAGGTCGTGCGGAGCTGGATTTCGGCACTGGATTCCACGGGGGTGTTACCCGTTTGGCCGACAGCGGCACGGACAATCGATTGCACCATATCGGGGGCATCGGGCGCAAAATCCGCACCCGAAGGAGAAAGAACTTGGACATTCGCGGCAAGCGAAAGACTCGCCAAGGAAAAAATAGCGGCAATAAAATTTTTCTTCTTCATGCAAAAAAAATAAAAAAAATAGACGAGAACGATTAGGATCTAGAGGCTAGAATCTAGGGGATAAAGGAAACACCCCTTTCGCTTATTACTACCTTTCCAATAAATCGTTCACTTTTTCTCTCGTCTCTAGTCTTTCGTCTCTCGTCTTATTATGAACAAAGCCGCCATTATCGTTGCCGTATCCATGCTCCTGAGCCGTGTGCTCGGGATTTTCCGCGAAATGTTGCTCGCACACGCGGCGGGCGTATCGCTCGAAAAGAACGCCCTCGACCTCGCGTTCATGATTCCCGACATCTTGAACCATGTGGTGAGCACCGGGTTCCTCTCGATTATCTTCATCCCGATTTTCACGGGTTACAAGGTGGCAGGCGACGAGAAGGGCGGGTGGAAGTTCTTCAGCAACGTGCTGAACACGTTCGGCATCGCACTCCTGATTCTGGTGGTGCCCGCATTCATCTGGATGAAGGAGCTTTTGCAGCTGTTGACGGTCGATGGCGCCACGCCGGAACTTATCGAGCGCGCCGCGTATTACGGCCGTATCATCCTGCCCGGCCAGGTGTTCATCTTCGTGGGGAGCATCCTCGTGGCCGTGCAGCACACCCGCAAACAGTTCCTGATTCCCTCGCTCACTGGCCTTATCTACAACGTGGCGATTGTCGGCGGTGGCGCGGCCGGGCTCGCGCTCGGTAAGTACACCGGCACGGACTTCGGCCTCGAAGGCTTCGCCTGGGGCGTGCCGGTGGGCGCCTTCATCGGATTCTTTGCTCTGCAAATCCTCGGCGCCCGGCGTGGCGGAGTACACTACGAATTCATTGTCCAGCCCAAGCATCCCGATATCGCGCGCTACTTCAAGATGATGCTCCCGATGTCGTTGGGTGTGGGTTCCATGTTCGGGCTGGAATTCATCATCCGTAGTTTTGGTGCGAACTTCGGTACCAGCGGTATTTCCAGCCTCAACTACGCCTACCGCGTGATGTACACGCTTGTCGCAGTCTTCGGCTTTTCTGTTTCAGTCACGAGCTACCCCGACATGGCCCGCCTCGTCAAAGAAGGCGACTTCGTGAGCCTCAACCACAAAATCTGGAAGAGCCTCTCGCGTATGTTCTGCATCTTGATTCCCGCCGTCGTCGCCGTATGGGCACTCAGTTTCCCGGCAGTGCGCATCCTGTTCGAACGCGGCGCCTTCCAGCGCGAAACCACCGAAGCCATTTCCGAAATTCTCCGCTGGTATTTGCCTGTGAGCCTCGGGCTCTGCCTGCAGGCGGTGCTCGTCCGCAGCTTCTACGCTTGCGAACGCATGTGGGTGCCCACGCTCCTCAACACCGGCATCTTCGCCGCGACCATCCCCGCATACATTTTGCTCGGCGCTCCCGAAGTGGGACTCGGCATCAAGAGCGTGCCCATTATCGGTGCAACAGGCGCCATCCTCCAAGTGCTCTCGATGATATTCATGTGGGCAAGGAAGAACGGCACCGACGGCATGAAAGACGCCTTATTGAACATGCTCCGTGCGCTTGTCGCCTTTGGCATCATGATTGCAGCCGCCATCGGACTCGACCATGTATCGGGAGAATTCGTGCGCAATACAAACCTTATCATTCTCATCATCTACGCCTGTGCCGCGGGCATAGCGCTGTTTACGCTCACGCTGATTATCCAGCGTTATTTAGGCAGTAAGGACGCAAAAGATATATTGAACGAGCTGCTCGGAAAAGTGCTGCGCAAACTGCACCTCGCAAGATGATTTAGGTACGAGGCGCGAGGCGCGGGGCTCGGGCAATGAGCTATGAGCGGTGAGTATTCGAGAGACTAGAGAATAGAGACTAGCGGCTAGTGAAAAGAATCACG
>CAMJHM010000059.1 GCA_946405515.1 uncultured Fibrobacter sp. | reverse complement strand
CATAGAGGATAACTCTACTAAGGCACTAAAGTGCCTAGTATCGTTTATCTCGTCTATTTCACCAACCACCGTCTACCGCCTACTGTCTACTTCCTACTGTCTACTGCCTACTTCCTACCTTACCTCATACCTCAAAGGGTGCCTTCGGCGACCGACCTCAAAGCGAAGCGACCTCATAGCCCCTAACCACTTCCTACTGCACGCTATTTCCGTACCCTTCGGCGAGCTCAGGGTACTTCCTACTGCCTACTCCCAACTCCCTACTCCCTAGATCCTAATCCCTAACCACTAACCACTGTTTACTAACCACTTTTCTCTCGTCCCTCGTCTTTCGTCTCTCGTCTAAATTCTATATTGCCCAGCATGGCATACGTAGCAATGGCGCGAAAGTGGCGCCCACAATCTTTCTCCGACATGGTCGGTCAGGAGCATATCGCTAAAACGCTCCAGAACGCAATCGAGGGAGGACGTCTCCACCATGCGTTCCTGTTTACCGGCACCCGCGGTGTAGGCAAGACGACCTCGGCCCGTATTCTCGCTCGCACCCTCAACTGCAAGGGCGGCGACCCGCTCCACCCGTGTGGCGAGTGCGAAAGCTGCAAAGACATCTCGGGCGGCAACCCGATGGACGTCTACGAAATTGACGCTGCGTCCAATACGAGCGTCGACAACATCCGTGACGTGATTGAGCGCGTCCAGTACCCGCCTGTCATTGGCAAATACAAGATTTTCATCATCGACGAAGTCCACATGCTCTCGACGGGGGCATTCAACGCCCTCCTCAAGACGCTCGAAGAACCGCCTCCGCATGTGATTTTCATCTTCGCGACGACCGAAGTCAACAAGGTTCCGCAGACTATTTTGAGCCGTGTACAGCGTTTTGACTTCAAGCGTCTCACCATCGACCAGATCCGCAGCCGCCTCCGCTTCATCTGCGAACAGGAAGGCATCAACGCCTCCGACGAGGCCCTCGACATCTTTGCCGAGAAGGCCGACGGGTCCATGCGTGACGGTCTTACCTACTTTGACCAGGCCTACGCCTTTACCGGCAACGAGATGACCGCCGAATCGGTGCGTTCCATCCTCGGCATCCCACCCGTAGAGCTCTTTTTCGCCCTAATCCAGTCTATTGCCGCCCACGACCTCAAGGGTTGCTTCAAGATGGTCGACGAAGCGGTCAAGATTGGCATCGAGTTCTCCCCGTTGCTCGACGGTTTCGGCAAGTTCCTGCGCAACCTGATTTACAGCCGCCTCGACGCATTTACCGCCGACGCGCTGAACATCTCGGACGAAGTTTATTCTAAATACAAGTCGACGGCACCCGAACTTTCGAACGGGGACCTCCTGCGCATCAGCAAAATGCTCATCGATTTGCAGGGCACGCTACGCTACAGTACGAACCCGCGACTCCTCGTCGAAACCACCTTCGCACGAATGGCCTGGCTCGACCGACTCACGGACCTCCGCAGGGCGCTTGCAGCGATAAACGACCCCAAGAATGCCGATTCCGAGGCGTTAAAAAAAAAAGTAACTGAAGTCTCCGCCATGATAGACGCCCAGGAACAGGCCAAGGCGTCTTACAGTGACCCCTTCGCAAGTCTTCGGGATGGCGGAAACGGGACTTATTCCCGTTATGAAATCACGGCGGCCTGGCCATCGATCCTCTCTTCCTTCGCCGACGACGGGGACCTCGTATTTTCGGCAGCACTGAACGGCACCGTTCTCGAAGCAGGCGACCTCCAGGCCACGCCATTCCCGCTATCACTTGTATTCATTGGCGATACGGCACAACCGACCTCCTGGGGCTACAAGCAGTTCATGGAGCACCCGGAATACATCCAGCGCCTGCAAAACAAGCTGGAAGACCTGCTGCAAACCGCCATAACGTTGGGCGTCAAGACGCGAGCCTACACCGAAACAGAACTGCAACAGCGACTGGCCGCCAAGATGAGCCCCTTCGAGCTAGACCTCCAGAAGGACCCGTCCCTCGCCCGCCTCAAGGAACTGTTCGCCGCAGAACTCGTCTATTCGCGCAAGCTGGCCGGAATGGCTCCGGTCCAGGCCGACGAATACATGGAACAGGACAACTAGCATGGCATGATGCGCACAAAATTTTTTAAGTTTTCACCCAGATTATAAAAACAGATAAGGAGTCCCCTATGGACATGAGCAAAATGTTGAAAGACCTTCAGAAAATGCAGAACAAGATGTTGAAGGCACAAAGCGACCTCAAGGCCCAGAGTTTCGAAGCCGAAGCCGGCGGCGGAATGGTGAAAGTGGCCATGAACGGCAAGGGGGTCATTACCATGATTAAAATCAACCCGGATGCCGTCGACAAAGACGACGTGGAAGCCCTGGAAGACCTCATCATGGCCGCCGTGAACTCCGCCGTCAAGAAAAAAGACGATGCGGCACAGTCCAGCCTGAGCGACATCACCGGCGGGATGAAGATTCCCGGCCTCATGTAGCCCCTCCATTTGTCCGTCAAAAACGGCATTTTATCCATTATTCCGCAAAAACGCCCTTAAAAAGGGGCGTTTTTTTAGTAAATTTGGCGCATTATTATAATTAGTTATATTAGGAGCAGGAATGCCAAGGAAATACGTAATCCTTCCAGCTATCGCGATAGGCCTCATCGCCCCCTCTTGGGCAGGAACGGTCTACACCCGCGAAGAAGCTGTAAAAATCGCTCTCGAAAAATCAACGGAAATCCAATCCGCACAGGAAGACTTGGTTTCGACGTCCTCCAAAGTGGAAGGTGGTTACGGAGCCGCATACCCATCCATTGACTTGAACGCCACAGTGACCCGCATTTTCGGTCTTGACGACGTGAAAACGGTATCGCCCATGATGGACGTTTTTGGCGAAATGCAGAAGGACCCAAAAGCGCAGCCTCCGTCTAACTATGACAATGCCGTCGCTAATGGCCTTGACAATTTTGCAAACCAAATGGCTTCACAGGGATACCGTTGGCAATCTTCTGTTGGCCTCACGGCAACCCAGATTCTCTACTCCGGCGGAAAAGTGGGAACCGGAATTGATATCGCGAAATCCGCGAAGCGCGTAAGCGAAATATCCCTTGACAACAAGAAGGCTGAAGTCCGCTATAACGTGGAAAATGCCTTCAACCGGCTCATTTTCATGGATTCTTCGATAGTCATCCTCGAAGAGAGCATCAAGCTGACCCAAAGCTATGTCGACTTGGCCGTCAACAACCAAAAGAGCGGTCTCGGCACAGAACTGGACGTTATCCGCGCACAACTCCAGCTCGACGAACTCAAGTCCAACCTGGAAAAGACCAACAAAACCAGAATCGTTGCCCGCAACAACCTGCTCTTGACCATGGGACTGCCCTTCGAAGCCGACGTACAGTTCCAGGGCACGCTCAGGAGCCCCGAAGAAAATCTTCCCATGCCGGACACCTCCATGGCTAACGTCAAGAAGCGCCGCAAGGAACTGGCCCAACTGGAAGAAAGCGAAAAAATCCAGTCCAAACTCGTTGACTTGGAAAAAAGCGACTACCGCCCCACGGTCGTCCTGATTGGTAACCTCAAGTACGCAAACAACCAGAACTCCATCAAGGACTGGGACACCCCGGAATGGGACAAGCTCAGCAAGACCATCACCCTGAGCGCGACAATGAACCTATTTAACGGCATGCAGACCCGCGAAAAAGTCGCCCAGGCAAAATCCAGCCTGCGTTCTACGCAAATCCAAAAAGAATCCGTCGAACGCGGTTTCCGCCTGCAAATCGAATCCTGCATGAACGACCTAAACGACGCAGAACAGCAGCTCGGCATCAAGAAGCGTTCTGTGGAACTGGCCCAGAAGAACCAGATATTGACCGAAGCCTCCTACAACGTGGGCAAGGAAACCCAACTGAACCTGCTCGAATCCACAATGAAGCTCCGCAACGCGAAGCTCAACTATATGGAAGCGGTCCTGAACTGGAACAACGCTTATAACGCCTTACTGCAGGCTACCGGAGAATATTAAGAGGAAGAAGAACATGAACAACATCATCAAATCCATCGCCACCCTCAGTGCAATTTCGCTTCTCCTCGTCGGCTGCGAAGCTTTCGACAAGAAAGACGAGAACAAAGACAAGAAGAAAGTCACGACTATCGAAGAAATCCAGAAGGAAAAGGGCAAGCCCGCCCGCGTCGTGAAAGCCGGCATCGCCAAACTGAACGACATTCGCAAGTTCAGCGGATCTATCGAAGGCATGCAAGAAAACAGGGCAATCTCCAAGATGGGAGACCCCCTCGCCAAGATCTACGTTGCCGTGGGCAGCGTAGTCAAGAAGGACCAGGTACTCGCCGAATACCTCTTCACGGGCGACAACACTAGCTACCAGCAAGCCCAAGAACAGGTGAACCTGCAAGAAAAGGCCATCGCCCGCTTGCGCGAAGTCTACGAAAAGGGCGGAGTGAGCCAGCAGGACCTCGAACAGGCAGAGTCCGGGCTGAAAATTGCCAAGATGAACCTTGAAACGGCTCGCCGCGCCACCTTGATTCTCGCTCCCGAAGGGGGCGTCGTCACGGAACTCAACTACCAGGTCGGCCAAGCCCCGGGTGTTGGCGGAGTCTTCTGCACCATCGCCAAGCTCGACCAGGTCATCCTCAAGCTGAACGTCACGAGCCAGGACATCGGCTACTTCAAGAAGGGCACCATGGCAACGGTCACCTTGAACGGCAATAAGATCGAAGGCCAAGTCACTCTCGTTCCGCTAGCAGCCAACCCGCAGACCCGCTTCTTCCCGGTCGAGGTCACCTTCAACAACAAAGACAGGAATCTCCTCCCGGGCATGTACGTGACCGCCGAGGTCGATACCCGCGAAGTCGAAGGCGTCATCGTCCCGCTCGAAGCCGTCGTCTACCGTAACGGAGTCAACGCCATCTGGACCGTCACCGAAGACAACAAGGCCAAGCGCAAGATTGTCAAGCTCGGTGTGCAGACCCAGGACGACGTCCAGATTCTCGAAGGCATCAATTCCGGCGAAACGGTCATGGTCGAAGGCCAGTCCCGCATGAACGACGGCGACAAGGTGCTGGTGGTTGAATAGGAGATTTTGCTGAATGATTAAGGCCAGTATCTATAAACCGATAACCATGCTCATGGTCATTTTGACCGTGGTGGTTTTCGGTCTCTACACCTACAGCATGATGGTGGTGGACCTGATGCCGAAATTCGACGTCCCCGTGGTCACCGCAACCATCATCTACCAGGGCGCAAACCCTGAAGAAATCGAATCAACGATTATCAAGCCGCTCGAAGACCAGGTGGAACTGGTGGATGGTATCGACTACGTGCAGTCCATCTGCCTTGAGAACTACGGCATCATCGTCGCCATGTTCAACATGGGCGTGAACGTGGACGTGGCGGCAAACGACGTGCGTTCCAAGATCGACCTCGCGTCGGTGAACTTCCCCGACGCCGTGCAGGCTCCGATTATAGCAAAGGTGGACATCAACGGTGCTGCCATCATGGCCATTTCGTTTACGGGTCCGCTGAACTCTACCGAACTTCGTCAGAAGGTCGAAGACGATATCGAGCCTCTCTTTACAGCCGTGTCCGGCGTGGCTAGCGTCGACATCTTCGGTGGTACGACCCGCCAGATTTCCATCGAACTCGACAAGGACAAGATGATTGACCGCAATGTGGACATCGCGACCATCATGGGCCTGTTCGGACAATCGAACGTCAATTACCCGGTCGGTGAAGTCATCGGCAAGCACAAGAACACCTCCGTACGTACCTCGGGCAAATTCCGTGACCTTGACGAAATCCGCAACATGGATATTCCGACGGCGAAGGGCGTGATTAAGCTTAGCGAAATCGCGGTGGTCAAGGACACCATCGAAACCGTGACATCCGCATCCCGCTTCAACGGTCAGAATTCGGTCTCGCTCGATATCAAGAAACGTTCCGACGCAAACGTGGTGAAGGTTTCCGAGGGCGTCATCAAGCGCATGAACGAAATCCAGAAGACGCTCCCCGAAGGATTCGAACTCCATCTGGTGTACGACAAGTCCGAAGCCGTGAACGAATCCATCCACAACGTTATCCAGAATATCATCATTGCAATCGGGCTTACGGCAGGCCTCTTGCTCCTCTTCCTCGGCAAGTTCTCGACCATGCTTATCGCCGCCCTCACGATGCCTATTTCCGTGATCGGCGCCTTCACGCTCATGTACTTCGCAGGCTTCGGCATCAACATGATGTCGCTCATGGCCCTTTCGTCATCCGTCGGCTTGCTCGTTACGAACTCCATCGTGGTGCTTGAGAATATCAACGAAAAGCTGAAACTCGGCCTCGAGCCGAAGGAAGCCGCCTACAAGGGCACTTCCGAAATCATGGTCGCCATCATGGCATCAACGCTCACCAACGTGTGCGTGTTCGTGCCGATTGCCTTCATGAAGTCCATCGCCGGTATCTTCTTCCGCACGTTCGGCTTAACCATGGTGTTCGCCACCTTCGTCTCGCTCCTCGTGACGTTCACCTTGACCCCGCTCATGGCGGCATACCTCTTCAAGGGTAAAAAGAAGGACGAGTTCGGCAACATCATCGAAGATAAGCGTTCTATCGGCGAAATCATCTTCGGCGTGTTCCCGATGATCATGAACGGCATCCGCTTTATTTACCTGAAGACTCTCTCGTTCTGCCTTTCTGTGCCGGGCGTGCTTTTCCAGGTTGCAGCCCTCGTCGGCATGATTGTCTTTGTCGGTGGTTTGGCCAAGAACTTCCTGACGGTCGAAATCATGCCGAAGCAGGACCAAGGCATGATCGGTATCAAGCTCGAAATGCCTGTGGGTACCAATATCGAAACGACCGACAGCGTAGCTCGCATTATCGAAGCAAGAGTCAAGGGTGTCCCCGAAATCGTGCACTACAGCATGAACGTCGGTGGTTCAAACGGCTTTACGACCGTGAACCAGGCCACGATGCGTGTCAAGCTCCTCAAGGACTGGGAAGGCCGTACCCGCAGCACCGACCAGATTGTCGACTCCCTGCGCCCCTACCTTGCCGACATCCCGGATGCATACATTTCCATCAAGTCCACATCCGCCTCCGAAATGAGCAACAACTCCGCAGGTGACGTCGTGCTCGAAATCAACGGTCTACATGCGGATTCCGTCATCAAGGCGTCCGAAATCGTAATGGACCGCATCAAGGACAAGATTGAAGGCATTGTGGACCTCAAGACAAGCTATGAAGCCGGTAAGCCGGAAATTCGTTTGATTCCGAACCGCCAGGCGCTTGCCGACTACGGTGTGACACTCCAAACCGTCGCTACCTACAACTACATTGCAGTGAGCGGCTACGAAGCGGGCCAGTACACCGAAGACGGCGAAGAATACGATGTCTATGTGCGCATGCAGGAAAAAGACCGCAAGAACCATGCCGACATCGAGATGCTCCCCATCTTGACCCCGAAAGGATACGTCAACGCCAGCGAGCTGTTCTTCATCGAAGACGGTGCCGGCCCGACGCGTATCGACCGCAAGCGCAAGCGTACCCGTGTTGATGTCTCTATGAACCTGTTGCCCGGCCACACGACCGGTGAAGTCATGAGCAAGGTGGGTGCACTTGCCGAAAGCATGAAGGACGAATTGCCCGAAGGTATCTCCTTCAGTTTCGGTGCCCAGGCAGACATGCAGAACGACATGGTGGCGGAATTCAAGGTGGCCATCATCATGGCAATCCTCCTTACCTACATCTTGCTTATCGCCCTCCTCGAAAGCTTCATGCAGCCGTTCATCATCATGACGACTATCCCGATGGGTGCTATCGGCGTGATTATCGCCCTCATCCTCACCGGCAAGGCGCTTTCCATGATTGCCCTCATGGCTATCGTGATGCTTATCGGTGTGGTGGTGAACAACGCCATTCTATTGCTTGACGAAGCGAACAGGCTACTACGCAGCGGAAGCATGGGACGACGCTCGGCCATCATGACCGCGGCAAAGACCAAGTTCCAGCCGATTGTGCTTGCGACGTTCGCATCCGTGGTGGCCCAGCTCCCGCTGGCGTTCGCCCTCGGTGGTAACGTGGCCGCCATGACCCAGCCGATGGGTATCGCCTCGGTCGGCGGCCTCATCGTGTCTGCCATCTTGACCATGTACCTGGTGCCCACGTTCTTCTGGCTCCCGAACGCTCTCACGAGCAAGGCCAAGAAGATGAAGAACAAAATACAGACCAGGTTGCACTCTAAGGCATAACCGCTAAAAAATTGCAACAAGCCCCGCCCGCATCACTGCCGGCGGGGCTTGTTTTTTTATGATGCTTTTTGTAGTTTCGAACGCATGAATACAAATATCTTCAGAGGGGAATCGCGTGACGGCCACGTAATGCGTGTCGCCGTTACCGACATCTACGACGAACTCTTGCTCGAAAAGATTCGCGTAGAATCCGGATGCCGAGTCATTCCCGTACAGAGAACCGAAGCCGAAATCCGGAGGATGCTCCGCGCCGATACGCAAAAGAGTTCGGATGCGCTGCTACGCGAAATCGAAAACGGGAAAAAACGAGACGCCTCGTCCGACTCGATGCCGGTCATCAGCCTCGTGGACTCCATCCTGGAGAGCGCACTGGAGCAGGGTGCTACGGATATCCATTTCGAGCCTGACCCACAATCACTCAAGGTGCGCTTTCGTAAAGACGGTCTGTTACACGACTACAAAACGCTCCCCGCCTGGATTGCCGAGCCCATCCTCATCCGGCTCAAGTTGCTCGCGCAAGCCGACATCACTGAACGCCGTCTCCCCCACGACGGGAGTTTTACATTCCAAGGGGCGCACACCCAGGCAAACGTCCGGCTGAGCACGCTCCCGTTACAGTACGGCGAGAAATGCGTTCTGCGACTGTTGCACACAAACGACGACGCGCAGACGCTCGACGACCTGGAATTTTCCCCGACAATCCGACAAGCCTTCCGCAACGCGTTCAGCGCCCCGCAAGGGCTATTCCTCATCACCGGGCCCACGGGCAGCGGCAAGACAACCACCCTCTATGCGGGCCTGCGCGAAATCATCCACCGCAGCATCAACGTCACCACGATAGAAGACCCCGTGGAATACACACTGCACGGAGCGAACCAAGTACAGGTCAACGAAAAATGCGGATTCACGTTCGCCGCGGCGCTGCGTTCCGTTCTGCGACAAGACCCAGACGTTATCCTCATTGGTGAAATCCGCGACAGCGAAACCGCGCAGATAGCGCTGCGGGCGGCACAGACCGGCCACCTTGTACTCGCGACACTCCACACGAACAGCGCCCGCGCGGCAGAGACACGCCTGCAAGACCTCGGCATCGCCCCCAAGCTATTCCGCGAGTCGCTCATCGGCATCGTCGCCCAGCGTCTGCTGCGCAAGCGGAACCCGCAATCGGGAGACTATAAGGGCCGTATCGCCGCCGTCGAGTTCCTCCTCCCCGACGGCACTTACGTCGACGGGAACCTAAAAGAAAACGCCCTGCGTCTTGTACGCGAAGGCGTTACCGACATGGGCGAAATCGCCCGCGTGTTCGGCTCGTAACTACTTTTTCTTGTTCTTGGCCTTTTGAGCGGCAGAGTCCTTGGCTGCGGACTTTTCCTTAGGAGCCTTGTCCTTGGGTGCCTGAGACTTCGCTGCGGACGAATGCCCACCCTTGGCCGGTTTATCATGGGCATTCACGGGAGCGGCCGCATCCAACGCCTGCGACGAAGACGAACGCGGAGCCATCAGCTGGCGCAACGAATCCACAAGCAGACTGTCCTTCTTGGGGAACATGTTCTGGTAAATCACGGCACGGCGCTTCGCCATGAACTGGCTTTCGCGCATGTTCGGGTGGTGCTTGCCCGGGCTAGCCAGCATCGCCGCAAGGTTGATAGCCTGATCCACGCTCAGTTTGCTACAGCTCTTCTTGTAGTACGTGAGGCACGCCTCCTGGCAACCGAAAATGTCCTTACCCCACTGGGCGTAGTTCAGATAAAGTTCCAGGATACGGTCCTTGCCCAGTTCACGTTCCATGAGCAACGCATAGGCGAGTTCCTTGAACTTGCGTTCCCATGAACGTTCGCCGCTCAAAAAGAGGTTCTTCGCGAGCTGCTGCGTAATCGTGGAACCGCCGAACTTCGTCTTGCCCGACACACGGTTCGCCTCAAGCGCCTCCGAAATGGCACGAATATCGAAACCCGGGTGGAAATAGAAACCAGCATCTTCGCTCGCAATCACAGCCTTGCGCAAGTTGACATGGATAGAATCGAGCGGAACGTAGGTATGCTTGATTTCGAAACTGGGATTGGAATCCAGGAGCGCCTGCATGTACTTACTCATCTCCGGCTGGTCATCCTTCAGGGAAACTACACCGTCGTACAGGTCGTAGACGTAGACGAAGCCCTTGTACATAAAGTAAGAAGCGGCAATCGTGAACGCGGCGGAATAGAGGATGAGGATAAGGAGCGCCTGCCGGATGATGAAGTTGATCAGGCGATAAAGCCACTTGACAATGAAAGCAAAGACAATGACGACTTTAAAATTCTTGAAACGGATCCAAAGATCCTTGACCTTAGAAAAAAACTTCTTGACGCTTGCGATATTCACTTTCATTGGAGGTATAAATATAGATTATTTGCGACGGCCAAACCAATCGTTGATGTCTTCGCCTTCCTTCATGGCCGAAGAAAGGTTCTCCATACCCGAACCGAGGATGGTGCTGCGGATTCCCGCCTGGTCGAATACGCCCTGGATGTATTCCATGCCGCTGCGCCCGGCCTCGTCGTTGTCCAAACAAAGGACCACGCTCTTGTTCTTGAACAGCGGGAGCCATTCCATCTTGAACGACCGGACACCGGGAATGCCCACGGCGGGCACATTCCGCCCGATAAAGGTAAGCGTGTCCACGACACCCTCGCAAAGATACACCCAGCCGGGCTTTTCGTCCAAAGCCGAAACGTTGTACGGGAACGGGACAGTCCCGCGCAAGTTCAGTTCCTTGGGCACGATGGTCTTGTCGATGGCCCTCGCCTGGAAATAGAACGAGCGCATCTTGGTGTCCAGATACGGGAAAATCAACGGATGCTTGTAAAAACGCAAGTTGCCACGCTCATTGAACAGTCCCACGTACTGCAAGACCTCGAGGCTATAAATCTCCCTGAGCCGTCCGCTGATTTCTTCGTAGTCGTCAATCGTACGGATGCGCATCTTGTCCCAGACGGGCTTGTAGATGCGCCTTCGCGAAAGGTACGCGCCCGCAGGGGTGTGCTCAATCGGCTTCAGCATTTTCAGGAAGGAGAAAATCAGGTTCCGGCGGTCTTCTTCTTTTATCAAGGGCTTTTGCGGTGGTTCAATTTCCGGTTCACGCAACACCGGTTCGCGGGTACGGGATGGGCTCGGCTTTTCGGATGCGCCCCCCTCCCCTGCCGATAATGCAGACCTGCGTGCCGGCTTCGATGCGCCCAGCAAAAAAGAGTATTCCGATTTCAGCCATTCTACAGCCTGAACAAACGTCATGCTTTTACATAGCTGGACTAGCGAAATCACGTCGCCGCGGACATCGTCACAGACCCAGCAACGGAACGTCCCGCGTTCCTCGGAAAAAGAAACAGACGGAGTGCGGTCGCCATGCGCATGGCGCTGCGGGAAAAAGCAGTGGCAACGCCCATGGACAACATCGATGCCCAGAGCCTTCGCGACAGCCGTTATCGAAAGCGACTCCTTAAATTGTTTCAGTTCCTCGTTGGTCATCCTCTATTCCAATTCCAGTTCATCCTGGATAGCCCCTTCCATACAAAGCAGGCGTCTTTTGAAATCCATACCAAGAACATACCCGCTAAGTCCCCCATTGCTGCTGATAACGCGGTGACAAGGGATAATGATTTGTAGCGGATTCGCATGCAGAGCGTTCCCGACGGCACGCTCGGCTCCCGGATGGCCAACATCAACAGCAATTTGCCGGAATGTTCGCGTTTCACCATAAGGAATTTCACGCACCTTTTCCCAAACCAGAACTTGAAATTCTGTACCGATAATGGTTATAGGGATTGTAAACGTGCGCAATTTGCCTCTGAGGAAGGCGTTGAGTTCTGCGGCGGCCTTTTTATAGGCAGCAGCGGTTTTGCGGTTCAAACGTTCGTCCGGCATGGCTCCTGCGCTCGCACAAGCCTTGACCTCGCTAGGAATGGCCCGAGATTTTCCCGACTTATCACTTATATAGCATAGCCCACAAAGGTTCGCCCCCTCGAAACGAAAGACCCACTCCCCCCACATGTTCCTGTGGTGTACTTCTGTAAATCTTTCGTCCATGACAGCCATGTGATAAATATAAATTCAGTTACCCTAAAATGTCTCGGAGAAAGCCCTATCCTTTGCGGGTTGTCTATAATATTTTGCGCATCCCGGGGATTTTGCGGAACATCCGGACAACGAACAGCGACAACCCAAAGAAAACCACGGCCATAAGCGGGGCTGTGACAATAGGATGAGGGACAAGAATAGAGAGATGCAAACCGTAAAAAGCCTTGATAAACATGGGGTGAACAAGATAGACTCCAAGCATACATTTGGACATATCGATGAGTTTCGCATCATCCGTGGTCGTATTTCCGTATTTAGTCCTGAAATAACAGAAAATAGCCGCAGCAATGAGGAATGTCATGGGGCGGAAGTTCCCGAAGAAATATTCATTGGGCGCATCCCTCGCAATGCTGAAATAAGTCGCGTAGAAAAATGAGACAAACCAAGAAATTGCCGCAAGCGAATAAAGAATTTTCCGAACTTTTGGGCCAAGGCCATAATGGGCGATGTAGAATCCAGAAAGATAAAATCCAGCAAATGTTGTACTACCCTGGATGCCGATGTTCTTATAGATGGAAACATCTGCCAACTTAAAAAGGAGGTGGTTCGCCGTCGGTAGAACTAAACCAAACGTGAAGAATAACGCGATGACATACAATACCATGCGCGGACTTGCATTTTGCGTAAACACCCTCAAAGCAGGCGTTATCATGTACAGACCAGCCAAGGTGTACAAAAACCAAAGATGGGTCGCTGGTTTTGTGAACAACGTGATTGGAGTGGAGAGATAATCCATCCAGTCCCCGCTTTGGCAAATGACATTCAAGAATCCGTAGGCAAGCCCCCATGTCACAATCAAGATGATGATTTTCGGAAGATTGTATGTGAGAACCTTTTTGGGTGGATGCGCATACTTAGGGGAAAGCATGAAAGCACCACTAATCATGATGAACACGCCTACCCCAAATCGGGACAGGCTGTTCAAGAAGTTCAGCACGAAGAAATCGGGAGAACTTACGGGAGTATCATACCAAGCAGAGGTTACAGTATGCTGGAATACAACAGTGAAGGCTGCAATAATACGCAGCCATTCCGCATATTTTTCACGGCGGCCTTGAAATTCCGTTATAGATGATTGGCTTGCCATTACCCGCTTATTTGATTGTCACCCTATTGACCTGGTTCCCTATCCGGACGATGTAGACACCCGAATGCGGAATGTTAATAGTCAGCCCGTAACCCGTTGCAACTTCCTTGGCAACAAGGTGGCCCTGCAAATCAGAAACAACAACCTTCGTTCCAGCTTCAACGCCATTTACAGTCAAAGCATGCCCGAGAGCCTGAACGCCGAAACGCTGAGACGGTTTTGCCATTGCAATGGCATCTTTTTCCGAAGGTTTCTTCTTCTCGTATGTCAAGGCAGGCAGGTCACTCCCCTCGGCCTCGCCCCATACAGAGCCGTCCGCATCCCTAGTCCAATCGTGCAACTTTTTCAAAACGGTGCCATTCTTGAAATCTTCTGGTTCTGCGGAATTTCCACCATATCGAGAAGACTGCTTGCTAGAATAGAAGGTATTCTGAATAGAAATCTTTATACCGATATAGTTGAAACCGATTAAAGCATCGGCACGTTCAGCCCCAGAAACTTTGCCAAAGTTATACGAATTTGTCAAGGAAACAACTTCACCAGCAATGCCGACAAGTCCACCTGCAGTAAACGTCGCTTCGACAATCCCTGTGTTATAGCAGTTCGTGATAGTCAATGTGTACTTGCTAAGCGTGTCCTCCTTCGGATCCACAATACCAGAACCTAAGAGACCACCGATATTATTGTAACCGACGATGGTAGAAGTATTGTAGACATTCAATAGAGAAAGGTATGCCGTTGTTGCCGTACCGACAATGCCACCGACAGACGTATATCCCTCGATGTACGAATCGACAAGGCCAAGATCCTTGATAACGACAGGTTCCTTTTTCGAGCCACCCGTAATGGAGCCGAAGAGGCCAATGGCATTGGCAGAATCCTTGTAGAACAAGCCAGAAATCTTTTTCTTGTTACCATCAAATGTTCCAGCAAAATCATTCATCGGAGTCCACGGAATAATTTCTGTCTTTTGACCATTAAACCGCCCATTGTCCTTGAGCAATTCTTCGTTCACCACAATATCGTCGGTCAATTTGCCACAAGCAGCAGAATCACGAGGCATGCTATCCGTGCCGTTCACGATGGCCGCAAAACCAAAAAGTTCCTCGACCGTTCCAATTTGGTAACAATCCTTTTCCTTTTTGGGTTCCTTGGGGGTAATCTTTTTGAGACTAAAGTTGTAAGTCTCGGCGCTAGAAGAACTCGATACAGAGCTAGAAGAGACCTTCTTGCTGCTGGAACTACTCTTGCCCTTGCTGCTAGAAGACTTGGCAGAAGAACTTGAGGCCGGCTTGGACGAACTGCTCGACGAAGCCACCTTGGTCCATTTGGCCCAGAATTCCTTGTCGCCCTTGTCCGTCTTTGAAATCTCTTCAACAGCGTCGCCGCTGTATTCATCGTTGTCGAACCATCCGTCAAACTTGTAATTTGTTCTTGTGGCTTTGGGGAGTTCTGCACCCTTTCCGTAGGTATAACTAGAAAGTTCCGATTCCAGTTTGCCCTCGCCCTTGTGGAGCGTTACCTTGTATGTACGAGCCTTGAAGGTTGCCTTGAAAGAGGTGTCCTTCTTGACGGTAACGGAGCGCGAAGATGTCGTATCCTTGTCGTTCCATTCCTTGAACACATATCCCTCAACGGCTGTTGCCTTAATTGTGACCTTTTCGCCACAGGTGTATTTTCCGGCACCCGAGACCGAGCCCATTGCAGTATCGTTGACCGACAACGACAGCTTGCATAAAACTTCTTCCCATTTCGCATAGAATACCAAATCGCCCGTTGCTTTCTTGGATATCGCTGTTACCGCATCACCCTTGAATTTTTCGTTATCGAACCAACCCTTGAAAGAGTAGCCTTGGCGACTGGGCGTAGGGAGCTCCATCTCGTGCCCTTCGATGTACTGGGACTTCGTAGTATCCCCATCGGCAATGACAAGCGTGAGGCTCGAAATGGTTATGCCCTTGATTTTGCCGCTGAAGTCAGGATGAGAGCCCTTCTTGACATTCTGTCCCCATACGGAACCGTCTACATCGCCTTCGTTGAAATTCTTGAGTTCAATAACGACCGTTCCATTTTCAAATTCTTCTTCTGTCGCCTTGGTCGCCCCTTTAGGAGCCGAAGAATCTCCCTTGCCCTTGAAAGAATCTAGGATGAACGAATTCTTGATCGAGACGGTTGCATCACTTTTGGCGAGCGCAACAACAGCGCTAACAACCTTTTCCCCAGAAACATCTCCGAGGTTGTATGTATTGGTGACAGAAACTTTTCCCCCGGCAGCGCCAACAATTCCGGCAGCAATTTTGCTGCCCGTAACAGAACCAATATTGTACGTATTATAAATATGAATGGACTCCGCATTGTTCTTGGACGACCCAAGAATACCGCCTGCCGTATCACCGATAACTGTTCCCTCATTGTAGGAATTAAAAATATCCGCTTTGGCTTCCGACCGTACAACACCCACGATACCGCCCGAAATGTGTTCCGTTTCAAAATAGGAATCTACGAGGCCCACATTTTTAATTATTGCAGGATTGCCACCTTTGCCAACCGAACCGAAAAAACCAACAGTGTCTTTTGCACCACCCTTAAAATAAAGTCCAGAAATAGTCTTTCCGTTTCCGTCAAATTTTCCACTGAAACTCATAATCGGAGTCCAAGGGGCGAGGTCATCTTCGTCGGCTTTCAGGGAGCCGTCTTCATCAAGAACATCTTCGTTTACCGTGATGTCTTTGACAAGAATGCCGCAGGCAGACTTGTTTCGTTCAGTATCTTCAAGTTTCCCGTTGACCAGGGCTGCGAATCCGTACAAATGATCGGCAGATTCTATCAGGTAGCACCCATCTTCGTCGGTATCCGGGAGAGTCGGGGTGATTTCAGGAGCGTCAGCAAAAGCAAACGCAGTGAGTGATGCAACACAAAAGGCGATATAAGTTAGTTTTCTCATAAAATCCCCAAAAAATCGAGATTATAACATCCTCTAGATAAAATACAATTCATTTGGGCAAAGAGATAGTAAAAAAAATATAGCAGCAACAAATCCGCGCCCAATGGTCGCAATGTAAAAATGAAATAAACAAAATTTGTAAGAAACAAAAAATCCCCGCCAAAAAGCAGGGACTTAAAAATGTTTAGGAAATGTTCCTATGGAACATAAGACGATGTTTATCGGAGTGTGGATGCAAGGCGTCCGTGCCCCGTAGCGTACAAGACGTACGTGAGGGGCGCGGCAACGAAGCAGACGCCTCCGAGAAACGAGTCTTATTTGACTTTCAATGCGCCGCGTTCCAGCTTGATCGTAAAGTTGGTCACGTCGCACACTTCGCTCGGACCCCAGTACTGGATCGGACCCGGATAGGTGTAGGATTCAGTCGTAGCCCAAACGTCGCGGTTCTTGGCGAAGAACTTGAACGGAGCACCATCGAGTTCGACGAGAGCCTTCTGGATCACCGGCTTGTCGGCACCGTGACGACGTTCGATGTTCA
>CAMJHM010000058.1 GCA_946405515.1 uncultured Fibrobacter sp. | reverse complement strand
TTCGTGCGTCAATATAGGACGGCGAAGCCGTGATATTTCTCCCTAGTCTCTAGATCCTAGTCTCTAGATCCTCTAATCGAGATTGCTTCAGGGCTATTCGCCCTTCGCAATGACAACCAAGGCGAATGCCACGCCAAAACGCTTGCGTTTCGGCATGGCTGAGCCGACGAGTCATGCGCCTGCGAATGACAATCCCACTTCCTACTGCCTACTGTCTACTTCCTACTGCCTCATAGCCCCTAACCTCTTTTAAACAAAAAGAGGCAAAGCTTTCGCTTTGCCCCATAATTCGCAAAATTTGCCGAATTTACTTGATTTTCACTGTCTGCGTCTGGTTGCCTATGCGCATCAGGTAAGTCGCGGAGCGGTCCATGTGGACACTGAAATCCGCGGCATTCACACGGCCCTTGGCAATCACGCGGCCCTGCATGTCGAGCACGGCATAGGCAGAACCCACGCGGGCACCGGCCACCTGGATTTCACGGCCCACGGCTGTAAGCATGAACTGCGGCACCTGGGCAGCAGCGACAATTGCATCCTTGCCCTTGCTAGAGCTGCTCTTGGCCTTGCTGGAACTGGACTTAGCCTTGCTACTACTGGACTTCGCCTTTGCAGAAGAACTGCTCGACTTGGCCTTTGCGCTGCTAGAGCTGGACTTGGCCTTGGCGGAGCTGGAACTCGACTTAGCCGAGGAACTGCTGGACGCCTCTTTTTTGTATTGAGCGGTCACAGTCACCGACGACTCTATTTCACTATAGTCCGCATCCCAACCATCGAATACATATCCTTTACGAACAGGATCCTTAGGTGCCGTAGCAGACTTTCCAAGCGGAACGAATTCCTGTTTCAGGACCGTTCCATCGTAGTCCGCAAACGTGACCGGGAAGATATAATAGTACAACACGGAGTTTGCACTAACCGCCACATTTTCACCATTCAGCGTTACAAACATCTTTCCTTCCCTTTCACTACCGTAAGGGAGATATTTCCAAATATTGCCCAAGCTATCATCAGAGCAGGTCACAGAAACAGTCAATTCCACATGGTGGTTTTCCCATTCCTCTACAGAATCAACTTTTTTAGATTTATTTCCGTCTTTATATATTTCTTTGGATACCTCGAAACACTCGTTCGGAACCCCGACCTTGATATCTTCAGCCTTACTCCCGAAATCAAAATCGGTTACCGTAAACGCTAATTTTGCCTTTTGGGGAATATCATACACTGTATTCACCATTACCAAATGGCTAGTATCCTCAGACGGCCGAGTAATCTTGGTCCAGTCAATGTCCCAATCCTCGAAGGCAAGGCCTTTATGGCTCGGCACATCGGGAGCCTCGGTCGGAGAAACTCCGTAAACAAGTTCTTCACTCTTCAAAACACTATATCCGACCCTGTCGACAAAACGGACCGTATAGAGCGTATCGTACAGCGCCGTCACTGTTATGGGTTTCTCAATATTATAAACCGCATTGTAGGATTCCATCCAAGTGGCGTTCTTCACATCCCAACCCTTGAAACGGAACCCTTCATGATTCGGCACGGAAGGCGCCACCGAAGATCCGCCCGGAGCAACAACGGTATCCTTCAGTACTTTTCCGTCAAGGTCGACAAACTTGACATCTATCCCTTCAATAAGCCACGACTGTACGAGAAGGGAATCCTTATCCAGCGTGACAGATTTGGTCCCGGAATCATACCTTTTTGAATACTGGTCTGTCCAGTAATAATCGTAATGGTATCCTTCGGATTCAGCAGGAACCTTGATAAGCTTTTTATCCGTCGGGAACTTGACCGTCGATCCGTAAACCTGGGCGGTATCGAGTATTAGTTTTTTATTGACATCATAGAAATCAATCGGATGCAACCACCTGACCGTTTTCGTTTCGGAATAGACCACGGCACTGAAATCCGAGTTATAGGACAAGGCGAAACGGAACTTCGTTTCGGTGGCCTTGGGAAACTTCTTCGACCCCAATGAGGTACTATAGTACATGCACGCAGCCTCGCCCGCTTTGCCTATTCTAATGAAAACATTAGCTGTGCGAGCAAGATCCGCAGCCGGAATAGTCTGTACAGAACCCATACGCTGCCAGCCATTGGAGCCGTCATTATACTCGCAAGCAAAATAGCCGACCTTCTGTGCTCCGATAGGATATCCTGAAAAAACTAGACTGTCACGACCAAGGACATGCAGATAGGCGTCATATTGACTATTATACTTCGCTTCGGTCGAACTGTCGGTACCCTTAAGTACCTCAAGTGGCGTTTCCACAAAAATCGCGTAAAGAGTCGTATCATGACGGACTGTTATAGTGACCGGATTCGCCGTAGAGACACAGTTCGAGCCATCTTCTTTTGACGACCAGCATTTAAAATCATACCCGGTAGAGGCCCCAACAGTAAAGGAACACTTTGTCCCAGCCACTTCTTCGGAACATATATAGGCATTTGCAAGACCACTTGTATATCCGTGTTCTGTTGCTTTAAAATTAACCTTGTATTTCGGCACCAGCTTGACAACATCGGAATATGTGGTATCGAGAATCTGCATAGCATGGGCCCCATTTCTTGACGGGCCTTCGGCAATGCGGGTGATTCCGGCCAGCCTGTATTCCACCAGGGAATCTCCTTCGGTAACTATTTCCGCTCTCTTTGCAGATGCGCTAAAACTGGTATAATAGTTGTCACCACAGCTAGTATAGGGATTGTAATAGTAACCTTCATCAGCATCATATTCTTCATACGTTAAGCAGCTTTTGTAATTCCCACTTGCCGACACATTGCGCCAATAACTGGCTTCATATTTCCCATTTTTAGAGAGTTTCCAGGGCCTATACTGCATTTGAAACTGTGTCGGTGCATAATACTGCACTCCGACATCAAACGTAAAGGAGTACACGGGATTAATTTCATCATAATAGTACGTTCCTTTCTTCGTTGGGCAATTGGCACCCACACAAGAATACCCCCTTTGAACCATCGGTTCGGAAAGGTAAAGGTAGTAGTAGGCCCTGCCTAAGCGGACACTGTCATAATGCGGCATCCATATGGGATATCCGTTATTCACATTGTCGCCAGTAAGCAACCCGTCACTCCAAAGCTGACGATCTATAGTAAGGCGGGCACGATAATAGCTCTTATCCTTGGCTATCTTCAGGGCTTCTTTGAATGTACCTATCTTTCTCCGACCACATTTCCCGCTGAACGTAATTTTGGACGGATCCAGATATTGTATAGGCGTTACGATACGTCCATCCTTATAACTGTTCCAACCATAGTCAAACTCCCCTGTCTTTTTGTTGGTAAGTGGATGCGTATAGAGTGCTACAGGATTCACTCCCCCTGTGGATATACCATATCCAATTCCCCTTACACCATACACAAGGGTCGTGTAATAGCGAAATTTATCCTCAACAGCCAAATTACATCTTATACCTTCGTTATAATAGATATCCCCAATAGGATACCCGTCCGCATCCTTCTTTCCGGTCATTACTACGCTGATGGGTTCGAGCGAATCCAGCGGCTGATAAGGGGCGTTGTAAAAGACGTTTGACCAACCAGCATCTTCGTCCAGGACTAACCAGTTATCAGAATCATTGGCCGCCACGTGGGCAAGCGCCCCTGCACATAATAAAGACAGGAAAGCAGTTCTTATAGTTCTTCTCATTTTTACTCCTTTTGGCAGAACTAAACAAAAAAAAGGGCAACACGCCCTCCTTTTTTATTTTTTTCGTAGCGAGAATACAATAAAAAAAACAGCAGTTGTTTTGCCACCTTACGAAAACATTTCTTTACAGAACGATGAGGTATGAGGCTCGAGGCTCGAGGAAATAGCAATGAGCAGTGAGCTATGAGCGATGAGCAATGAGGTGATAGATAATTGACGGAGATTGCTTCGCCGTTGGCTCGCAATGACAAGTTTTCCTTAACCACCAACCACTGTTTACTGCCTACTTGTACTCTCGCTACGCTCAAGTACCAAATGCTCGGCTCGGCCATGTTCAAGCAAGCTTGACCGCGGCGCTCGCCTTACGCATTTGTCCTACTGTCTACTTCCTACTTTTACCGTCTGCGTCTGGTTGCCTATACGCACTAGATACGTCGCGGAGCGGTCCATGTGGACACTGAAATCCGTGGCATTCACACGGCCCTTGGCAATCACGCGGCCCTGCATGTCGAGCACGGCGTAGGCAGAACCCACGCGGGCACCGGCCACCTGGATTTCGCGGCCCACGGCCGTGAGCATGAACTGCGGCATCTGGGCAGCAGCAACAATTGCATCCTTGCCCTTGCTAGAGCTGCTCTTAGCCTTGCTGGAACTAGACTTCGCCTTACTGCTGCTAGACTTAGCCTTGCTACTACTGGACTTCGCCTTTACAGAAGAACTGCTCGACTTGACGCTGCTAGAAGACTTGGCTCTGCTGGAACTAGATTTCACAGAACTGCTGGACATAGCGGAGCTGGAATTGACTTCCCGAGAGCTGGAACTGATTTTTTCCTCGCTGCTCGAAGATGCCGCAACGCTAGAACTCGTATTGGCGGGACCGGGCGGCGCCACGGAACTGCTGGATGCGACACTGGAACTACTCACGTGTTCTTGCCATTCCGGCGCAATAACAAAATTCCCAGATGCCGTCGCAGGGATTTCAGTTATCAGATTAGAGTCATCATAATACCAACCCAAAAAATCGTAACCTTTTGCAGTAGGAGTTGGCAAAGGCAACGTCTGACCAGGCGTATATAAAAGAGCAATCGTTGGCAATGGCTTATGCTCATCATATTCGCGCAACCGTATAACACTGCGCGTTTCATTTTCAAAGAAAAAAGGGTATTTGCTACCTTGAATCCATTTATCGCCCGTAGCACCACCCACAATTTCTATACCGGCAGCATCCTTCTGGACATAATTGTACAACGCCGTAGCCACGGTCCCATTAGCAAAATCCAAGGCTTCGACCTCTGTCCCGATGCTGTCTCTAGACCTCGTCCCCGTCAAATAGTAGTTGTTTTCAAAAGTCACGTTATAATTCTTTAGCCACACACCACTAGAACCACTAATCGAACCCATGCTATAATTATTAAGGACAAAAGATTGCGTAGGTCTTTTTGTCAATACATCGCCATAATAAGAATAGCCCCCAATCAAACCATTCGCATCACATTCACTACAAACAATGTCGGCAAGATTGTAGTTGTTCGCTATAAAGAAATGAGCTGTAGCTTCCCCTACCAAGCCACCCACTTCATCACCACCTTCAATGCGTCCTTCATTGGAATTCTGCAAAAGAATCGTAAACACATCGGTGTGTCCCACAAGGCCACCAACAATACCCTCACCATCAGGAACAGAAATTATCCCGCGATGGCTACTATTTTTTATAATCAATACGTAACTAGCATTCGAAACTAGACCACCAACATAGAACGCGTCTTCATCTACATAAATAGCTCCATCAAAATGCGTGTTATCTATTTCGATGGAGGCATTGAACCTTTCATTAGAACTAATAATTCCGGCTGCATCAAGCATGCCATTAACAAAGGTATCCTTGACTTTTAAATTACGAATGGTAACATTGGTTACGGATGCACCAGGTGCACGGGCACTAAATATCGCTTCGTATGCATAGAGTCCAGAAATCGTATGCCCTTGCCCATCGAATAAGCCATTGTAAAAATCTATGATATTCCATGAGAAGAATTCCTGCACTCTCGCACTGTCGAGTGTTCCGTCTTCCTTCAAGACATTCTTGTTTACAACAATATCCTGCGTAAGTTTACCACAAATGTAATCTGGGTGTTCATCACCTTTGGCAAACTCCCCGTTCACAAGTGCGGAAAAACCGTAAAGTTCTGCCACATCCGAAATTTCGTAGCAACTGTCCGCAGGGTCAATCGGCGGTCTCTTGAGGTCGAACCACTTGGCATAGAAATCCTTGTCGCCCGTTTCATCCGGCCCCACAGAATCAACCGGATTTCCCGTCAGTTCCTCGTTGTCGTACCATCCCAAGAAGATACTGCTGTCACGACCAAGCCATTTATAAAGCACCGTTCCTTTTCCGCTTATGTAGCAATCCGTATTTTCTTCCATGGGCTCATAATCGTCCAGAATACACGCTTGATGATATAATGAAAAAACGGCACCGTCGGCATGATAGGTTATCTTATAGCGTCTATTCATCTTCGCCCAGTATTCAAGATCACCTTTTGTCGTGTCAGAAATAATCGTGTCAGGTGTTCCGCTGAATTCAGAATCCCTGTACCAACCGTCAAAGTACATGTTTTCTTGCTCTACATTTTTGGGGAGCACAACGTTGAATCCAGAGATATAGCTATCGAAATAGGAGGCCGTATCACCCTCAAAAGTATGAAACGTAACATTGTACCTGGCCGCCGCAGAATTTACGAGACTGCCAGAAAAACCCGGATATTTATCCGTGCCTACATTCTGCCCCCAAATAGAACCGTCTTCTCCTTCGCGCAAGGCATACGCAACCGCCCCGTTACTAAAAGCGGCAGAATCCACAAGCGTTCCATAAGGAACATAACTAACCCCTTTTTGTTTCAATGTGTAGGAATTGCTTACGTTAATATTTCGATAACCTGATACCCCACTACCAAAAAAACCTGAATAAAAACGATCTTTATTATCGACAAGTAATCCCGCGTTATAGCAGTTTGTTACAGTCAAATGCGTATAACTGCCGAAATTGGCCGTGATAACCCCCATATACGGATCACGCGTTCTAGTCTCAATGGTAGACAATGTGTAGAAATTGGTTATCTGAACTTTGGCCCCCCCAGAAATATTATTGGCAAGGACCCCTGCAGTGGATGCAGGCGAAAAATAAGAATCAACTAATCCCAGATCCCTGATAACGACAACAGAATCCTCCGAAACAATTGTTTCAAAAAGGCCGGATTTTGTGGCAGAATATAGTCCCGAGATAACATGCCCGTTGCCATTGAACGTTCCCGAGAATCCAACTAACGGTATCCATGGAACAAAAGTCTTGGCGCTATTACTATTGAGCCTCCCCGATTCTTTCAGCACATTTTTATTCACAACGATATCTTTCAGGAGTTCGCCGCAAACAGCCCCGTTTCCAAGAATACTGTCATTGCCATTTACAATTTCGGCAAAGCCGTAGAGTTCCTCCGCTGTCGAAATCTGGTAACAGCCATCTGACTGAATCGGCACTACAGGAGTAATGGTTGCTGCGGTGGCAGCGGTTCCGGCAAGAAGTGCCGCAGAAATAGAAAGCAAAAATCTTGAAGACATGACCCATCTCCTTCAACTCTTAATAAAATAATAAAAAGGCACGAGGCGCGAGGCGCGGGGCTCGGGCAATGAGCCGTGAGCGGTGAGCAATGAGCAATGAGTATTCGAGAGACTAGAGAATAGAGACTAGCGGCTAGTGAAAAGAATCACGCACTTCGTGCGTCAATATAGGACGGCGAAGCCGTGATATTTCTCCCTAGCCCACCACCTAAAGGTGGCCATGCCCACATAAGTGCTAAAGCACTAAGTGGTCAAAGGTAGATTCTAACCTCTAGATTCTCTGATGGAGATTGCTTCCGCCACGCTTCGCTCGCGGCAGGCTCTGGCAATCGCCCCTCGCAATGACAAGTTTTCCTTAACCACCAACCACTGTTTACTAACCACTTCCTACTGTCTACTGCCTACTTCCTACCTTACCTCACGCCTCAAAGGCGCAACGCGCCGACCTCAGAGCGTAGCGACCTCATACCCCCCAAACCACTATTTACTACATTTGCCTCCGTGATTCAAGTTCAGAACGTTTCCAAGTCCTTTGGCGAGCAGGTGCTGCTCGACGGTGCCAGTTTTCTGGTAGCTAGCCATGAACGCGTGGGGCTCGTGGGCCGCAATGGCTGCGGCAAGTCGACCCTTTTCAAGATGATTCTCGGGCAGGAATGTATCGACGGCGGTTCCATCGACATTCCCAAGAACTACACCATCGGCTATTTGCAGCAGCATATAAACTTCAAGCACCCGACCGTACACGAAGAGGCCTGCAGCGTTTTGAAGCCCAACGAAGATGGTTGGCTCGAAGAGCACAAGGTAGAAGCGATTCTGTTCGGCCTCGGTTTTGACGAAGAATCGATGCACAAGAGCCCGATGCTTTTGTCCGGCGGTTTCCAGATTCGCCTGAACTTGGCGAAGGTGCTCGCGAGCGAGCCCGACATGCTGTTGCTCGACGAACCGACGAACTACCTCGACATTGTTTCAATGCGCTGGCTCAGCCGCTTTTTGCGTGCCTGGAAGGGCGAAGTACTGCTGATTACGCACGACCACCACTTTATGGACGAGGTCTGCACGCACACGGTTGGCATTCACCGCCACAAGATGCGCAAGGTGAAGGGAACTGTCGAAAAGCTCCGCGAAACCATCGCCGAAGAAGAAGAAGTCGCCCAGCGCACGCAAGAAAACGAGGCAAAAAAGAAGGAACAGCTCGAAAAAGTCATCGAACGTTTCCGCTACAAAGCCGCCAAGGCCGCAATGGTGCAGTCCAAAATCAAGGCCGCCGCAAAGCTCGCAACTGGCGAACGACTCACCCACGAACGCAACCTGGATTTCAGTTTTACCGAGGCCCCCTTCCCCGGCAAGCGCATGCTACAAATCAAGGGGATTTCGTTTGCGTACCCGAACAAAGACGATAACGGGAACGTGCAGGGCATGGGCCCGGAACTCATTACCGATTTGACGATGGAAGTCTTCAAGGGCGACCGCATCGCGGTTATTGGCCCGAACGGACGCGGCAAAACGACACTCCTGAACCTCATCGCAAAAGAACTTGAACCGACCGCAGGCGAAATCAGCCACAACCCGAACTTGCAGATAAACTATTTCGGGCAGACAAACATCAACCGCCTGAACCTCGACAATACCGTCGAAGAAGAAATCGCGACCGCCATCGAGGAAGTCTCGCAAAAGAGCCGCGCCCGCGGGCTTGCGGGCCTCATGATGTTCAGTGGCGATGCCGCGCTCAAGAAAGTGAAAGTTTTAAGCGGTGGCGAACGCAGCCGTGTGCTGCTCGGGAAAATTCTCGCGAGCCCCTGCAATATGCTGTTGCTCGACGAACCGACGAACCACCTCGACATGGAAAGCATCGAGAGCCTTATCGATGCGCTCGAGGATTACGAAGGCACGGCAATGGTGGTCACTCACGACGAAGAACTGTTGCATGCGTTTGCAAACCGCCTCGTGGTTTTTGATGGTGGCAAGTGCCGCATTTTTGAAGGTTCCTACGCCGACTTCTTGGAAAAGGTGGGCTGGGCATCCGAAAAAAAGCCAGGCGGATCCGAATCCGCGAACATCAAAGTCTCGAACATCGACGTGAAAACGGACGCTCCCTCGGCAGCCCCCCGCGCCAAAGAAGACCGCAAGGCCCGCGCCGACTACATCGCCGAACGCAGCAAAGTCATCAAGCCGCTCGAAAAAGAACTCGCGCGCCTTGAAGCAGAAATCGCAAAAGCCGAGGCCTTGGGCGGCGAACTCGAAGCAAAGCTCGTGACCGCGTCGGAAAGCGGCGACGGCAACGCCATCACCGCCATCGCCAAAGACATGGACGACAACAAGAAAAATATCGACCAGCTCTACGAAGCCTGGGAAAAGACGACCGCCGAACTCGACGCCGCAAAAGATAAATACCCGATATAGCAGCTCATAGCTGTGAGCGGTGAGCAAAGAGCTATGAAATTTTATCGTAATTCAACAGTTTATCCCACTTTTAAAAAGTGGGATATTTTTTTAGTCATAGAGATAGCTATTTAACGTTGTGAGAATAGAAGCGTCGGCCAAGGAAGGGGAGGGTGCAGGGAGGGGACCGTGCGGCCTTCGCAACTCCGAGCTGGGTCCCCTCCCGCATTATCTCAAGTGAGAATAATGAAAAAAGAAGACCTCTAGTAAATATCCGATATAATATTAAGCCTTTGCCAAAAAACTATTTCCCGCGGATGATTCCCATGGTACGGGTATCATCCTTGGTCCCGACTTTTTCCTTGCCGAGCCTCACCTTCCAACTCAACTTTGATACATAGGCTCCCGTACCCACAACGCGCCCCTGCTTGCTGCGGCCATCCCACGCAAGGAACACCTTGCCCGGATTCCTAGTACAATCTCCGTTGAACAGCGCATCCGAACAACTCACCCCACCCTTGTTCGAATTGACATACTGCCCCAAGTTCGTAAAGTAGTAGACTTCCCATTCAATGCGGATATCCTCAAGCGGCACGGAATCCCTGGCAGTAATTCCCAATTCTTGCAAGTCGTAACCCAAAACATGCCCAGGAACACCGAAAGCCTCGACAATTTGTTTCATCGACCATTCCGCAGGGACAAGGTAAGGCTTGATAGCATTCTCACCAGGACCGTTTTCAGGAGCAAGGACCTTCTCAGCCGAAATCTTCACCACCTCGGTCGCATCCATTGTCAAGCGCTGTCCACCAATAATGCGCACCCAGGGATTGTTGATATGCGGCGTGTTCCCACTCAAATCCGGCAATACACCCATAGCCAATCGCACAGAATCGCCCACTACCGGAGCCGGGTGCGTCTCGTCTGTATAGAAATAGAGATCGTATCGAGTACCATTTGCAAATAAATTATACGTCGACATGCTCAACAAATTGGAATTTTCCATACCGGCACGCCAAACTCTGAAATTAAAAGCCGATGCCATGTCAATCCCAGACGGATCCGTGCCCTCGCTCAAAAAGACCGAAAGCATCGTCACGTTGTCAGATTTAATGGTGACTACAGCACTCTTGATTATCGCACCAATCTTCTCGTCAATAAACTGGACCATCGTATCGAGTGAAACTGTGTCGCCCAACTCTTCGTCAAAATAACGGAAGTGATAGCGGAAGGTACCATGATATTTGTCCTTCTCCAAACCAGTAAAGACTTCCGTCGAGAATGCATCGGCCACTTCCACTAGCGACTGCTCGCTTGCGACATGCGAAACGACACTCGCCCAGTCAGGCGTAACATGCCAAGCACTGTCGCCGAACATCCACTTTGTATGGTCCGGGAACCGGCCATCAAACGGTTCGTTGAAAAGTACGAGCAAACTATCTGCGATGCCGTCGCCGTTGCGGTCGTACATCTCGGCCTTAGTCGCAATCGGCACCTTGGGCTTTTCGAGATTGATATTTCTCCATACAAGCACGTTCTGCACATACTCGCTGCCCACGCTGAACGACCCATTCACTACAGCGTCCGTGCCCATCACATAGAACGTCGCGAAGCCCATTGAATCGGTCTCTATCGTCCTAATCGGAGAACTGTTCATGTCCAAGAAAGAAAGCGAATCAGACGTGTACAAGCCAAGCATCGAGAAACAGTCGCCACACACCATGTCGCCGTAGACCACTGCGATGCGCACCTTGTAAGGCACAAACGCGAGCGTACCCAATTCCAGGCTCACCGTGTCGCCCGGGATGAACGCTCCCGTCGAATCCACAAAGACAATCGAAGGCTTGGGCCATTCCGGCACCGTGAAGTAAATCTCGGTAGACTGTGTGGGGTCCGAAGAGAGGACGCATTCCAGCACGTAGGTTCCCGGCGAAAGCGAACGCGTCTTCACAATCATATTCGTGTCGATGACAAAACCCGCCATGTTCTCCGAAATGGTGATACCGCCGTAGTTGACACCCGGATTCAGCGACACGCCGCCCTCCGGCAGGCTACCCGTGAGGCTCTTCAAGAGGAATGCGGATTGTGCGGCAACCGTGTCGACCTTGCCCGTCTTGGAAATGTCGCAACCCAGCGACTCCTCCACTAGAATCTGCAGCAACTGGTATTCGATTGTCGTGTCGGTACGCGGGATATGCACCGGGAAGAACGTCTTTTCGGTCTGCAAGTTGATGGAAGTGCGCATCTTGAAGTTCGAACCCACCGCATTGCGCTCGGAGAAGAAAATCTGGAAGGGATATTCCTTGCCCTCGACAAGCCCGAGCGTATCCAGGTTCACCGCACCTTCTACAGGGCTGTGGCAACCGCCGATGTCCACCACCAAGCGGTTGTCGATGTAGACCCACACGTCGTCATCGCCACGGAACTCGAAATACTGCCCCGGAATATACTGGAACTGCGCCGAAATCTTCATCGAGAAACTGTAGTTGTGGCGGCAGCCACTCACGTTCCAGTCGAACTTCGGATTTTTCACCGTCTTTGCATCGTCTAAATACTGGAAATCGTCAATAGGATAGAAGCCCGGATTGATGGTGTCGTTGCAGTCGTCCTCGTTGGTGAAGTCCGCTAGCCAGAAACCTTCCTCGTCGAGCGAGAGGTCGATATCGCGGCAAGTCGCGTTCGTGTACTCCTTGCCCGCAGCATCGTGCGCCACCACCTGCGGCACAAACCACTTCTCGATTTCATGACCAGCAGAACAGATGGACCACGGGAACACCGAAGAATCCACGCGAGCAGGAACCCCGTTCACCAAAGTATCCTGGACCATCCCCACGGCAAGACCACCGCATGTCTTGAGGTCGGTCAGCTGCCCGTTCTGGTCGTAGTTGCGCACCGTCGTATAGTCATTACCGCCATAGATGCCGCCAAAGTCCACGTCGATACTGTCCGCATACGATTCACCGGCCCAGTCAAGGACAAGCGCCGAAATCTTGAGCTCGGGGCAACGGCCAAGGCGACCCGGATAAGTGTTAGAGAACGCAGGACCACTCGTAGAAACAGGATAAGGATAAACCCACACGGTATCGTGCAGCGCCATCATCGAATCCAGCCGGACCGGGTTGCCATCAGGAATTCCCGCACCCTGCACGCCCTCGGCATTGTAGTAATCCATGCCGAAAGTCTGCTTGAAGAACACTCCCCAATCTTTTGCATGCTTGTAATACGTGCCCTCGTACCAACCGCAAGTGTCCTTTTTCCTGTCGAGCGGGAGCGGGCCCATCTTCACCGTATCGTCCTGGTCAAGCACGAGCATCGAAGGCGACATGTCGTCCCACGGGCTCAGCAATCGCACGACCTTGGGTTCGGGCGGGTAGAACTGCAAATCAATGGAACCCAAGCTGGTACTCGCATAGAACCAAGTCTCGTAAATACCCGACGGGAACAGTTCCAGAGCCTTCATCTGCGAACCCTGCTGGAAATAAGGATGCTGCGGCCACTCGTTGCTGCCACGCAAAATCTGGAAATCCGCCATCTGCGAACTCCACTTCGGCGAGCCCACCAGTGTATCGTCGAACGAGTAATGACGCCAGAAGCGGTATTCCCCTTCGGAGCTCAACGGAGTCGGCTGGTTAAGGATATTATTCCCGATCGTGATGTAGAAAGTGCTGTCGCGGTAGCTCGTGTTGTTGCGCCACGGGTGGTAAATATGCAGCACGCGCGTATCGTCAAAGCACGTCCCAAGCGAGCCTATTGTCGATGATGCAGTCGGAGCAGCCTCGGTACCGTCGACATAGATAGTGTCGTTGGCCTGGAGTGCGGCCGAAAGGTCAATAGAAAGGTTCGTATCGGCAGGGACAGAAAGCCACGGAGCCTTGTAACGCGTGAAATAGGCCGTCTGCGCCGGGTTAGCGGTCATCATCGCCGGAGTCACCGCGCCGTAGAACCAGCCACATTTCGTGTTGTCGCCCGGAACAAAGCGCATCAGCACAGAATCCATGCCAAAGTACATCTGCGGAAGCGCCTTGTTGCCCCAGGGGCTCTTGAACCACACCACCTTCGCGCCCGGAGCCATGAACGACTTGGTGTACTTACCCGTCGTGGCATCCGTGTACAACCAAATCTCGCTATCCGTACCGAAAAAACCGCCTATCGGGAATTCCTTCTCGCCGCCGGCATCCCAATCGACGCAGGCGTTGTTGTTGAAATTGACATCGGATGTGTTGGGGCAGAACTTGAAGTTGAACTTCATCCATTCCTGGAAATCGGCCAAAGTCTTGCCGGACCACGTGTACACATACCAGTGGTCGCCCTCTTCGGTCATGATCGTCTTGGAAGTCGGCCCATAACTGGGCGTGTAATCACCGCCAGCACCACCCAAAACATGAGGGACATAATCGGCAGAAGTAGGATCATTACGAAAGGGAGACTGGATATGCACGGTCAAATCAGCCCATGCAACTCCAAAAAGAAAGAAAAGAACAGAAACTACCGCCAAGGTACGTTTCATAAAACACGTCTCCTTATATTGTCCTACCCCCTCTAATTAAATAAAATACGTTTTTATTTGAAAAATGGCGAAAAATATCAATTAAATAGGAATCAGGCGAAAAACGAGTGACGAAGGACAAGAGAAAAAGCAAACAGCAGGCTGTGAGCGGTGAGGTATGAGGTCGGCGCGTTGCGCCTTTGAGGTCGCGACCTTCGGTCGCTTTGAGGTATGAGGGAGTAAACAGTAGGAAGTAGACAGTAGACAGTAGGAAGTGGTTAGGCTAACTGACGAGAGAAAAAATTGTCATTGCGAGGGGCGTAGCCCCGAAGCAATCTCGATCAGAGAATCTAGAGACTAGGATCTAGGGGCTAGGGCCTCGCGCCTCATCTCTAAAACCCGAGTTGCAATAACAGCCCGCCGCCGGGTTCGTTGAAGTTTATCGTCGGCGTGACGCGGAGCTTCCACCTTTCGTATTGCTTGTTGTAAATATCGGCTTGATGCGGAGTTTCATCAAACAACGATATTATAGATGGAACCAAGGCTATAGCACCACAAATTACCATAAGACCGCCCGTCACAAGCAAAATTACCCCAGGTACACGCCCAAGAATAGCAGTCGATACATAATCGTAGTCTCGAAAGGTGAGATATTTCCCTAATAAGGTCGCAGGGACACCATAAACAGCTCCAAAAATAACATAAAACCATCCCTCGCTAGCATCACCAGCAGCATGCAACTCCATACAACTCCTAGCCCAATCTCTGTAAACCTCGGAACTGTCCTCCAGAGGTTCCGCCCCATAGACAATCGCCAACAACTGTTCCTCGGTTGCATTGTAAGGAATCGTTTGTGTCACCGGAAAAGATTCTTCACGGCATCCACGCCGGACAACAATCCAAGCACGTTGAACAATCGTCCCATAACCTTGACCCTCTGCATAGGGATAACTGCCATAATTGGAGGCAGGGAAGCTCACCGAAGAATACTTAACATAAACCGTATCACTGTATCTTGAAGATGCTTCAGCAAAAACGCTCAAGAAAAACAGTAAAAATAGGACCATCGGTTTCATAAAATGAAGATCCTCACCGCTAAAACCCGAGTTGCAATAACAGCCCGCCGCCGGGTTCGTTGAAGTTTATCGTCGGCGTGACGCGGAGTTTCCAAGCCTTTTCGCGTTCCTCGTATTTCTGAATCCGTTCATCGGGAGGTGCGAAAAGCCAAATTATCGAACCAATAATATCTACAGAAAGAAACGCAATCCCTGTTGCCAGAAAAAGCACGCCAGAGCCCCTTCCTAGAATCTTTGTAGCAGTATAATCGTAATCAACGTAAAGCAATCCAATACCCACTGCAGTAGAAAGTCCTCCAACAAAAAGGCCATATAACAATGCGCCAGAAATTCCTCTAGTCTGTTCTTCCTTGCAATTCGATGCCCATTGGCCGTAAATCCTTGAACTATCCTGCAAAGGCTCTGCGCCATACACTCTTGCAAGCAGGGAATTCTCGGGTTCGTTGGGATCAATTTTTTCATTTACCGCAAAATATTCCTCGCGACACCCGCGACCAACCACGATGCAGGACTGCGCGCCCGTATCACAGCGGGAATAGCCTTCCTCCACCGCAATAGAATCCTCTACGAAAACAGTATCAGGAAGAATAGGAGAAGGATCATACGCAGCGAAACAACACGCACTACAAACAAGCACGTATAGAATGACATACCGAATTTTTGCAAACAGAAAAAACATTACTGGTACCACGCTGCTACAAGCATTCTATTCACTTAATTTCATCAAATTTAATATGATAACCATAGTCCATTAGCTTTTTGATGAAAGGAACCACATCTTTTATCAAAATATCTTTCTGAAAACGTAATATCATTACAGCATAACGAGCCTTATTCGGCAATTTTGGAAGAGTCTTTTCTATAAACTCCCACAAAGACTCCTCTTTATCAAAAGCGTTGATTTCATATCCATCGGCCCCTCCGGTTTTATTTAAACTAACCGCATAGGCATAACCCTCATTCTTTCTATAAAAGGTCAATAAAACAGAAGTATCTGCAGCGGCACACCATTGTACATCCGCATCGCGAATATTATGATCCGCTATCATTTCTTGGACTCTACTTGTTCCAAAAAGGAAATCCGAAATTCTCGCATCATTCAACTGTTGGCACCAATAGGAAAAAAGCACATAGTAACGCGTGTGGGGTTCATGCAACCAGTAAATTTCTTTATAATTAGACCCAAAAGCTAATTGAAACGAATCAAAGATGAACGAAACGGCCAGATAGGAACTATAGAATACATCATAGGTAACATCGTCGTCATAATGAATTTTGGCTAAAGGGTAATCATCATGGATTTGCTTTCGCTTTTCAGAATCATCCTCAAGTGTAAGGATCTGCAAGACTTCATCGCCTAAATTCTCTCGAATCATTTTTAAGTCTTTATGTAGAGAATCAGCCAATAAATTGTAGTTTGAATCAATCTCTAAAACATCGGTAGAAAAATCTGCAAAAGACCTATCGATAACCTTCCCGTCGAACGAGTATGCATTCAATGAGTATGCATCAGCCCTCACATCCAGGACAACCTCGCCCTGTCTCGGGGTCATGAATTCCTTTTTCGCATTGTCGCAAGCAACAAGGAGCAAAAGGCACGAGCACAGAATGTAATTGATGAATCGAGTCATTTGTATAGAATATAAAAAAAGCCCCCTCGACGGTTTACCGTCAAGGGGGCGGGAATCCAGCGACGC
>CAMJHM010000057.1 GCA_946405515.1 uncultured Fibrobacter sp. | reverse complement strand
GCACGGAGGCTGCGTCATCCTGGTAGAACATCGGCTTCACGGAAACGTTCAGGTTGTCCTTCTTGTTCCAGGCGACAGACACGCCCATGCAACCGTTGAAATCGCTTTCGGCGAGCGGCTTTTCGTTGTAGAATTCGAGACCGCGGACTTCGCGGCCGTCCTTGGCCTGCTTGCTGAACTTGACGCCCTTCGGGAAACGTGCAGACGGCACGAGCACGAAGCTGGAGTCCTGAACGCCCTGGCGGTCCTTCTTGGCCATGTAACCGGCGATGCAGTCCTGCACCTGCACGATGGTGATTTCGCGGGTTTCCTTGGTGGTATTTTCGAGAGTGAACACGGTTGCGTTCACCGGGAGGCTGGAGAGGCGTTCGTCACCCGGAGTCACGTAGCTGGACTGGGTCTTGGTAATCTGCACGCCCTTGCCTTCGTACTTGGTTTCGCTCACCGGATAGAGGGCGGCGTACTGCATCTTGGCGGCATCGTAACCGGCCTGGCCCAAGAATTCGCTGTCGTTTGCCCAAGCGGCGGTGAGGGCGCCCTGACGCACAACCTTTTCGCCCACGACACCGTTGAAGAAGTCGATGACGGCGCTGCGGTTGAGTTCGGCACCGGCCTTGTTCAGGAGGGCGGCGGTGCGGTCGCTCCATTCGATGTGCCAGCGTTCAAACGCGGCGGCGTTGTTCTTGAAGAAATCCTTTTCGGTGATGGCCTTGTTGAGCTTGGCCTCGGCCTTCTTCTGGTTGGCAAGTTCTGCTGCGCTGAAGAGTGCTTCGCCCTTCGCGTCCACGAGCGGGTACTTGGCGAGCATCTGCGTGAAGCCGGCAAAGTCACCGATTTCAAGAGCGGCCTTTGCGCCAATCACGGATTCGCGGAAGAAGAAGTTGTTGAAACGGAGGTCGGAGGGCTTTTCGGTGCGGACCTGCACGCCCGGCATCACGTTCATCACGGGAGTGGTGCCAGCAGGCGTTGCGGTGAATGTCGAGCCGATACCGCCGACAGCAATACCCGTGGTAGAAGGGGTCGTAGAAAGCGGGGTGTACCAGGGCTGGATAAATTCCACGGCGAGGCCCGGGGTCATCAGCTTCTGGACGGAACCGGCCTGTTTGGCGCCGGCGAGGTATTCTTTAATGCTCATAGTGAATTCCATGAATTGGGGTTGAATTTTTCGGATAGAAAGGTAGTAAATCTAGGGGGTGCATGGCATCAAATGAGCTTTTTTTAATCTTTCTCCTGTACGCTCTCGCTTGAAAAAGACTATCTTATGGGCATGACGAAACTGGTTGCACACATGATTCCCGGACTCCTGCTGATTTTGGTGTTCGCTTTCCTGAAAAGTTTTGTAATTCCCGTAGAAATCACGGTCCAAGGTTGGTTCGTGTTCCTGACCGCTGTGGTTTTCATCTTTTCGGTTATTATTCCTTGCGTCATTTACTATCTCCGCACCCCTCCCGGAATTGACCATAAGTAATTGATTTTTCTATATTTGCGCCCATGTTTAAAATTGGCGTGATGGCTTCCGGTGGAGGAAGCAACTTTAAAGCGATTATTGATCGCATTGGTGAGGGCGACCTCGATGCCCAGTGCAAATTCCTCATTAGTAACAACGGGAATTGCGGTGCGATGGAGCATGCGCGGGCCTACGGGATTCCCGTGTACCATATTTCCGGCAAGACGCACCCGGATCCGGCTGCATACGAGTCGGCTATGCTCGACGTGTTGAACCTCTACAATGTGGATCTTTTGATTTTGGCAGGTTATATGAAGGCGCTTCCGCTTTGCATGTTGCAGAGGATGCCGAACCGCATTCTGAATATTCACCCGTCGCTGTTGCCGAAGTACGGTGGCAAGGGCTTCTGGGGCATCCATGTGCACGAGGCCGTGATTGCCGCTCACGACACGGAATCAGGCGCGACGGTTCACCTGGTGAGCGAAGAAATCGACAAGGGTCGCATTCTTGCCCAGGCGAAGGTGCCCGTTCTGCCCGACGATACGCCGGAGGTGCTTGCCGCCCGCGTTCTCGAACAGGAACATAACTTGTACTGGAAGACCATTAAGGAATACTCGGAGAAAATTGTAGAAAGTAAATAGTAGGCAGTAACTTCCTACTTCTAACTTCCTACTTCCTACTAACCACTAACCACCAACCACTAACCACCAACCACTAACCACTAACCACTATTTTTCATGAAATTCAAACTGCCAGTATTTCTTGAAAATGTTTCCACTCCGGTGGAGGGGGAGGTGGCTTTGCGCAAATTCGCTGCTGACCCGGCGTCGGTGGGTTGTGTTGATTCGCTTGACCTTTTTGCGTCGGCTGCTGCGGATGCTGGCAAAAATGTCATCGTGGTGGGGATTGACGAGGTGGGGCGTGGCCCGCTGGCTGGCCCTGTGGTGGCTTGTGCCGCTGTGCTTAAAGCCCCGGACATCATGCCCGAACTGAACGACTCGAAAAAGCTCACGCGGCCGAAGCGTGAGGCCATGTTCGATGCCGTGAAGGAGGCGTGCGCCTGTTATGCGATTGCTAGTGCAAGTGTCGCCGAAATCGATGAGATGAACATCCTGGAAGCGGACTTTTTGGCGATGCGCCGCGCCCTGCAGGCATTGGGCCTGCCCGGCCTCCAAGAAACCGCCCCCGAAATTCCCATCGAAGTCAAAGGAACCTTCGCTGCCGCCGCTCCTCTCTCGTCTCTCGTCTCTCGTCTCTCGTCTAGAATATTCATCGCCGTTGACGGCAACCTCAAAATCCACGGCATTCCGGCCGAAATCCAGATGCCTATCGTTAAAGGCGACGGCCGCATCGCGAGCATCTCGGCAGCCTCTATCTTGGCCAAGGTTTTCCGTGACCGGTACATGGATCAACTCGAAGAAAAGTACCCAGGTTACGGCTTTGACAAACACGCCGGATACGGGACAAAAGCTCATCTGGACGCCATCCGCCGTTTAGGACAAACTCCGGAGCACCGCAAGTCGTTCCATCCAAAATCCCTTTAAGTTCTTTTGAACGGGAACTTCTTTTTTTTCTGTTAAATAGTTTTTACGTCCTTTGGCGGGCAGATACGCTGTAGACGTTCTTTTTTTTCTTATTTCTGGTTTACAATTTGTTTTTTTTCTATTTTCCTAAACGGTAAATGGGGTGAAAGCCCTTGGTTTTTCCTTGCGGAGGTCTTTTTGAACAATTCTGTCCCTCTTCTCCAAATGGTGGCGCAGTCCGACATTGCGACCATCGTTGTCCTTTGCATCCTTGCCATCATGTCCTTCGGGTCTTGGGGCATCATGATTGTCAAATACTTCGAATACAAGAAAAACCAGCGCACCAATGCGGAATTTTTCCGCAAGTTCAGCACGGTTTCTCAGTTCGTGCAGCTCCAGGGGCTTTGCGAATCTGCCGACGATAGCGCGCTCCGCCGCCTGACCGCCGAAGTTCTTAAGGAAGCCTCCAAGTTCAGTAACTTCGTGAGTTACGACTCCATCCAGCACCGCGCTTCTCTCTTGGAAGATACCATCCAACGCTCTATCGAGGGCCTGCGCCTCAACGAAGACAAGTACCTGAGTTTCCTTGCGACCAGTTCCAATTTGGCCCCCTTCTTCGGCCTCTTGGGTACGGTGTGGGGCATCATGGTTGCCTTTTTCCAGATTGGCCAGCACGGCTCGGCAGACTTGACTGTCGTGGCGCCGGGTATCGCTATGGCCCTTATTACGACGGTTGGTGGCCTTGTGGTCGCCATTCCGGCCTCTGCTGCATATAACTATTTCACATCCCGCAATAGCCAGAACGAAATTTCCTACTTCAACTTCGGTTCCCAGGTCTTGAGTCTCTTCAAACGCGGCGACTTGCTTGCCCTGGAAGAAGTTGCCGGCTAGGAGGGCCTTAAGTGAAGCGCAGTCGCGGAAAAGAACTCAAGCAGGAAATGAACCTCACGAACATGATTGATATCGTGTTCGCGATTCTCATTGTGTTCATTATCTCTGCCCCGCTCATGAGCCAGGGGGTCAAGGTGGACTTGCCCAAGGCCGAAGCCCCGACCATGGAGCAGGAAAAGCTTTTGAAGGTTTCCATTACCAAGAACGAGGAAATCTATATCGCCGATATGATGGTCGATTTTTCCAGTTTCAATAGCGTGTTCAAGTCGCTGTGGAATGGCGAGATGGCTGTAGTCATCAACTCCGACGAGGATGTTCACTATGGTCTCGTGATGAAGGTTGTGACTCAGGTCCAGAAACTTGGGGTGACCAAACTCGGGTTCCTTACGTTGAATCCTAAGGACAAACCGGGTAAATGAAAGAGAGCAAGGAAAATATCCAGTATTTCTCCACGGGAGACGACGGGACAATCATAAAGATTGTCGTGTGTGCTGCGATATTCCATTTGGTCGTGGTTGCCATCTTTGCTGCCCTGCATTTTGTAGATTTCAAGCAGGAGCCCGAGATGATTCCTGTGTTCGAAATGGTGCAGGTACAACCGCCGACTCCGACGCCTCCCACGCCGAGGACGCAACAGCCTAAGCCCAAGCAGGAACCGCCCAAGCCCAAGGTGAACAAGGAACTCCCGCCCGAAATCAAACCTGAACCGGAGCAGAAGCCCGAGGAAGTTCACGAGGAGGTGCCGCCCGAGCCGGAACCAGAACCAGAGCCGGAGCCGGTGGACGATTTCCCGGTGGATGATTTGGATTTGCCGAAATCGATCGAAGCGCCGAGTTTGAATCCGGTCGGTTCTGTTGACATGGATCCTCTGATGCAGGTCTACCTGGAGAGGTTAAAGCAAATTATTATGAGCAATTTCAATCCGCCGAGCAATTTGAACATCCCGAGGGATGCAAAGACAACGGTGCAGTTCACTGTGGACCGTTTCGGTGGAATATCCGCTGTCGTGCTCAAGAAGTCATCGGGTTACAAGACGTGGGATCATTTGTCCATGCGTGCTGTCCGCATTTCCAAGGTGCCGGAACTGCCGCCTAACTACCGTGCTCCGAGCCTGGTTCTCCATTTTAACTTTACCCCGAATTAGTGCCGAGGAGTGAGAGTAATATTTGATATGAAAAGAATCTTTGCTTTGCTTGCTTTTTTGATGTTTGCGGTGCCGAGCGCATTCGCGTCAATCGATACGATTGCCGTGGATGTGGGCATTTCCGTCTTCAAGACGATGCCGATAGGTGTGGTTCCGTTTGCAGAACCCAAGGGCCGTGTTTCTTGGAGCGAAGAAAAACCGCACGAAATTGTGACTCGCGATGCGAACCTCTCCGGCCGTTTCGATGTTATCGCTTCGGACAAGTTCAATTTGGCCCTGTTCAGCCGTAACCGTGCCAAGCACTACATCACAGGTAAGGCGACCGTGCTTTCCGATGGACGCGTTCAGCTGGATTGCTACTTGTATGTTTCGCAGACAAAGGATTTGCTCTTGGGCGAAACTTACAAGGTTCAACAGAGGGACATGCGCCGTGCCGTACACAACTTCTTTGACAAAGTCGTGAACCGCCTGTGGGGCGACCGCGGTGTGGCCTCAACAAAGATTGCCTACGTGTCCAAGATTGAGGGCGTGAAGCAGGTCGTGGTGGCCGATTACGATGGTTTCCACCGTTCCCAGATTACGCGTGACACATCCATCAGCATGATGCCTGTGTGGATGAAGGGCAACAAGGGCCTTGTCTACGTCAATTTCAAGACGCATCGCCCGCGCCTTTATTTCAAGACTTTCGGCGGTGTCGAAAATCCGCTGTTCCCGTTCCTGGACCAGACGTACAGCCCTGCTGTCAACCCGAAGACGGGTGAGCTCCTGTTCTCCTCGACGGTCGATGGCAAGACGGATTTGTATATCGGCAACATGCAGACGGGCAAGGCCCGTAAGTTCGCTTATCTGAAGTCTAACCAGACGAGCCCTGCCTGGAGCCCGTTTGCAACAGAAGTCCTCTTTACTAGCGACCGTGGTGGTGGCCCGCAGATTTTCGTGATGGGTAAGGATGGCAGCGACATGCGCCGTGTTACCTTCATGGGCCGCTACAACGAACGCGCGAGTTGGTCTCCGACGGGGGACCGTATTGCCTACACGTCCATGGATAATGGACTCATGAACATTTACACCTGTGCTTTGGACGGCTCCGATATCACGCAGCTTACCTCCAATGCCGGGAACAACGAACATCCCACATGGTCGCCTGATGGAAAGCTTATCGCTTTCAGCAGCAACCGCAACGGCAGCTACCAGATTTACATCATGCGCGCCGATGGTTCCAATGTCACCCGCATCACGAAGGGTGGCGAGAACACTGCGCCTACTTGGTCCTGGTTCTACGATGAAATTAACCCATAAATCCCCATAAACAAAGAAGGTCAAAAATGAAAAAAATGAAAATGCTCGTTCTCACCGCAAGCTTCGCTTGCCTCGCTCTTGCTGCTTGCTCCAAGAATCCGCCTCCGGAGACGGACCCTGCTGCTGAAGCTCCTGCAGCCGAAGCTACGGCTACTGCTGCTCAGGCTAGCCCGAATGCGGACTCTCTCGCTGCAGAACAGGCTCGTCTTGAAGCCGAACGCCTTGAAGCCGAACGTGCTCGCCTCGAAGCGCTCATCAACCAGATTATGTCCGAAGATGTTTACTTCGACTTCGACCGTTCCGAACTAACCGAAAAGGCTAGGGAACTTCTTGCCCAGGTTGGCGAACTTCTCCTCAAGGAACAGCGTTTCACCATCACTATCGAAGGCCATACGGACGCTCGTGGTACGGAAGACTATAACTTCACTCTTGGTGCCAAGCGCGCTATGAAGGTGAAGGAATTCTTGATTGCTTACGGTGTGACTGCTGACCGCATGGAATCCGTGAGCTACGGTAAGGAAAACCCGAAGGTCGAAGGGACTACCGAGGAAGCCTATTCCCAGAACCGTCGCGCGAATTTCCGTGTGAACATTAAGTAATTCGAGGTATTTTTGAAAATGAAGTATTTGGCCCTAGGCCTAGTATTCTCTGTACTTGCGCTTACGGGGTGCTCTCAGATTACGATGCTCCGTACGCAAGAAATGGAGAACGTGGGCGCCAACGTACAGTCAAATGTCATCGGGTCGGTAGATTCTTCCATGAAGTCTCTCGAGGACTCGCTCCGTCAACGTATCGATTCCCTGGAAGCGAAGTTGGCGCAGGCTGCCCTCTTGCAGAACCGCATGCAGGCGGAAATCACGATGCTGTCGCGTCGCGTCTCGGATGAGTCCGAACGCAATGATTCCCGTCAAGAGGAGGTCCTCTACCGTTTGGACATGTTGCTCGGCAAGTCCGACAAAATCCTTGCGAAGAAGGTGGTCGTGAGCGGCGCTCCGGCACCGGTATCCATGGATAGCGTGGAACGCGAGGCGGAAAAACTCGTGGAAGCCGAAGCGATGTTCAATACGGCGCGATCCGACTACCATCGTGGCGAATACAAGTTGGCGTATTCCGGGTTCAAGCAGGTTTATGAACAAATGAAAACCGGTGAGCTTGCCGAAAACTCGCTTTACTGGATGGGCCTTTGCCTGATTGATGCAAAGCAAGAGGACAAGGCCAAGAAGGTGTTCACAAGCCTCGCGGAAGCCTTCCCCGAAGGGGGCAAGGTATGCGCGACGATGTTCAAGTTGGCACAGCTTTATGCTGCCGATAACGATGTCGAAAAGCAAAAACAGTACCTCCAGAAAATCTTGAGCAGCAAGACATGCGCCTCGACGGGCGAGTTCGAACAGTCTGCCGAGATTTTGCAGGAATTGTTGGAAAAGAACCCTGCGGAAATTAAACCGCGTAGTTACTAGTAAATTATTTGTGGATTTCGAATGGCTGATATTTTGATTCTGGGCTATGGCCCTGCAGGAATTTCCGCAGCACTCTATGGGCTCCGTGCGGGGCTGGATGTGCTGATTGTCGGTAAAGATGTAGGGGCGCTCGCCCGCGCACACATGATAGAGAACTACTATGGCTTGGAAAAACCGCTCAGTGGCCCCGAGCTTGCTGAAGTGGGTAAAAAACAGGCATTGGCCCTTGGTGCCAAAATCGTGGACGACGAAGTTACAGACCTTTTCTTCGATGGGAACGATTTTGTGGCAGGTGGCCTAAGTGGGGAATATCGTGGCAAGGCGTGCATCATGGCTACAGGATCTGCCCGCAAGAAACAACCTCTGCCTGGGATGGCGGAACTCGAAGGGCATGGCGTGAGCTATTGCGCCGTTTGCGATGCGTTCTTCTATAGACAAAAGAAGGTCGCAGTCTTGGGTTCTGGCGAGTATGCCCTGCACGAGGTATCGGAACTCTTGCCGATGGCATCATTCGTTACGTTGCTTACAAACGGGAGCGAAACAACGGCGACGTTCCCCGAAACAGTGACTGTAGAAACCCGCAAACTTGCCGGGCTTGTCGGCGAGGGCGCTTTTAAGGGCGTCCGCTTCGAAGATGGCTCAGAAGAATCCTTCGACGGCCTGTTTGTCGCACTCGGCAGCGCAAGCGCCACCGACCTTGCTCGCAAGGCCGGCGCGGCCTTTGACGGGGTGAACCCCGTGCTCGGTCCTGATTTCCAGACAACGGTTCCCGGGCTCTTTGCTGCGGGTGACTGCACCGGGGGTACGCTCCAGGTGGCTGTTGCCGTGGGCGAGGGTGCTGTGGCCGGGCTTGCTGCAATCAAGTACCTGCGCGAAAAGCGCAACGCATCCGCGTAGCGCGCTCATGGCGAAGGGGCATCCTTGATTCGCCGACTAACACTTTTAACCAATCCGGACAAATGCAACATGCATTGTCCGCTTTGTTTTTTGGCCCAGCGCCAAGCGAAGCTTGGCCTAGGCGAAATGCCCTTCGCCACTGTGCGCGCGGCCATCGAGAACGCCTTGAAAGAGGGACTGCGCGAAGTCATCCCGAGTACGATGGGCGAGCCTCTACTTTATTCTCATTTTGCTGAACTGCTTGAATTATGCAAGGCGAGCGGAGTCCCCTTGAACCTCACGACAAACGGGAGTTTCCCTGGAGAGTGGGGGGCGGATGGGAGAATGCGCCGCCTGTTGCATGCGTGCAGCGACATCAAGGTGAGCTGCATGGGATTTGACGATGCTGTTTTTTCGGAGATGATGCCTGGCGGAAATTTTTCGCAGTGGAAATCGAATGTAGAAAGGCTCGTTTCCCTGGCCCGTACAGAGCGGGCCGCTGCTGGCACCGAATCTATAAGCACAATCTCGTTGCAGGTCACATTGCACAAGAAATTTGCTCCCATTGCTGGTGCGGTTCATTCTATTTTATATTGGGCGCAGTCTATAGGAATCGACCGCATTAAATGGAATCCGGCGGTGTTTTTGAGTACGGCTCCCGATGAATTGGTTCGCCAATATGCCTTGGAACCGGACGAAATTCAAGCGTTGAAGTCTCAACTTGTACAATCGGCAAAGTCTTGCAAAGTCCGTTGCGAGGGGTCGCTCTTTTTTGAACCTGCACAAGAACCATGTGGGGAAGATTCGATTCCCTGCCCGTTTGTCGATGAATTGTGGGTGTTGCCGGACGGGAGTGTGCAGCATTGCCCGAATCCGGAGCGCCGTTATGGTAATCCGGCATCTCCTGCGGCTCGGTGTTCTCAGTGCTTGATGCGTTGCGCTCCGCGGAGCAAGTTCTGACGGCTAGCTTTGCGGCTCCTGCTCGTGGGGCTGCCCGTACATTTCCTCGATTTGTTCTGCGTACCGGGTCTCGGTGGCTTTCCTGCGGATTTTCAAGGTGGGTGTCAGGAGTCCAGATTCTATGGTGAGTTCGTCACCGATGAGCGTCCACCTGCGAATCTGTTCCCAGTGGTTCAACTTCTTGTTGATTTTCCCGATATGGCGGTTGATGGCTTCGCGGATGCGGTCGGATTGCATGGCCTTTTCGATTTCGAAATCCTCTTTGTGGACGCGGAGCAGGCGGCGAGCCCCTTCGGGGTTCAGGAATACCAGCGCCGAGACGAACTTGCGGTCGTTCGCGATGACGAGGGCCTGTTCCACCACGGGGTGGCGGCTGATTTCCAGTTCAATGGGGTTCGGGCTTACGTATTTGCCCGTGCTGGTTTTTAAAAGTTCCTTGAGGCGGCCAGTCAGGGAGAGGAATCCGTTGTCGTCGATAAATCCCTGGTCGCCGGTGCGGAAGTATCCATCTGGCGTGAATGCTTCGCTGTTCAGGTCGGGCCGGTTGTGGTACCCGGCAAAGACACTGTCGCCTTTGACTAAAATTTCGTTGTTTTCCCCGATCTTGACGGAAAGGTGGTCAAGCGGCTTGCCTACGGAACCGACCGACTGGTTGTTTTCGCAGTTGGCGCTTACGACGGGTGAACATTCGGTAAGGCCGTATCCTTCGTAGACCGGCAACCCGACGTTCAGCAAAAAGCGGCTGATACTCTTGTTGAGGGCGCTGCTGCCCGAAATAATCATCCTGAAATTGCCGCCGATGGCATCCCTCATCCTCTTGTACACGAGGCGGTCGTAGAAACGGCGCAACAGGCTCGGGCGCTTTTCGGGGTTCTCAATTTTGGCGATTTTCACGGCGCGCTTGATAATCCAGCTTTTGGGGCCGCGCGATTTGTCTGCTGCAATCGTGATGCTTTCGTAAACGCGTTCGAGGATTCTCGGTACGACAATCATGACCGTCGGCCGGATTTCTTTCATCAGGACGGCCGCATTTTTGGGGCTGTCGGCGAAGTAGATGGGAATCCCGTTCAAGATATAGTAGTACACTGCCATTCGCTCGAAAACATGCGCGACCGGGAGAATGGTCAGTGCGACATCCTTCTTGCGGTTCAGCGGGAACAGCGGCAGAATGTTCTGGATTTGCGAGAGCATGTTCCTGTGCGTGAGTTCGACACCCTTGGGCCGGCCGGTGGAACCGCTCGTGTAGATGATGCTGAAAAGGTCGTCCGGCGCGATGGAGAAAATCTGCGTCTTGATCCAGAGGGCGGATTCCGGCTTGTCGATAACTTTGAGCCCATCCATGATCAGGGTGTCCCAGTAAACTCCGTTGGGCGGGAGCTCGGTGCCCGTATCTAGCTGGATGATGGCCTTGAAGCGGGGGAGCAGGGCCTGTAACGGGGCGTCAAGTTGAGCTATGTTCTCGATGATGAGAACCTGCACGTTGGCGTCGTCGCACTGGAACTGGAAATTTTCGGAGGAAATGTTCGGGAACAGCGGCACCACCATGGCGTGGTTAATCTGTGTCGCGATGTCGGCCAGGAGCCAGTAGACGGAACTGGGCGCGATGATGCCGATGCTTTCGCCAGCAATGATTCCGCGGTCCCTGAGGGCGAGCGCGATTGCGGTTGCGTCACGCCTCAGTTTAGACCTGGAAAAGTGGACCCATTGGTCGCCATTTCTCTGGAACCAGCCGCCGAAATCCGAGCGGTCGCAGTTTGTGAAAAACATCGAAGCGAGAGATGTAAACTGAAGCGGTTCCATGTAAATGAAAATAACATTCTAAACGGCTCATGGAACGAAAAAAAAGGAAATTTTTTCTACAAAAAGTCCCAAAATACGAATTTCTCAAAGAATCGACCCCTGTTGGAGTAAACAGTAGACGGTAGAAAGTAAATCCTCACAACTCATAACTCACAACTGATAACTCATAACTGACAACTCACAACTGATAACTCATAACTCACAACTCACAACTCATAACTGACAACTCACAACTGATAACTACTGCAAATCGCGCTGGAGGATTTCGCACTGCTCCTTCTTCCATTCCTCGAACGTGTCGTCGGCGATGTGTCGCTTGGCCTCGCGCATCAGGTGCAGGTAGAAGTGCAGGTTGTGGATGCTCGCGAGCGTAAAGCCCAGCGATTCTCCGGCGTGGTGCAGGTGGCGCAGGTAGGCGCGGCTGAAGTTGCGGCAGCAGTAGCAGTCGCAATTCGGGTCGACCGGCTTGTCGAATTCCTCGGCATGGCGGGCAGCCTTGTAGCGCAGCACGCCTTCGCTTGTGAACAGCATGCCGTTGCGCGCGTTACGGGTGGGCATCACGCAGTCGCACATGTCCACGCCGCGCTCGATGAGTTCCAGCAAATTCCACGGGGTGCCCACGCCCATGACGTAGCGGGCGTGGTCCTGCGGTAAGATGTCGGTGCAAAAATCCGCGATTTCGTACATCGTCTCGGTGGGCTCGCCTACGGATAGGCCTCCCATGGCAAATCCGTCGGGTTCGAGTTCCGCGATGCGTTCAATCGCCTGCTGGCGCAGGTTCTTGTGCATGCCGCCCTGGATAATCCCGAAGAACTGCTGGTCGTAACCATGGATAGGCGGGTGCTCCTTGAGCCATTGCATGGCCTCCGCGGTCCACTTGAGCGTGAACTTTAGGCTATGTTCCGCTTCCTTGGCGGTGCTCGGGAAGGGGGTACATTCGTCGAGCGCCATGATGATGTCGGCGCCGATTTCCCGCTGGGCGTTCATGACGCTTGCCGGGCTAAAGAAATGTTTTGAACCATCTAAAATGCTCCGGAATTCTACGCCTTCGGGCGAAATCTTGCGGAGGTCCTTCAGGCTCCATACCTGGAATCCGCCGCTATCTGTGAGCACCGGACCGTCCCACGCCATGAACTTGTGGATACCGCCAGCCTTCGCAATACGCGGGGTGGTGGGGCGCAAGTACAGGTGGTACGTGTTCGCGAGGATGATTTCCGCCTTGATGTCCTTGAGCTGGGCGGGCGTTACCGCCTTTACGGTCGCTTCAGTGCCTACCGGCATAAAAATGGGGGTGGTCACGTCGCCGTGGTCGGTGTGGACTACGCCCAGACGGGCCTTGGACTTCTTGGAGGTTTTCAGGAGCTCGAAACGATTCATGAATTTAGTGGTTAGTAAACAGTGGTTAGTAAACAGGGGGCTGAAAACGACGTTCAAAGAAAAATTTAGAAAAAATAACCAAAATCTCAAGAATTCCTAACCACCAACCACTAACCACCAACCACTAACCTGTTGTCAATTTATCCATGAATAATGTCGGTTTGCGCTAAAAGAGGGCTTTTTTTAGGGTAGTTTAATATTGGTTTGTATGGGTTCGGGAAAAAACCGAGTGAATGGAGATGTTGCAATATGAAAAGATGGGAAAAAATGGCCCTTGCGGCTACCTTGGGGTTGTCCATTTCTGCTTATGCTGACAACCCGATTTCAACTTACCATTATCTGGCGGACCCTTCGGCGGCGGCCGACGACAGTACCTTCTACATCCTGACCGATGTCGATGACTACAGTCCCCAGAAAAATTATGACTACGACATCGTGGGCCTTAACGCGTTCACCTCCCAGGACATGAAGAACTGGACCGATCACGGCATGGTTTTCCGCTCCAAGCGTGAATTCGGGGATTACCCCAACAATACCTGGGCGTCCGGCATCGCCGTCCATAAGGGCAGAATCTACATCGTTTACCCCAACGGCGCCAGCGGCGTGGGCATGCTTACCGCGACAAGCATCGACGGTCCCTATACCGACCCCGTCAAGGAAACTCATGGCGTGAACTACATTGCCGCTTCCTATGGCTCCAGCGTGATTGGCGGCTGCGACGGCATTGCTCACTGTTTTGACCCGGGCATCTTCATCGAAGATGACGGTACGGGTTACGTGATTTTCGGCGGTGGCGAAAACGGTCAGCGCCCCTATGGCAACAACCTGGACATCATCAAGTTTACCGAAAACAACGGCAAGATTACCATCGACAAGAATTCCCTGACGCGTGTCAGTGCACAGAATTCTTTCGAAGCCCCCTATATCCACAAGAAGGGGAACAAGTACTACTTGAGTTTCAATACGCCTCCGCAGGTCATCGACTACGGCATGGCTGACAAGATTACGGGCCCTTACACGTTCGTTGGAACGGTCATTCCTGGAATCAGTTCTGTACCCGATGCTCATAACGAAGGTGGCAACAACCATCAGGGTTTTGCAGAATTCCAGGGCAAGTGGTATGCCGTGTATCACGACCGCCGCCTGGTCACCGCGGATGAACATCCGGGTTCCTGTACCCAGTCGGGCCAGTGCACCAACTCGCCGAACAAGGAAAACCATAGAAGCGTGTCCATCGACGAACTCACCTGGAATGGCGACAAGATGAACAAGCTCACCTTCACCCGTGAAGGACCGAAGCAGATCAAGAACTTTGACCCGTACAAGACCTACAAGGCAACGACCAGTTCCAAGCAGATGAACATCCGTAGCCGTACGGACTGGACTCAGGGCAAGCCCGTTGTGCATGTGCTTTTGCCGCTCACAAGCCGTAGCGAATCCTGGATCCGCGTTTCTGGCGTGGACTTCGGTAACGGTGCTCAGAACCTCCGTATCAAGGCTGCAAACGTAGGTGATGGCAACAAGATTGAAATCCATACGGGTAGCGCCAGCGGTACGTTGGCCGGTACTTGCGAACTTGCAAAAACCGCCAATAACAAGACCTTCGTTGACAACGATTGCGAAATGAAGGGCCTCACCGGCGTTATCGACCAGGTATTCTTCGTGTTCAAGAATAACGGAAAGGATTCGACCATGGGTGTTCTCGAATGGGAATTCCAGGGTGCCAAGCGCGAACCTGAACCGCAGACTCCGTTCGGCGGCAAGGCTTGGGCGATTCCGGGCAAGATCGAAATGGAAAACTTCGACGAACCGGGCTATGGCACTGGCAACGATTCTTATGCTGACAACGATTCCGACGACCATGGCGCCGAAAGCAATGGCGGCAAGAGCTATCGCGAAGGCACTGGCGTTGACATCTACAAGAAGAACAATGGCTATGTCGTGGGTTACAACCAGAGTGGCGAATGGCTTGAATACACTGTAGATGTGGCCGAAGCCGGTGATTACACCATGTTCGCTTCTGTGGCTTCAGCAAATGCAACTTCTAGCTTCCAGCTCGCTATTGACGGCGATAATATCACCGAAGAAATCGCTGTGCCCAAGAACGATGGCGAAGAAAACTACGATGACTACAGCCTCGTTCAGGCAAACGTCAAGCTCACCGCTGGCAAGCACATCCTCCGCTTCACCGTGACCGGTGACTGGATGGACATTGACTACATCGAATTTGCTGCAGGCAAGGATGCCGATCCGGGCAAGACCTCTATTGCACAGATCAAGCTCCAGAACAAGATCGAAAAGTCCTACAACGTGTTCAGCCTCACCGGCGTGAAGGTCGGTACGGTTGACCTGTCCCGCATGGATGCTCCGAAGGCTCTCAAGGCCGCAGGCTTTGCCAAGGGCGTGTACATGCTCAAGCAGGTGAACGGCAGCAAGAAGTTCATGGTGAACACCTCCAAGTAATTCTTACATACACCTCCAACGGAGTCTTCCTAGTGCATATGTGCTGGGAAGACTTTTTGTATAGAGATCGTTCGGCTCAACATTTTGGCTGCATTATAAAACGAAAAAAGACTCAGTTTTCACTGAGTCTTTCTTCTGCGGTCGGACAGACTTGAACTGTCATGGGATCGCTCCCACTAGCACCTCAAGCTAGCGTGTCTACCAATTCCACCACGACCGCGTGGTCCTTAGCGGAACGGAGACAAATTTAGTTTAAAAGGATGGCCTTGTAAAGGGGAGGGGGGGAATTTTTTTTGAAAAAAACAGGAAAAACAAATATTTAAGGCTTATTTAGAAATGATGCGGGATGGGACGCTCCCATTCTAGAGACGTTATCCAGTTTTCATTATACCTAATCGGATATCTCGCTATATGTAAGGATTTGCTAGGCTGTTCTTGCTTGAAACTCAACGCTATCAGCTATGAGCAATGAGGTGTGAGTATTAACTCAGTGCTCATGGCTCACCGCTCACAGCTCGGCGACCAGCTTGTCGAACACCTGCCCGCGGACCTTGTAGTTCTTGAACAGGCCAAAGCTGGCGCAGGCGGGGCTCATGATGACCGTTCCGCCCTTTCCGATGGCGAGACTGTCGGCAAACGCTTCTTCCAAAGTGGGGAAGATGTTCGCAGGAATCTGGAGCCCGGCCTGCGTTAGGGACTCGAGCATGCGCTGCGCTGTCGCGCCGATGAGCGCGATGCGCTTGAGGTTCGGGCGGTCGTTCACGAGGATCTTTGAAAGCTCGGTGAAGTCGGCGTTCTTCTCGGAGCCGCCGAGGATGAGCGCGAAGGGGCGCGTCATGCTCGCCGTGGCGGCGATCGTCGCGTCGGGGCGCGTGGCGTAGCTGTCGTTGTAGAACTCGATGCCGTTCTTTTCGCCCTTGAATTCCATGCGGAAGGGAAGCGTCTCGTAGCTCTTGAGGGCTTCGAAAGCGTCGGCCACCTTGATGCCCAGCGCCTTCACGGCGAGGGTCGCCGCCGCCATGTTCTCGAGCTGGTAGATGCCGCGCACCTTGCAGTCTGCAAGGAATAGCTTTTCGTCGTCAATGGTGAGGGTGGCGCCGTCGATGACGGCGTCTCCGTCGCCAAAGTTCGGCCCATCAGCGAGCGTGATGGCGTACTTGGTCGTGGCCGGGCTCTCGGCGGCGATTTTCGCCGTCGGAGCAGCGTCTTTCAAAAAGACGCAGGTGCCGCTGCGTTTCTGCCAGCGCACAAGGTTCGCCTTTGCATCGCGGTACTCCTCGACACTCTTGTGCCAGTCCAGGTGTTCTGTCGAAACGCGCAGCACCACGGCCACGTCGGGCGACAGGGAAAGCGTCATCAGCTGGAAACTCGAAAGCTCGAGGATGCTCACGCGGTCGTTCGGTTCGCTTTCCAGCAGGTCAAGTGCCGGCACGCCGAAGTTCCCGCCAATCTCGTTGTTCACGCCGCACTTTGTAAGGATGTGGCTGATCATGCTCACGGTAGAGCCCTTGCCGAGTGTACCCGTGACACCTACAACCTTCTTTGATTTAGTTTGTTCTAAAAATAGTTGAATCTGGCTCGTCATGAGCCCGCCGTTCATCTGGAACTTGAACAGTTCCTGACTCATCGGGTACACGCCTGCGGAGCGCACCACAGTCACGCAGTCCTTGAGACCGTCCATGTAGTTGTCACCGCTGAATGTCTTCACGTTTACGCCAGCGGGCACTTTCGGCAAACTGACCGGATTTTTGTCCATCACGACGATGTCCTTGATTCCGCTGCGGATAAGGTAGTTAAACGTGCTCTGGCCTTCGACGCCAAAGCCCAAAACGCCAACAGGGGCGACAATAGAATTCTGCATGATAAAAAACCTCGGCGAAAAAGTAGAAAACGATGTGTAATGTGAAATGTATGGTGTGAGTTATGAGTTGTGAGTTGAGAGTTGTGTGTTGTGAGCTATGGGCTATGGGCATTCACCTCAAAGGCGCAACGTGCCGACCCCATACCCCAAAGCGACCGACGGTCGCGACCTCACACCTCATACCTCAGAGGGCCGAAGGCCCGGCCTCATTGCTGCGCCTTTGGCGCAAAAAAATCCACCCCGCTTGTAGCAGGGCGGACTCTTATATGCGGTCGGACAGACTTGAACTGTCATGGGATCGCTCCCACTAGCACCTCAAGC
>CAMJHM010000056.1 GCA_946405515.1 uncultured Fibrobacter sp. | reverse complement strand
ATTTAATCTCTCGTCTTTCGTCTGTAGCCCGCGATAGCGGGCGTTCTTTCGTCTACTCCTCCGCTTCAATTTTCTTCATCAGATCATCGGCGAGTTTTCCGCCGGACCGGATGTTCTCGATGAGCCAGTCGGCCGACTCGGTCAGCTCGCTCTTGGGATACTTCGTCTTGAATTCTTCGAGGACTTCGAGAGCAAGCGAATCCTTGTGCATGTTCTCGGTGAGGATGAACCCGCGACTGAACATAGCCTTCTCGGCATTAGGATCATCGGGCCAAACACTGTAAAACGCCCTGTACTCGCGCTGGGAGTGTTCAAAATCGTTTGTCTCACTCAAAATATGGGCAATTTCGTAAGTGGACTTTTTCATGAGCGTATCGTTATCGGGATAACGTTTTCTCAAGTTTTTCCAGCCCGTCAGCACCAAATCAAGCTTTTGTATCTGATAAAGAGAATCCAGTTCCTGGATAACTGCATCCACCGAAGACTGCTGCGGCAAGAGCTTGATTGAATCCACATAGAGCGAAACCTTGGCCTTACCCCAGGCATCCGTCGTGACTCTTTCCCAGAAGTCGTTGCGGTACGAAGAAATCTCCATCGCAAACAAATTAGTAATAGAGGATTCAAAATCATTCGGAAGGAATTCTTCTTGCTGATAGTAATAGATTCGCTTTAGGAGCAGTCTAGGCATATCCAGCCAGACAGAGAGATCTTCGCGGGAGGCTTCGAAATCAAGTGTCGGATGTGCCGGGTTTCCAATTTTATCAAACACAGCCTTAAGCGTATCATCCGAGTGAGTGACCAAGTGACGGATCTTGAACTCGAACAAATTACACACAAAGTCAAGATTGCTGGTACGGACAAGCGCCCTGTATTCCCAAGAATGGTCGACCTTGCGCTTGCGGGCTTCGTGAGCAAAGGCAATGTTCTGCATCAACGTTTTGACAATGTTATCATGAGTCATGCGGTTTTTCGGTATATTGATATTGGCCGCATAGACCTCTGCGACATCGCTTTCGCGGACTACAGGTTCCCCGTTCATCGTTACCAGCACGTACGTCGAATCAAGGTCGTACTTGACACCGTTCTTGATTTCGTTTTCAATTGCAATTTTGGACTGTTCAAGCGTCTTTTGACGGGATGGGACCACCCCTGCAAGATAAAATACGTGGAAGGTCTCCCCCATGAACGTACGAATCACCTTGGAGACTGTACCCACCGGCTTGTCCTTGAACTGGGTGAACATCGGGGACATCTCGCCTATGCCGTAAGGCAGCACATGCTTTTCCAAGACCTTCCCCACATAGCCGTCGTTTGCCGCCGTTTCCTTGTTGATGCTGTTATCATGGGCAATCTTCTTGAATTCGTCAAGGTCCATGCTGTCGGTATAGAACAATGCGGCGAGAGCCACGGAATCGGCCATTTCGACATGGTAAACTTCAAAGCCCGGCTCCGTCACGAACCAGTCCTTGTGCTTTTCATAATATTCCTCGGGTGTCGGCGGAATTATCGGAACCAGCGCCAGATTATACACCTTGACAAGAGAATCCCCCATCGTGCGAACCATCTTGTCGCGGAATTCGTTTAAGAAACGAGCATTCCAACGTTCACTGGAGGTATCGGAGTCCTCGCCCTCTGCCTTATTTTTCTTGATGAAAGCGGCAAGAGAATCTGCATTTTGTTCAAGGAACAGCTTTTCGGCAACAAGGTTACGGACAACCATGTAATCAGCCGAATCACCGAACAAGGACCGGTGAGAATCAAAATAGGCCCGGAGTTCACCATCGCTGAACATCAAGCGGTCCATCGCATAAAAGCGCTGGAAAGCAAAGGTCAGCAGATAATTGTCAACCGTCTGGCTGCGATTTTTCAGTTCGTCCTTGATTTCGGGGAAGCGTTCGTAGGCATCCGCATAGAATGAATTACGACTGAACAGAGATGCAACCGACGTTTTCACATCTTCCGACTTGGGGCTCTGCCCATGCAAACGCACAATCAGGTCGATGTCTTCTTGATAGATGGATTCGCCATTCACGCGACCAATTATGGTATCCTTGTCACCAATGGAATTGCACCCTGTAAACAGTAGCACACCAAGCGCAAGGAGCGCCAAAGCCTTATTTTTCATTGCAGTCCTCATCAAATGAGCCGAATAGCTCGAAAATGTTCCGATAAGCCCAATATAAAAAAAGTTCATTACAACGAGGGTCGCCAACAAGACTCCCGATACACGACACCCCCAAGCCGTAGATTGAATTGGCTCTATAAGTGGTTATAAAACAACAAGTTACGTAAAATCCACTCCTATTTTTTTCTATATTCTTGACGCACTTGAAAAAAGTAGCTACGACATTCCTCAGGATCATCCTTTTCCCGATGATCGTTGTGGGCGCTATATCCGCATGCGCCTGGTTTGTTGATTATATCGTCCCGTATTACCTCTCGAACGAGCACACCTTCGGGGACACCACGATTACCCCCTACGGCTACCACGAAGGCTCCCTCCTCAATCCGTCCTGGGACTCCATCAAGGTCGAAAACGGATCGACGACAGTCATGCTCAGGAACGTGTCGCTGGACTTGACCCTCCTGAACCCGCAATCCCGCGGCGTCGCCCTAGACCTCGGCGAGCTTGATGCAAAAATCGAAGTTCCTCCCGAAGATAGCACGAAAGAATCCCCCCTGGAATCTCCGGAATTTCCTGAAAAGGCAAAATTCTACATCCCGGTCAAGCTGAATATCGGAAAGGGAAACGTAGCCCTATCCAACGGCAACAGCTGGAGTTTTGAGAAATTCTCCCTCAAGAGCGAAGGGAAACAGGCGGCAACCCTGGCCGTAAGCAATGTCCAAGGTTCGCAAATTCCACACCCGGCAGGGACAAAAATCAACGTGGACTTCGGCTCGAGCAACCTCAAGGTCCAAGGGAAACTCTATTCGCAGGGAGACTCCCTCGACCTCGTCGTGATGGCTCCAAAAGACAACATGCTGGATATCGCCTCCAGTGTAGAAACCGACGTCGACAATCTGGAGCAGTGGCTCCCCTTTGATTGGCCACAGAAGGCCCCACAGATAACCGGCATCCACGTCAAGGCGAACGTCAAGACAAATATCAGTTCGGGAGAGATATCCTACGAGGGAACAGCCAAAGCGCACATGAGCGAGATTTATCCGCTTATGGCGCTGGACGCCGCAATCGAGTTCGACGGAAACGACCGGGACATTCACGTAAATGCAAAGTTCCATAACAGAGAAGGCGGTTCCATGGAACTGGACGCCGACATTTGGAAAAACGGCAACATAGACCTTTATGGCAACGTCAAAAACATGAACGCCAAATTTGGCCCACAGACGATGCCCCTTGACCTCACCATCCACTCGGCCGAACTCCGTGGCAAGAAAATCCATGCCGTTATAGAAACGAGACAGGGCTCCAACATCGACGCGAACATAAACTTCGAAAAAGAATTCAACATTACCTATGTCGGCGACATATCGCCATACGAACCGTGGGCCATAGACTGGAGCAAAGGGAACCTCGTACTGGGTAAGACAACCAAGGTGTACGGTTCGTTCAAAGATGCACACATGCACGCATTGGTCAAGTTCGACACCATCCCATTCGCCTACCACATGACAGCGGATTCCATGGTAACTACGCTTGACTTGTACAAAGACAGCATCGTTTTCACCGACGGGATTATCTATACCCCCAAGGAGACATTTGACTTCGTGGGCGATGTCGTCTGGGCCAACAAGAATCCGCACACTTCATGGAAGATTACTCAACGCCACGGGGGCGTCGGCCAGGCATACATCTACATCATCGACTCCACGGCTATACAGAGTACAGCAGACAACGTGGCCTTTGAGACCATTCCCTTTGCCCGGTTTAAGTTCAACGAAAACCTGAGCGGCAATGTCACGGGATTCTTCAACAAGAACTTCGACACCAATATTGCAAGTCTCGATGTCGCTGTCGACGGAGAGTACAAGCCGTTCAAACTGCAGATGAACACACGGGCCCGGCAAAACGGAGATTCCATATTCATCGACAAATTCGAAGCTGTCCACAACCACAACAAGGTCGAGGCCGAGGCGTCGTTCATCTTGCCGAACGATTCGAACCCGGATTTTGAACCCACGGGAACACTCCCAGTGCAGGTCATCCACGCATGGGCGTCTGCCCACGAATTTGGCATACCGCTCCTACTCGAGCCCCTCAACGACACAACATTCTCCTCGGGCCTTATCACCGGCGACATTGCGTACAACGAAGGGCAAGGGCTCGTCGGCAACATCGATTTCAGGGATCTTGAATTCAGCAATATTCCCAAGCAACTCTTCTGCATCCACAAGATGAATCTTTTCGCCGAAGCGAGCAAGATAGAGTTGAGTGCCTATCTGGGAATCGGTGGCGGCGGATGGACCGGAAACACGCAGGTCATCGTGGATAACGTATTCAAGCCCGAACGGCATGTAAGCCTCACACACAACAGCGACAACGGCGGCAACCTCTGGGCCGAAGGATTTATCGATACGAATCTAGTGTTCACGGGAAAACTGAACGCGAACGGTTCCTGGTTCATTCCGGGTTCCATCAGCGAAATCCAGCGGACCGACTTGCAGATCGAAGCCACGGCCAAATTGCGCGAAGGCATCAAGGGAATCACGGCAGACATCCGCATGGACTCCACGCTGTACCAGCCCCCCAAGTTCAGCTACCAGTTCCCCATCAAGGTTCGCGGGCACATGGAAAACGCCTTACTGGATATCTACGAAATGGAGACGCGCAACGACAGCGGCGAAACCGTTTCGGGCAAGCTCCAGTTCGACATGGACAGTCTGAGACTCAAGGAATTCAGTTTCCATTCCGACCGGTACACATTCCAAACAGCCCGTCACGTGTTTGTCGCAGACGACATCAATGGTTCGCTGGAAAACACGGACGACTCCGTGAAAATCACGGCGACGGTTCCTTTGATTCAATACCAGTTCCACGACGAGACCCTTGGCGATGCCACCGCAATGGGTAGCGGGAAATTCAATCTTTACATTCCCCACAACAAAGACGGCATTATCCAGAACAAAACTCTGAATGGAGAACTGTTGGTAGACAAGCTTGTCTACACCAAAGAGCTTGATATCGAAATCACTCCGAATTCGATAGACAAGTTCATCACGATGTTCAACAACGCCATTATCAAGTTGCGCAAAAAAGACGCGCAGGAAACAAAGATTTCCACGGCAAGCCCAATCAATCTCGCCGTCCATGTTACCGAAACCCAGAAGGATTCCGTTGAAATCATCACTCCGTTTGCCGAATTCCCGTTCACGTTCGATATCTGGGTTCTCGGCACGACAAACAGGCCCCTATTGCGCGGTGATGTCGGCAACTCAAACAGCGGATTCATCGGCGTCAAGGATATCTACCAGTTCGACCTGAATTCCTTCAACATCAGCTGGAACAACGTCCCATGGCAACATGGCGTTGTCGATGTTTCAAGCCAGCAAGAACTCCCCTACTGTTCTGCAACAGACGAAAACGACAACGAGGACACCTGCCCCGTCAGTTTGAACATTCAGGGGACCATTACAAACCCACAACCCATTCCCAGTTCGAACTGCGGTAACGAAGCCACATCGGCAGCCATTTACTACAACATCTTCCTCGGGTGTATCGCAGACGACAACGGCGAAGCGACAGACTGGAACAAGCTTGCAGGCAAGGCTATCGGCAAAGTCCTGACGACTACAGCAAACCGCACACTGGGCGGCGACTACATCGGAGACATCGATATGAAGGTCATGCTGTTCAACAGCAACGCCTCCAACGAAAAAGATTCAAGCTACTTCAAGATTCCGGTCTCGCTGGACCGCTGGGTCAAGGATTTGAGTCTCATCTTTGGTTACACACAAGACCAGAGCGAAACCCCGACTTACGACCAGGCACTGGAATTCGGCATCAACTACACCTTACCCGTATTCAGGGACAAGGATTATTCGCACAAGAACCACCTCAACCCTAGCCTTTCCCTCAGTGGCATGCTGATTTCCAAGCAGTACTTGACAAACACAGGTACCGAAGGTAACGAGAACCGTATTGAAAAAAACATCGGTTTCGGCTATGTTTACCGTTACTGGAATCCATGTCTGTTGCACCTGGGGTACTGTGAAACCATCGAACCGGATTACAAGCAGGAGGAGAAAAAATGATGAATAAGATTTTCATCCTCCTCGCCTGCCTCATTGGAATATGCCTCGCCGAAGAAGGCATAAAGCATCCGTGGTACATGGAATTCCGTGGGAACAATGTATTCTCCAACTTCCAGGTAGAAGAACAAATCGACATTCCCGACGAGTTCGGCCAACTCGACACGACCAAGCAAGACTTTCTGATGCGCCTTTCCATCGAGAACCTCAAGGCGCTGTACTACTCGCGCGGTTACTTCAGCCTCGAAATGAATTTGGACATCCGCAGGGAACATATTTCGCAAGACAGCATGCAGCGCGGCTACATCATCTTCATCAACGAAGGCGAACGCTACCGTTTTGGCGGGACAAAGGTCATCGCCCCCGATACAATCGCCATCGAGATAAAAACAACATCACTAGAAACATCGAAAGACAACTACTATTCCCAAGACGACATTTCCAAGGACATGCAAACTATCATGGACGTTTACAGGCAAGAAGGATTCCTGCACACGCAAGTCTCGTCGGTGGAAATGGTCGACACAGTCAATAAGAAAATCTACGTGGAAATCAACGTAAGGCCGGGTGCCAAAGTCATCATGGGTAACATCAGGAGCACAACCGCTCGTGTGCAAGACCGCGGCAACCGGGGTGAAAAGAGCGAAGAAGGACTCTCCGACACAGCCTGGCTCTCGTCGCTCTGGAGAATTCCCAAGGGAGAGACTATCGACGGTAAGCAGTACAACTCCTTCAAGAACAAACTTTTCTCGACCCAATTGTTCACACAAATTCGCCTCGAAGACTCCCTGCGCACTGACGGACTTTCCGACGTTCACCTCAATGTCACGGAGCGCGTCCCCGGAGACGCCCGCTACGGATTCTTCTTCGAAGAAATCTACGGGTTCGGCGCACAGGCTTACGCACGGCACAAAAACTTCTTCGGACGGTTCAACGAATTCTCGACAAACTTCCAGATAGCCCAGCACAAGCAAGAAATCTCGGCAGGCTATGCGAACCCGCTCCTGTTCGGGACCTCGTTCACGATGATTCCCACAGCAATCCGCTTCGAAGACCGACTGACGTTCAACCACGAAAAAATCAACCCTCCGGCCTACCCGGACAGCATCGAAGAGCGTTACGAAGTCATCAACCGTGGAGACCTCACCTTCGGCATTACGCAACACATCCGTTTCCGCGGAACGTTCGACACCCGTTACGTGGACAAGAACGACGAACGCCTTTTCAAGCTCAAGACCGAAGTGGCACTCACCTTCGACTACACCGACGACTACTTCAACCCGACCAAAGGTATTCGCTTCGCCCCGACAACAGGCGTTGGCACAAACTTGAAGGGTGGCCTCGATTCACCGCACATGATTGGTAACCCCTATACCTACGCAGAAGCGACCACGAACCTCTATTTCCCGCTGTTCTGGACATTCTACGGAGCCTTAAGCGGAAGCTGCGGCCGATTCTTCAACGAGGCTATCGAAGACGATGCGCGCGTGTTCTACCAAGGTGGTTCCAGGTCTGTGCGCGGTTACCGTTTCCGCAGTATCTACGCAAGCTACACCAGCACCGAAACCGACAAGAACGGCAAGGAAAAAGAAGTCATCAACACGGGCCTAACCCCGCAATATCTCAGGCTCAACCAAGAAATTCGCTGGACCATCCCCGTCAGGAGCTGGCGTAAATGGCAAATCGTGCAGTTCTTTGACTGGGCCAAGGTCACCGACGCCGACGACGGGCTGTACGAAGAAGAAGAAGACGCGAGCTTCGGTTTCGGTCTTCGCTACAGGTGGCAGTTCCTCACGTTCAGGCTTGACTATGCGTTCAAGAAAAAGTTCCAGGACATGAGCCTAAGCGAGCCCTTCGCCTGGGGCCGCTTCGCGTTTGACCTTTCACACACGTTCTAGTTGCAGTAAGCCACGACCGATTCGGCCGGGTTTTTGATGAAGCGGAGAGCAACCTTGTTCTGCTTCACAGCTTCCATCTGCACGTTTTCGGACGGCCGAGAAACCAGTTCGATGCAGCGCCAGTCGGTACGGACGGCGGCAAGCTGCATTTCTTCGGTACGGCACTTGATACTCAGACATTCGTAGGCGTGGTAGTCCTGCTTGACAGCAGCCACAAGCATCTTGACCGACGGACGTTCCACATCCTGGATAATCTGCCAGTCATGCTCAATAGCCGCGACCAGAGTCGCCTCGCCGGGATGGCGGACCAGCTTAAAAGCATCCATATTCTGGCGCACAGCCTCGGCCCAAAGTTCATCACTCGCATTGTCTATCTTGCGGATGATTTTCCAGTCGGCACGGATGGCGGCACGGAGCAATTCCGGGCGGTTCACGAACTTGAGCAAGTTGGGTTCGGCGGCAATCGCCTTGCCGAACGATTCATCGTCCATGGAATTGAAAGATTCAACGAGCGCCGCACAGGGGCCGCCGTTCACATAAAGAATCGCCTGCACATTCTGCTCAAAGGCAGCTTTCTGCACATTTTCGGTGGGATTCTGGATTAAACTAATTGCATACCAGTTCAATTTGACAGCTTCAAGCTGCTGTTCTTCGGTAGGGTTCTCGATTTTCTTAATTTCGGTCCAAGATTGCATAAATCCTCAAAATTTCTCGATAAAAATAATCATTTGTGGACGGTTTCGCGGTAGATCGACGCAAGCGAGCCCTTCTGCGCCGACACATCGCCCACAGAAATTCCCGCAGCCTCCAAGGCGCGGTTCACAGCAGCAACATCGACAGGAGCGGTCAACCTCACGGTAAAATCGGTATTGCGGGAATCGTCCGGCATGGCTTTCCCGGCTTTCAGGATTCGCCCGCCATCGATAATCGCATAATGCGTGGCGTACTCTTCCATCTCGGCGAGGACATGCGAACAGACAATCGCCGTGCCACCATCTTCGTTGCGCCAGTCCTCTATCATTTTCCAGACACATTCACGCGAGACTGGGTCGAGGTTCGCCACCGGTTCGTCCAGAATCAGTAGTTTCGGGTTCGGCAGGAGCGCACGCAACACCTGCACCTTCTGGCGATTCCCGAGCGAAAGCGTACCCATACGGGAATTCAGGTTTGCAAGGCCCAACCGCAAAGCGAGCATTTCGGCACGTTCACGCGACGAGCCCCCCGGAAGGCAAGCGCCCTCGCCCATCCCGTAGAACCCGGCAAAGTAGCTCAGGTATTCCTCGATGGAGAGTTTCGGATAAATCCCTGGGTTCTCGAGCAACACGCCACAGCGCATCATGTCGAGGACACCGCGCCCGGAGCGCAATGGTTCAGCCACATCCACAGTGCCATCGAAATTCGCGAAACGCCCGCACAAAAGTCGAAGCAACGTCGTCTTCCCCGCCCCGTTCGGGCCAAGGAGCGCGAAGAAGGAGCCCTCCGGAATCTCGAGATTCACCGAAGACAACGCATGCGCGCCGGCACCCGGATAACGGAAGGAAACATCTTGCAAAAGGATTGCAGCCATGAGGGGAAATATAGGTAAAGTGGTTAGGGGTTAGGGTCTAGAGGCTAGGATCTAGGGGGTATGATGAGTGAGGTCGGCACTTCGTGCCTTTGAGGTATGAGGAAAATAGGAAGTAGGAAGTAGACAGTAGGCAGTAGGACAAATGCGTAAGGCGAGCGCCGCGGTCAAGCTTGCTTGAACATGGCCGAGCCGAGCATTTGGTACTTGAGCTATACGAAACTTGGCAATTTATTGCCTTAGTTGAGTTATCCTCTATGAGGAGTAGCGAGAGTACAAGTAGACAGTAGGAAGTGGTTAGTGGTTGGTGGTTAGGGAAAACTTGTCATTCGCAAGCGCATGACTCGTCGGCTCAGTCATGCCGAAACGCAAGCGTTTTGGCATGGCATTCGCCTTGGTTGTCATTGCGAATGGCGAAGCCATGAAGCAATCTCCGTTAGAGAATCTAGAGGTTAGAATCTAGGGGCTAGGGAGAAATATCACGGCTTCGCCGTCTTATATTGACGCACGAAGTGCGTGATTCTTATTCACTAGCCTCTAGCCTCTTATCTTTAGTCTCTATTCTCGAGCCTCACTGCTCATCGCTCGTGCCATATTTTTCAAGAAACCAACCATACCGCAAATATATGTTTCCCAACGACAAATATCTTTTTACGTGAAATGAAAGGATTAAAAAAGCGGAAAAAACGTCTATAATAATAGATAGGGACACACCCTATTCGCCAAACGGGGGCGGTCCCGATACAAATAAAATCTTGATTACGTTGACACATTCAAGATTATAAAGTATATTATGAACAGAACATTCAAGATAGAGAAACTTGATGTTGTAACTAAAGAGATTGCAGAACTGCAACAAGAACAGCAAGACCTATTGAGATCAGAATACGAACTGATAGAAACAAAGGGGATTGAATTTGTTCGTGTAAAGCATCTGCAAAGCAAAATCTTTGAGATTAAATCTAAAGACTTGCGTTCTTTGTTTAAATATCAAGAAGGAAAAATCATTATCATCGGTGTTGTCTTTATAAAAAAAGTCAAAAGACACCAAAAGATAAAATCAAACTTGCCAAACAACGGCTAAAAGAGGTATAGTCATGTCGTATGTATATGTCAAAGATTCTGATGGATACGTCTGCAAAAAGCTCAAGTCCAAAGTTTGCAAGGGCGAAAAGATTATCTCGGAGAAAGCTTACCTAAAAGCGTCGGGGCTCGCCTACTACGAAAAGGAATTCGGGCATGGGGGCGCAAGAGAAAACGCCGGAAGAAAGCAGAAATACTCTCAACCTCTAAATATCCAGATGCGCGTCACGAAAGAAGAAAAAGACTTCATCTCTTATGCCCGTGAACGCGGCTTGATTCTTGCCAATTTGATGAAAGTTTGATAAACTCATATTGCTCAAGCCTAAAGCAGACAGTAGGAAGTGGTTAGTGGTTGGTGGTTAGGGAAAACTTGTCATTCGCAAGCGCATGACTCGTCGGCTCAGTCATGCCGAAACGCAAGCGTTTTGGCATGGCATTCGCCTTGGTTGTCATTGCGAATGGCGAAGCCATGAAGCAATCTCCATCAGAGAATCTAGAGGCAGGAACCTCGGGCCTCGAGCCATTCACTCTTTAACGCAGCGGATGGAGTAAGCTGTTTTTACATCCGAAGCCGAAGACAGGTCAATTGGCTTACTGCTTTCATCCAAGAACAAAGCAACGGGACTGCGCTTCAATGTATCGCTATACAGCCAGAAAGACGCACGGGCACCACCGCCATTGACCTCCCAAGGCCACTTATTGCAATATTCTTCCGTAACGGTTGAAATTTCATCCATTTCAAAGTATTTCAATCCTGCAGGAACTGCACCGAACCCAAGCATATTATTGCCCTGTTCATATCTCCATCCCTCGGTAGCCCTCAAAAGATCACCATCGTGATTGCATCCTCCCAAATCATAGTGGGTCTGCCTCGTAAACGCAACAAGATGCTGAGCTTCTTCAAGAATGGGCAAACGCCAACCCGCGGGGCATGCCACCTTCGCTTCTGTCCAAGGGTACAAACGTCCCCAAGCATCACAGGATGTCGTATCGCCACAATTGCAGAAAGTCAGGCCACCCGGCACATCATATTTTAAGTTATCCACAAACCAAACCGTACCGTCAATATCTACGGTCCTATAGACATTGCCATCGCGTTCATCCGTAACCAAGCCATACGCTCCAGAATAGGGCGTAGGCTTATCACACCCAACCGACGAATACATATAAGGGGACGGCTGCTGATTTTCACCATCCTTGAGACAACGGACGGGATACCCGGAATCATTATATCGATTTATTTCATAAACTTCTAGCCCAGCACTGTCGGCACCAATTACCATATAGATATTGCCAAACCAATCCCATTTGGTCGGTGAATCCGTCGAAGACCAGAAACGAACCTCGTCTTCTCCATTTGCAGGTTTTGCACCGAAACCATAAGCATCAAGACCATTCTTCCCACTGGGCCAGCCGCTTGTCGATTTCAGCATCTGTCCAGTAAAATCCCCCTTGGCAAAATCATCCGCATTATCCAAGCCGTTTACAAAAGCACTGAGCACATGCCATTCATAGGAACTCGGCACATGCCAACCATCAGGACAAATTCCCTGAATGGGCAATTCTGCAGAGCAAGAATTCCACATTCCATAATCATCACCCCATATCAGGCTATCCAAATAACAACCCGTAACCGGAGCATCAATCATCTCTTCATAAGTGTATGTCTCTTTGGAACCATAAGCCAAATTTTCAGCCATCCATACCCAGCCGCCAATATCAACGGTCTTATAGACATGCCCGTCGCGCGCATCTATAAGGGAATCAAATGTTCCCGTGTAGGTGTTCTCGGCACGATGAATTTGGAGGTCCAAGCCCTTTTTCCCTTCTCCTTGAATGCATCGAATAATATTCCCGAAAGCATATTCTTTCATCGAAGTAGAGAACTCGGCATGGGCATTATACTTTGACATGACAAGCGTTATAACATCGCCATAAGAACGCACATCAGAACTCAGAATTTCAACAAATCCATCCTTAGTAGAAGGCTTCAAGTCGAAGCCAAAACAATCCACCCCATTACCAACACCTTCCCACCCCATAGTCGATTTCAAATACTTGCCAGCATATTTGGGGCCACCGGCAAAATCGACCAAAGTTTGAAGATCATCGGCTGTCGGCAGGCGCCAACCATCGGGACAAATACCTTGAGCCGGCCGCGCAATAGGGCAATTAGCAAAGGCAATTCCATCATAAACAAATAATTCGCCCGAATGACAGCCCGTCGCAACAGAATCAATCGCTTCAATCCAGGAATAGATAAAAGGGAACTCGTGATTGTAGTTTTTATACAACAAATTTTCGGCCATCCACACCTGATTCCCAATCTTTACGGATCTATAAACACGGCCATCTCGAGCGTCCATAAATTGACTGATTTTTTTCGTAGACTCGGAGCAAGTAAATTTCGGATCTTCGGAATTACCGACAGGAGTCCAAGAACTGGAAGAATTACGATTGAGCAGCGAGCGGGAACTAGAAGAAAGATTGGATGCAGAACAGGAAGATACATCGTCCAAATTCAAAGACAAAGTATTTTCATGACAAGCAGAAAGAACCGCCAGCAGAGACAATACGCATAAAAAATCCTTTTTCATTCCAGTCCTCCAAAGCAAACTATAAAGCAATATAATCAAAAAAAACAAATCTTAATAGATATTTCGAAGGCAAAAAAAAGAAGTCTCATAGTTTATACAAGACCATGTTTTTCATGACACAGTTAATGATACAAGAGGCGTGAAACGTAACGAAAAATTAGGTATGAGGCCGGTACTTCGTGCCTCTCCGCTATTCCCCGACAAACTTTTCAATCACCTCGGCGATTGCCGAATGATTGTTGTCGTTTGCAGTCACATAGTCGGCTGCCGCCTTTGCCACCGGCGAGGCATTCGCCACAGCGACGCCGACACCCGCCGCCTCAATCATGGGGCAATCGTTCTCCTCATCGCCCACCGCAATCGTATCTTCAAGCGGCACCTTGTAATACTCCGCCATGAACCGCACTGCATCGCCCTTGTTGCTCTGCATGTGCGAAAACTCGAGCATTTCCGGCTTGCTGAACACGTCAAAAAGTTTGCCCGCCGTCGTCTTGCGCATTTCGGCACGGAAATCCACAAGGCTCGAATGGTCGAACGGCGTAATAATATTTACCTTGATGGGCGGCTTCACCACCACATTGATAAACTCGCCGTAGTATTCGCGGACATCCTTCACAACAACGTAATCCATCTTCATCAGGCGGCAATACGTCTTGAGCTGTTCCGTCTCGTATTCCGAAACCACAAAGTCGCCCGAATACGTATGCGCATGCATGCCACAGCGGTGCGCCGCGTCCATGATAAATTTAACCTCGTCGACAGGAATGTACCGCGTGAGAATCGCGCTCTCGGTCGCATAATCGTAAATCAGACCGCCGTTGAAACTCACCAAGAAAAAGCCAGGCTTGTCGAAGCCGTACTTTTGCGCCAGTTGCTTTGCGCTCGTGAGCGGACGCCCCGTGCAGAGCACCAACTTGTGCCCGCGAGAAAGCATGCCCTCGATAGCGGCCATATCCGCATCGAGGATGCGCTTGTCATCAGTCAGGAGTGTTCCGTCCAGGTCGGTAAAAAGGAGTTTCATCAAGCCCAAATTTAGAAAATGATTTGCTCTACTAACTATAAAAAAAATGAGAGCCAAGAACGATAGACTCTAGCCGCCCTGCATTTCTTTCTTGTACATTTCTTCTATGTATGCGGGCCCTTCGCACCAGAGTTTTTGCTCTTCGTCATAAAGCAGGCGTGCCGTGCGAGAACTCAAGAATTCCGGCATCAATTCCGTCGCAGAGCGTCCCTGCTCGTGAGCAAGGTCCATCACCACCATAGAAATCAACATGTCTATGGCCGCATCAATCCGCTCCCGTGTCACAGCCATACACATTCCTCTTTCTGGAAACCGAGGCAAAGGAGCGACTCATTTGTTCTAAAGCAATATTGATTTTTGAGCCTTTCTGGAATTAAAAGGGAAATACACAAATCGTCCGCTTCTTTAGAGCCAACCGTACCATAAGCGCCAAGCATGTAGGCGGCAATGGTCAAGTTCGTCGCATCATTGGCTATTTTGCCACCAATGATATCATACCTTTGGCATTCCTGAACAATATCTTCGAATGACGACTTTCGCCTATGCCCTACCACACAGTGGAGCCAAGACGTATCGGCGACAGGAAAAATTTTCTCACGGATTTCGCCGTTCCTGTTAAAAATAAACGACGACACAACACCAGATTTTTGATCGGCGCTTACCTTCCCGCCATCAAGAGCGTGACGAAGGCTTATCTTCGCAAATGACCTCGCCTGCTCAATATCCGTAGTCAGATAAAAGCCCTGTCCGAAGTCCTTGTACTTGGCACATTTTGCAAGATCAGGTTCATGGACAGCACAATAACTACCATGATAGAGGACCGTTCCGTCAACTAGTTCAGCGACCAATGACTGCCCCCTTTGTCTCGAGGTATTGGCGGACATCATTCAGGACCGCAAAATCCCCTTCAATATGGAAAAGGTCCCAGAACTTTTCGATATAGGTGTATACACCATATTTCTGGAACAAGGCATTGACCGCCTGCATGGTCAGGCACCATTCCTGCGTCGCCAACCTGACAAGCCTCGCCTGCATAAAGGTTATTTGAGTTTCCTTTCCCATATTATGAGCATAATATAGATTGATTGTATGGGAAAATCAAGCGACACCTCGCTTGAGGCCCATTTTTCGGCTTATTTCTATTACACACTAAACTAGGAGAAGGCAAGCCAAAACGTCAAGAATCCATCCGTTTTTTTTCGCACAAAACCGTTTGCGAAGCCGCATAAATAAAGGTATATTCAGAAAGTACATCTTATAGTAGCACTTCATGAGCCTTGGGAAAAACAAAAAAAGACCTGGCGAACCAGGTCTCTTCACATTTCTGTTCTAAAAGATTACTTCTTCTGGAGCGGAGTATCCTTGATGAGTTCTTCGACAAGATTTTCGACGTTCTTGTCCCAGTCACCCTTCGTCATGGCAAAGCCGAGACCGACGCGAGCCTTGAAGGTACCGCTGGTCACGACCTGCTTTTCAGCAGCCTTGGCATAGGAGTATTCGCCGGAATACTGGAGGTAGGTCCTGGTTTCAGCGCTGGTCGGGCCAGTCATCTTCGTTTCGGAGATGCGATCCACTTCGAAGTTGCTGATAGTAAGGACGAGACCGTCGAGACCTTCAACTTCGTCAAACTTGGGAGACGGAATGGAGAATTCCTTCTTGCCGAGCTTGGTCACGGCGAAATTGAAAGCGCCAGCTTCCTTCTGTTCGAACTTGGCGGTAACGCCAGCCTGCTTCTGGAATTCTTCGCCCATTCTCTTTTCCATCCAGCCGGAGAAATTGTCGGCATATTCAGGAAGGTCGTCAGTGACATCGCTGCCATTCTTGACGAGAGGTTGAGTGTAAAGAACAGTCACAGAAGTAGCCGGTTCAGTCCAAGACGGGTCAACATTCTTCAAGCCGGCCTTGGCACAACCGAAAAACATAAATGTGGAAGCGCAAAGAGCGAGGGTGATCAGTTTTTTCATTTTTTCCTCCAAGGAAAATAAGGAAGTGTGGTGGTTATTGCTGCGAGCAATAATAACAAAACATATCTTTAAAAAACGATTCTGACGGCTAAAGTTTGTAAATTTAAATTTACTCACAAACAAGAATCTTTTCATACAACAGCCAGCTTCTTATATATTTCTTTCATTTTTACGTCATAAACTAAAGACAAATCGCCGTAACATAAGGAATAACAAGGAGTTCCAAGATTCCGCTAATCAACGCTACATCACGAACAATGCAAGTATATCAGAAAGTATATCCTATAGAGGCTTTCCATGAACTGAGGAAAAACACCTTGCCCCTAGCCTACTTTCCATTCTTCTGTGATTGCGCAGAAGAATTCTTTACTCCAGAGGGATAACTTATCGCTATCGGCGATGAACGGGCGGACATCGCGCTTCGCCTCGTCGAAATCGACGGAGTTGAAACGCTCGTTTAACAATTCTTTGAGTTTCGCGAAAGTCAAAGTTTCTGCGGATTTCCAGTGTCCCGTTTTTCTGATTTTTTCCGTACCAAATCGCTTGCGAAGCCGCATAAATAAAGGTATATTCAGAAAGTATATCTTATAGAAGCTCTTTATGAACCGAAGAAAAACAAAAAAGATGCCATAGGTTATTCAAGCTGATATAGGAATTTTGTACTAATGCGTAAATTTATGATTTGTCTTTTTATGGTCGCAATTTCGTTTGCCGAAGAATGCGAACACTCTATACAATCCGAAAAAAAATGGATAATCCCCCAGTTAGATGAATCAAAATGCGACGGAGAGTATTTTTTTCGAAATGATGCGGGGTACATCGTCACATTTTGCATAGAAGACATTAAAAAAGAATGCATATCACAACAAAAAAAGTTATCAATTAACTCTTGCGATATTACAGAAGAGAATTTGTACACGGATTTTTTGAATGAAAAAAAATCAGAAGACATTCTGTTTAATTTGCTAAAGAATGGGCGTTTTTCACTTACTAAAGATGAAAAGAAACTAAAAAGGGCTTTTTGGGCAAAATACAAAATGCATTGTCATCATGGAGGAACTATTGGAGAAGGTGTTTTTTCGGAGGATAATGTTTTTTTATACGAGCAAGTCCTGGATTTAATTTGGTAAAAATGATTATTGGGCTTGCCTATGAGATGATTACATCACGAACAACGCGATAGCGAGGAGCACGAACACGCAGCCGCTGAACCAGTTGAGGTTGCGGTTTGCCTTGGGGCTATTGAGCAAGAAGTTCTTGACCGTTCCCGCCAAAAGGGCAATGGAGCCGAACACGATGAAGGTCGCCACGACGAATTCCACGCCGAGAATCGCCATCTGGAGCGACGGGCTCAGGGCAGAATCCATCCGGACCGCAGGCGGGATGAACGAAAGCGCAAAAAGAACGGCCTTCGGGTTCGTGAGGTTCATGATGATGCCGCGCAAGTAAAGCTTGCGGAAAGACAAGCCAGAGGATTCTCCCCCCTCTCGTCTCTCGTCTAAACCAACATTCCTCTCGTCTCTCGTCTCTCGTCTCTCGTCTAAACCAACTTCTCTCTCGTCTCTCGTCTCTCGTCTCTCGTCTAAACCAACATTCCTCTCGCCTCTCGCCTCTCGTCTCTCGTCTAAACCAACATTCCTCTCGTCTCTCGTCTCTCGTCTCTC
>CAMJHM010000055.1 GCA_946405515.1 uncultured Fibrobacter sp. | reverse complement strand
AATACATCAAGGTTCCGGCCGATGCATTCAAGGTTGGCGACGAAGTTCCGGCTGTTGTGACGGAAATTGACCAGAACAACCGCAAGATTTTCCTCTCCGTGGTGGACTACTTCAAGAACCGTGAATCCGCCGAGCTCGCCGCTTGGATGGACTCCCACAAGCCGGGCGAAAACGGCACCACGATCGGTGACGCTGTCGCTCCGAAGAAGAAGGCCACCAAGAAGAAGGCTGCTGAAAAGCCGGCCGAAGAAGCCGCTGAAAAGCCGGCCGAAGAGGCTTAATTTATAGTAAACAGTGGTTAGTAAACAGTGGTTAGGGCGACTTCGCCACGATTATAAATCCTAATCACTAACCACCAACCACTAATTACTTTAAGGAATCCCGTGGGTAAAACCGCGGGGTTTCTTTTTTTTGCGTAATTTGGCCAATTTTCAGAATAATAAGTGGATATGTACGTGTGTAGAGGGGGTAAAAGTGTTTTGATTTGGTATATGGGGAAATAAATCCGGATGTGACGTAAATCACACCTTGTCACATGAACTTTCGTAAATGTTACAAAATTCGGTCACGAAAGTTCCTTTTTTTCCTACATTTGCAACCAGAATTGTAAACTAAAATTTTGGATTTTTCTGCTCGGAGAAATCCACAAAAAGGAGACCAGATGAAAAAATCAATGATTCTGCCAATTGTATTGGCTTTGGGCGTTGGAATGTCCTTCGCTCAGTTTAAGGAAGGCGGACGAACGGGTGGAAAAACTCGGATCGCAAGGGATTCCGTGATCACGATTGAAGATGGAACTCTGTACCATAAAACCATGAGAAAGGGTGTCACTTCGACCAGTATTAATGGCGGCGATGTCTTGTATACCCAATGTGTAGGTGGAGTATGCTCCGAGACTTCAAAGTTTGACCCTGCTTCTTATTCTTGGCAAAAGCGAGATCTCAGCTCGGGGAATTGGACAAACTATGAAGACCCTACGTTTGAACACAATGGAGAGTATCGGCTCCAGGTGAGATATACATATAACGTAGGTTCAGTTCAGGTCACACAGAAAATGCGTGATCAAACTGTAGGTTGGAAACGTACCCTCCAAAACATTGCGAGAAATTCTCTAGATAATCACCCGATTAAATCTGTCACTGTGAATGGAAATTCGTTTAGTCCAAAGAGTTTAAATTCTTGCACAGCTGGTGTTTCATGCAATACTGCTAAGACCACTTATACATGTGATCTTTTGTGGTCTTGTGTTTATGTGGCGGATTCTATTAGCACTGTGGGCCAGGCTCATTCTATCGTACTGAAGCCGTTCTGTAATGATGGGTCCGATAACTGCAGCGCTGAGTACACCGGTCCCGCGAAATCGTATAGCGATGATACGGTCAAGTTTACGGTAAAGAATACGAATGAAGACTACGGATGGGGTATCTCTCCGGGTGATTTGTCTGATCAATGTAAACCTAGCCCCGAAGGTTTTTCGCCAGCTTTATGTTATGGTTTAGTTGCTTCGTTTTTGTTGGAGGCTATTCCGATAAATGCACCTAGCGTTAATGGGATTGATTCTCTCTATTTTTCCGCTATAGAAGCAGGATATTTTGCCTTTTTGAATAATAATGAGGAATTTGACGTGCGTGCGTTGGTGGAGAACGGTAACTATCCTTATGTATTTGCGGATACGACCGATGGGAATGATACGATATACTACCCCTTGACTCGTCGTACTATCCCAATCGTTTATGGCGAATATGAACATGGGACAATTACGGGTCCGGCAAAGGCCCATGATGGTGAACTTTTGTTCTTGAGCGTTGTTCCTGATGACGGATACGATTTAAAGGAGATTTATACGGAAGGTCCAGACTCCCTCACTCACGAACTCAAAAGGAATTTTAATTCTCCTACAGTAGCCGATATGCAGGAAGATGGTTCACGTCTTGTCATGTTCATGGCTGAAAGGGGATTCACACAGGAAATCTTTGCCGACTTTATTGTTGTCGGTCAGAAAGTTAACATGATTTTGCCGCAAAATGGCGGTGGTACCTACTCGGTCATTTCTAGAACCAAAGAACATAAGGCTAGCGAGGAGACGAACTTTATCACCAATGCCGCTGGCTCGAAAATTGCCGTTCGTCCGGTGCCCGATAAGGGGTATGCAGTCAAGTCTGTCACTTGTGAATATGGCAAGAGGTCTGGGGGAAAAGCTACGATTTCTGCGTCTCTTGGCACGGACAGCCTGTATTATTGCGATATCCCCGATACAAGCTTACTTTCCAGCGCTATTCTGGAGAGATCCGAAGCAATTAAGATTCGGGTCTCGTTCGGCAAGATCAGCGATTTTGATATCAAAGTCAGTGGCAAGGGTGTTGTGGTCGCTTATGTCAAAGGAAAATACGACCCGGCAACCGCCGTTGGAAGTTATTGTAGCAATATCAAGGATGAAAATGGTGGCGAAGATTGTTCCGCTGTCGAAGGGGATACTGTCATCATTGATATCGAGGAATATGACGGTCACCCGTGGAAGTCCCTTCAGTGCACGGTCAATGATACTACCCAGACTTGCGTAGGTGATGAAGTCAATCAGATGATAATGGGAACCAAAAAGGCAGAGATTCGTGTGCAGTTCAATGCCACGAGTTACTCTTTGGTCAAGTTGGGTAATAATGGTTCCGGTGTTTTGCCCGGTGATTATGAGTTGTACAGCGACTTTGCGGGTAAAAACGTCGCTACGCAAGCCCATGCACTTGATACTATCTATATCCGGGCTGTTGAGGAGAACAGGTATGTTGATATGTATTGGTATGAAGATACCCTTGGAGTTCTGCCTATTTATGATAGTTCTCTGGCATATTACATTCCGTTCTTTGTTATGCCTGCTAAGGATGTTGAAGTCATGCCGGCTAGGATTTCTCCCACAGCAAGTCTAACGGTCAAGACTAAGGGCAGGGGCCTTGTGGATTACTGGAGTGATGTGAACAATGTCGACGGAAACGAAGATTTCGGCAGGATTCCTGTTTACGGATATGTTGTTGGCCCGTTCAAGGTTGAACCCGCTGAAGGCTACGAATACGATACAACGGTTTGCGTTGATGGCGCTGGAAAAGCATTGGAACTTGTTTCGGAAAAATCTCAAAGCCACTCTGAAATATATAGTGTTTCCGATAGCACAAATGTTACCTGTACGGTAACATTTGCTCCGAATACCTATGACATTTCGTTGACTGTGGGCAAGCATGGTGTTGCCGAAGATCTGGTTGACTCTGCTGCAACGGATAGCAAGGTCTCGTTCAATGTTACTCCGGTTACCGATTACGAAATCGACTTTGTCAAGGCTTACTACACGGAGAAGGATTCGAGCAACGAAGACGTGAGCGTTCTCCTCAAGTTGTCCAACACCTACGACCAAAAGAAGAACACCTATACGTACAAGTTCACCATGCCAGCACATGATGTGAATGTTGAAGTGGCGTTCAAGGAAATCAAGTCCAGCTCCAGTTCCGCCAAGTCCAGCTCTAGCTCTGCCAAGGCCAAGTCCAGCTCCAGCTCCGCTAAGGCCAAGTCTAGCTCCAGCTCCGCTAAGGCCAAGTCCAGCAGCAGCAAAGCCAAGTCTAGCTCTAGCTCTGCCAAGGCCAAGTCCAGCTCCAGCAAGAAGAAGACCGACCTCCCGGTCATGGCTCAGGTGCCGCAGTTCAGCCTCTTCGTGAACGGCAGGACCATGCAGATTGCGGGAGCCCATGTCGGTTCGCAGATGGAAGTGTTCGACCTGCAGGGCCACAGGGTGCTCTCTGGCAGTGTCGACGCTGCTAACTTCTCCGTCGCCATGCCGCGTCCTGGTTCTTACCTGGTGCGCATCGCCGGCCAGACGCAGAACGTGAACATCAAGTAGCTGTTGACTCTTTCGGCGAAAAGCGGGAACCGGTAAAACCGGCTCCCGTTTTTTTTGCCCTTGAAAAATCTTTTTACCGAAAAAATCTCCCGTTTGTTTTATTTTTGGGATATGGATAGTGCCTCAAGACAGCCTCGCGTTCTAGCATTCGACATCATTCGGGTGGTAGCCATGTTTTGGGTGGTGACGTTTCACTTTGGCTACGCATATAAAGAGCTCACTAGCCGCGTGTTCAATTTTTTCTGCTATGCAAAAAATTTTGACTTTGGCAATGTGGCGGTGACCTTGTTTTTTGCTTTGTCGGGTTTGCTTTTGTATAACCGGTATGGGCAGCGGGACAATCTGTCGCTAAGGAATTTCTTTGTCCGCAGGTCCATGAAAATTTATCCGCCTTTCTGGCTTATGAATTTGTATATAGTGTTTACCATGGCAAGGCATTGGTTGGCCGAGGGGAACCCCTTCTTTCTCGGGAACCCGTTGAAATTGTTGCTTACGGTTCTTGGCATCGATGGCCTTGCGCAAGCCTATGGTTTCCAGACCTATTTCTTTGGGGGCGAATGGTTTATTGGTGCCATCTTACTGCTGTACCTTTTGTTCCCTTGTTTGGCCGCGGCGTATAGGCGTAAGCCTGGGCTGCTGTTGGAGGTACTTTTGGTGGGCTATACCTTGCAGTTCCTTTTGCCCATAGATCTTGATTACTATATGAACATTCTGCCTTTCACACTGGTCCTGAAGTTTGTTTTTGGATTTGTTTTGGCTGGCAGCCTTGAAAAAATGAAGAACAAAGTATTTCTAGGGAGTTGCTTTGCTCTGGCAGTGCTTCTACTGGCAATCGATATTCCGGGAATATTGAAAGCGGACTTTTTAGGTTTTGTTTTTGCCTTGACCATTTTTCCGTTGCTGCTTTTCTGTGGCCACCTGGGGGAGAAGAGTTCGTTTTTGCATTCTGTGATTGGTTGGCTGGCGGCCATTTCGTATCCTGCTTTCTTGGTCCAGCATGTGGTTATCAAATGGATGCAGCTCCTGTTCCAAAAGGTCTTCGGGCTTTGGGGAATGGAATTCGATGCCTGGGTTTGCTTTGGCCTGCTATGGATTACTTTTGCGGTGATTCTTGTTGCCGCCCTTGTTTTGAAATGGGTGACGGATAAACTGGTGAATCGCTTGCCCTTTCCTTTGCTCAAGTGAAAAGGGCTAGAGTATAATTTCTATCTTGAGTCCTGTATGAATCTGACCGGTCAGCACATCCTTCTCGGGGTCTCGGGCGGCATTGCCGTCTACAAAGCCTGCGAACTGTTGCGCCTTTTGCAAAAGAAGGGTGCCGAGGTGCGCGTGTGCATGACCGATGCCGCCACCGAATTCGTCGCCCCGCTGACGTTCGCGAGCCTCTCCAAGTGTCCCGTGTACCTCAAGAACGGCGCCGTCGAAGCGCGGCCTTTCCAGCATATCGATTTCCCGCGCTGGGCGGACCTCTACCTGGTGGTGCCCGCCACCGCGAATGTCATCGGCAAGTTCGCTTGCGGTATCGCCGACGACCCGGTGAGCCTCTGCTTCATGAGCTGCACATGCCCGCGCGTAATTGCCCCCGCGATGAACGTCGCGATGTACAATAGCCCGGCCGTCAAACGCAATCTCGAAATCCTGCGCGGCTTCGAAGACACGACCGTGCTCGAATCTCCGGCCGGTGAACTCGCTTGCGGCGAAGTCGGGCAAGGCCGCCTGATGGAACCGGCTGAGATCGTGGATTATTTAGAGACGAGAGACAATGGGCGAGTGACGAAAGATGATGAAGGGGAAAGCCTTCCCCTCGCTTCAGCCGCTGGCGCGTCTTCCGCTACCCCTTCTAGCGGGGGACACCCCCGCAACGCCCCCGAACCGCCGGCTTTTCCCGTCGCCCAGGATATTGACCCCACGCAGGATCCGACGCTCCCCGGTCACGGCAAGAAGGTGCTCCTCACTGCCGGCCGCACCGAAGAAGCGATTGACCCGGTACGCTACATTTCCAACCGCAGCAGCGGCAAGACGGCCGTCGCGCTTGCTTCGGTATTCTACGCGAACGGCTTCCAGGTCGAAGTCGTCGCGGGCCCGATGGAGGCCGCGTTCCCGGGCGGTGTCGCGGTTTCCCGCGTCCAAAGCGCCCGGGAGATGCACGACGCCGTGATGTCTCGGCTCGAGAGTGTGGACGCCGTCGTGCATTGCGCGGCGGTAGCGGACTACCGCCCCGCCCACGCGGCCGATTCGAAAATCAAGGACAGCCGGAGCCAACTCACGATTGAACTTGTTCCCAACCCGAACATTTTGCGTGACTGCACTGCGGCGCGCGCATCCCGTGCCACAGACGCTGCGGGTGATGCCCGCCGCCAGGTGATTGTCGGCTTTGCGCTCGAAACCGACAATTTTAAGCAGCATGCTGCCGAAAAGCTCGAAAAGAGCGGCGCCGACGCGCTGCTCCTCAACGCCCCAGTCGCAAGCGACTCGGGCTTTGGCCACGACTGCGTGCGCTATGCGCTGGTGCGCCCCCATGCAGGGATTCCCGAGATGCACATGGGCTCCAAGGTGGACCTGGCCCAGGAAATTGTACATTTTGTTTTGAACGAACTCGGCTAGATAGGTTTTGCGATGTCAGAAGAATTTGATTTTGGTGAACTCCGGAATTATTTGCGCGGTCAGATAGACCTGGGCGATGCCGAACTTTTTTTGGATGAACCGTGGGCGCTGACCCGTGGCAAAACGCGCCCGGCTCCGGCTCCCGCCCGTCCGGCACCTGTGCGCCCTGCTGTCGCACCGGCCGCATCCGCTGCTCCTGTGGCAAACGAGATTTCGGAGATGTTCGACAATTCCGGGCTGTTCGGAGCCCCAGCTCCCGCAGTGGCTCCGTCCCGCGAACCGGTCGCTGCTGCGGTCCCGCTCGCGCCGCCCGCCCCGCGCGCAGTCAAGAAAGCTGTCGCCGAGTACGAATCGGCCGATTCCCTCGATTCCTTTTATACGCTGCTCAAGAAAGACGTCCTCTATGCGCACGGGGCCGAACTCCCGCGCTACGCGGGCCCGCAAAACCCCCGTCTCCTGTTCGTGCTTCCCGCACAGCAGCCGGGGGAGGATTGCGACAAGTTCCTCCAGGGGGCGCCGGGCGAAATGCTTGTCCGCCTGTTCGCGAACTTGAATGTCGAAGCCTCTGCCATCGGCGTCACGTATTTTTTCAAGGGCGCCCCGCGCCCCCTTTCTCCGCTGCTCGAAACGTCCCTGCGTAAGATGCTTGCGAAAGAAATTGCGCTTGTCCAGCCGCAGCTCGTAGTGACCTTCGGTGAACCTCTGTTCTACCAAGTGTTCGGCAAGGCAAAGCCCTTCGCCGACATGGCCGGCTCCGATTTGGAATTTGGCGGAGCGCCCGCGATGGCGCTTGCCGACCCTTATACGATGGTCAACGACAAGCAGCTCAAGTGGCTAACGTGGAAGGTTCACATTCCGCGTTCGTCGCGTTTCCCGAAAATGTAATCGTAACTATATTTTATTTTGATTTATGGCAGAAAACGGAACTGCACAGAATTTTGAAGGCCGCCAGATGCCCATGGATACCGATGCCGAGCGCTACCTGCTGGGCGGTATTCTTCGCGACCCTTCCGTGATGGAGACGGCAACAGCCGAAATCTCCGGTGACGACTTCTTTTACATGGAACGCCACCAGCTTATTTGGAATGCCCTCACCAATTTGTACAAGGCGGGCACCCCGATAGACCTCGTTACACTTTCTGCCGAACTAGACCATGCGGGCAAGCTTACGCTGGCCGGCGGCAGGGAATACCTTTTCGACTTGATGGAATCGGTCGCCTCCTCGGCGAACGTCTCGTGGCAACTCGACCACCTCCGCGACAAGGCCGTGCTCCGCAGGCTCATCCGCAGTTCGTCCGATACCATCAAGAAGGCCATGGATTCGACAGTCAATACCGACGAAGTCCTCCAGTCGGCCGAACGCTCCATCTTTTCTATCGCCGAACAGAAGGTGAAGGATTCGCTCCGGCCTATCGACAAGTTCGTGGCTCCGCTCCTCGAACGTCTGAACAACCGCAAAGACGGTATCACGGGCGTGCCCACGGGCATTAGCGAACTCGACGAACTGACGAACGGCCTTCAACCTTCGGACTTGATTATTTTGGCTGCTCGTCCGGGTGTCGGTAAAACCTCTTTCGCCCTTACGATTGCGGCGAATGCGGCAATTGACTACAACAAGCATGTCGCTTTTTTCAGCCTGGAAATGGACGGCATGCAGCTCGCGCAGCGCCTTTTGTGCTCCCGTGCGCAGGTAGACCAGAGCCGGTTGCGTAACGGCAAGTTGAGCCGCGACGAGATGAACAAGCTCATCGCCTTTGTCACGCCGATTAACCAGGCTCCGCTTTTTGTCGACGACAATGCCGACCTCGGCATCATGGAACTCATGAGCAAGACCCGCAAGCTCAAGCGTCAGGGCAAGCTCGACTTGGTCGTCATCGACTATTTGCAGCTGATGAAGACTGGCGGCGAAGAAAACCGTGCGGTCGCCATCGGTGCCATTTCCCGTGGCCTCAAGATTTTGGCGAAGGAACTGAGCGTGCCGGTCATCGCGCTCGCCCAGCTGAGCCGTAAGGTCGAAGAAAAGGGCCGCGAACGCCCGCAGCTTTCCGACCTCCGTGAATCGGGCTCTATCGAACAGGACGCCGACATGGTGTGGTTCGTGGACCGCCCCTACGTGCGTAACCACCACGAAGACGAAATTCACAATGCCGAATTGATGGTCGCCAAGCACCGTAACGGTTCCGTCAAAGATATCAAGCTTTGCTTCATGCCCGAATATACGACTTTCTACGACTGGACCGACGATATGGAGGCCAGTTACCAGAGCGACCGTGACGAAGGTGACGGTAGCGATTTCGGACCGATGGACTGGGGTGGCTGATGTTCTTGATAGTGCGTCCGGTAGCCTGGGTGGGCAAGATTGTCGTCGGTGCGATATCGAGCATTGGCGAGTGCCTGTGCATCCTGTTCAATACGGTGCTCAGATTCCGGTTCCTCCACAAGAATCCGGCCCTGCTGGTGAAGGAGATGATTTCCATCGGTGTCTCGTCGCTCCCGCTCCTGTTCGTGACGTCCATTTTTACGGGCATGGTGGCGACCGTCATGGCCGAATTCGAATTCCACAACTTGGTTTCTGACAAATTTGTCGGTACTGCCGCCTGCAAGATGGTGCTCATCGAACTAGGACCCCTACTCACGGCAATTGTGCTTGCCGGGCGAGTCGGTAGCGCTGTCGCTGCCGAAATCGGTTCGATGAAGGAAAAAGAAGAACTGTCGGCCTATACGGTCCTCGGCCTCGATACCTACCGCTACCTCGCGATGCCCCGCTATTTCGCGTTCCTCACGATGATTCCCTGCCTCACCGCCATATCCAATGCCCTTGCACTTATCGGGGGCTGGATCGTGTGCGTGCTCGCTCTCGACATCACGACGTACACCTACTACACGGGGATGCAGTACCTGTTCGATAACATGGACCTGTGGTCGGGCATGATCAAGTCGATTGTGTTCGGCACGATTATTTTTGTGCTTGCATATTACAACGGAATCAATTCCAAGGCGGGCGCTCACGGTGTCGGCCTTGCCACGATGAACGTGGTTGTTTCCAGTTGTCTCATGATTCTTGTTGCTGACTTTGTTCTCGATGCCATCATGTTCTTCTAGAGGAATCAGGTAAGATTATGCCGAATGTGAACATCAACCCGAACGACATCGCTATCCGACTCAAGGGGCTCAAGAAGTCCTTTGGCTCGCAGACAGTTCTCGAAGACGTGAACCTTGATATCCGGCGTGGCGAAACCATGGTCATTATCGGCAAGTCCGGCGGCGGCAAGTCCGTCATCCTCAAGCACATGATCGGGCTGTTGCAGCCGGATGGCGGCGAGGTGTCGGTCGATGGCGTGACCATCAGTACGCCGAAGTTCTTCGATACGCGTACAATCCGCCGCAAGATGGGCATGCTGTTCCAGATGGGCGCCCTTTTCGACTCGATGAACACCGGCGAGAACATCGCGTTCGCCCTCCGCGAACACCATCCGGAACTTTCCGAGCGACAGATCCAGAACGTGGTCACCGAAAAGTTGCAGATGATCAACTTGGTCCCCGAGTTCAGGACCAAGATGCCTTCCGAACTTTCGGGTGGTATGCGCAAGCGTGTTGCCCTGGCCCGCGCTATTGCCCTCAATCCAGAAATTCTCCTATACGACGAACCGACGACCGGCCTTGACCCGATTACGAGTGACGTCATCAACGACCTTATCCTTGACATGCAGAGCAAACTCGGGGTTACTTCCGTGGTCGTGACTCACGACATGGTGAGTGCGTTCAAGGTGGCCGACCGCATCGCGATGCTATACAATGGGCGCATCATCGAGGTGGGGACTGTCGACGAAATCAAGAGAACGTCGAATCCTTACGTCCACCAGTTCATTACGGGCCAGCGCAAGATGGAAGAACCCGGAAAATCGGCGGATTAGATATTCCAGTTTGGAATAGATTGCGTTATTTTTTTATGAAATGGGTCACTTGTTTTTGCCAAGGGGCTTAATTTGGGCAAAAAAGGAGAAATGCACAACCCGTTTGTAAATAATAATTTAAATTTAGGGGTATAGGGGAACATTATGAAGATTAGAGTTTTTTACGTTCTTTTCGCAATTTGTTTGTCTACCGCATTCTGGGCATGCGGCAAGGGGGACATTTATCTCCCGGAAACAGAAGACATGGTTGCTGTTGAGAAATTTGACGATTTGAAGCCAGAAGATTTTGATGCCATGATGGATTCCTGCCTTGCCGATTCAAAATGCCGGGCTAGTTGGGATTCTTCGTTGGGTCGCCCTGAGTGGAAAAAATCTGAAAAGAGCAGTTCGTCGCAAAAAGATCATAATTCCCATAGTTCTTCTTCTGTAGATACCAGTTCCGCCGTAATCGAGACCTCGGCCTCCCCAGGAACATCTGCTGATCCGGCCCCAGTTTCTTCGTCGAGCGAAGAAGTCAAGAGCAGTTCCTCTAAGTTGCCTGGGAATGAATCCAGTTCTTCTGTTGAGCCGGAGTCTAGCAGTTCCGTCTCCTCGAGTTCTTCGTCCGAAGAGGAAGAATCCAGCTCCAGCGAGGAAGATTCCAGTTCCAGCGAGGAGGAAGAATCCTCCAGCAGCGTAATGCCGGAGAGCTCTTCTTCGCAACTTGCTCCGCCATCGGGGTCTTGCCGCCCGGATAAGTATAATGCCGCCATCGAAGAACCGGTCACATGGACGTATTTCCCCGACGAGGGAACATTTAATGACGGCCGGTACGCTTGGTCTGTTGAGGCTGCTGCTGGCATGGCCTACGATAGTAATGTTGATGATGGCAAGGGCGAAGGCCCCGTCAAGCCTTTCCGTGTGAAGTATACAAGTTCGGGCAATATGGATGGGCCGAGTGTCTCTATCTTCTATGGGGGCCAAAAAATCAAGGTCACTTGCTCTACCCAGAATGCCATCTATATTAATCAGGACCATTATGTATCTGGCCCGGTAGAGAGTTCGTCCTCCGAAGAAGATACTCCCTATGTTCCGCCGAGCAATTCTTCGTCATCAACCTCTAATGGTGACCCTCCGCCTATAACTTATTGACCCTAATCGCTTTGTTGATCCCTAATTGCCGTGTTGTGGACAAATTTTCCAGACAAAATCGGTAAAACTTGTCCACATTTGTTCCATATTTTTGTATTTTATAAACAGGGGTGTACTTATGAATAAGATACTTACATATGGTTTTGTTTTGCTGGGGCTTGCTGCCATTTTTTGGGCCTGCGGCTCTGGCGATGTGGCCGTCTTTAGCCAAGACGACCTGTTGATGGAATATGCCGTCGAAGATGACGTAGATGGTTCTGTCCTGGGAGGCATGGTGAACCAGGCTGTTTCTGCATATTGTAGTGCAGATTTGAATCCCGAAGCCTGTATGGCGGCTGCAAGCCCGAATGACGATCGTCCTGTGGAATCGTCTTCTTCAATCCCGTCCAGCAGTTCCAAACCTCAGTCCAGTAGTTCAAGCTGCTCGAGTGTCGGTAACAATCCGTTCTACATGTCGTCTAGTTCCAGCCGTCCGGCGATTACTCCGATACGCAGCAGCAGTTCCAGCCGTCCGGCCATTACTCCGATTCCGGCCTCGTCGTCTTCTGCGAAGGTGGCTCGTTCGTCTTCGTCTGTTTTGAAGGTCAAGTCTTCTTCTTCGGCTGCCGTGAACCCCAATTTGGCCAGACTTCCGGAAGATGTCCCTTGGGGAACTTGCAAGGCAAATTCGGGTAAACCGGGTTCTAGGGGAGTCCCTCTGAAGTGGCAGTTCTCCATGAACAGCTCCTTGTTTGGCGGTAATGTCCGAGCCATGATGAATTCTTCTTTCGCATGGGAATTTGACGACGCAGAACCGTCCACCTATGCGGGAACGGGATCGTCCGGCCTGACCTCTGCTGCCGTTACTTATGATGCCTCTGGCAAGTTTGCTGCTCGCACGACCATGACCTACAACGGCCAATCCCAAAAGGTGGAATGCGATTCTGTCGAGGTCTTGGGGTACCCGATTAGCGGTTGCGAATGCGTCCCGGACAAGAAAGAAGTCGACGTTGCCAAGGAATCCGTTGCTTCTGGTGCGACTCTCGTGAAGTGGACCGTGAGCAAGTGTACCTCCGAAGACAAGACGTTCTCTTACGAATGGGAAGAGGGCTTGACCGGCGATGGGGCTTCGGCTACGAAGACCTTGGACGAAAAGATTGTTTATGCACCGGAAGTCACTGTTCGGAATTCGGATAACGGGGTCCTCACGGTATCCTGCGATCCGGTTAAAACCATTGACTCCGACCATCCGGAATTCGAGTTCAAGGCACAGAATACCAAGATTGCGATGCCGGCTGGCGAATCTACGGTTTACTTCAATATGCAACCCGGTTGGCATAACAATGATGGCGGGAATTGTACCTTCAGTTGCCAGGTTCCGACCGGTGGGCTCTTGACGGTCACCATCAATAACAAGACCATGACGGACTACTATGTGCCGATTGGCATCCCCATCTCGAGTACAACCGGGATGACGCCGATGAAGGTGACCCTTTCTGTGGCGGCAGAGTGCATGCTCGGTTGGTAATTTCTCACCCCTTTTTGTGATATTTAGTCACTTTTGTGTGATTACTATCGCAAAAAAAGGGTTACATATACCTACATTCCCGAAGAATTAGTTATCTTTCAGGCATGAGGTTTAATATGAATAAAAAACTGATTTTTGGGCTAGCTTCGGCTGGTTTTGCAGGCCTCTTTTGGGCATGTGGAAGTGGTGATATAGTTAAGATCGATCGTGACGATACTTTGTTCCAGTATTCATTGGACGATGACCCTACAACTATAGATGGTATTGTTCAGCAAGCCGTGTCTGCGTATTGTAGCCAATTCGAAAATTACGAGCAGTGCATGAAGGATTCCCAGCCTGGGCCTATGGATGCAACAGGTTCGTCTAGTTCAGCTGTTGCGCAGTCTGCTGCAAACCCCTACACAAATCCCATCAATAATAGTTCGCAGAGTCAGCAACAGAACCCGAATAGCTCGGGCACCGTCAATCCGGTTTCTACACCGTCCCAGACTCAGAACCCCACATCGTCGACGGTTATTAAGCCGACGTCTCATTCGACCCCCGCTTCTTCCAGTTCTGCCCCTCCGGCTGCTGACCCGAATGCTTGGGGCACTTGCGCTCCCAACGTAGCGAATGGTGCTATCGAGAAGGGTAAGTCTGTGCAGTGGAAGGTCAGCTTGGATCAGAAAAAGGTCCCTGGTGGCGTATCCGCCCTCACGAAGGGAACCTTTAGCTGGACCTTCGATGGCGGTGGAGACCCGGCAACGAAAAGTGGTCAGGGCACATCCTTCCAGTCTGTATTTGTTTCTTATGCGACTTCCGGTGTCAAGAATGCCACGGTTACTGTCAGTAGCAATGGTCAAACCAATACGATCAAGTGTTCTGAGCTCAATGTGACTGGCGCCGCAATTACGGGTTGTGCTTGCACTCCGAGCGTAAAGCAGGTTGACATTGCTACCGGAGCTTCCGTGACTTGGACTGTTGGTGGTTGTAAGTCGTCCGATGCTACCTTCGTTTACGATTGGAGCGACGGCTTGTCTGGTGGTGCTTCTGCAGGTGGAATCCTGAATGCTAAGGGCACCTACACTCCGACAGTCACTATCAAGAACAGCGATAACGGCATGATGACCGTGACTTGTGCGGAAGTTGTAGCCATTGACTCCAATAATCCGGACTACGTCATCAAGAAAACGCAGGGTGATGGTGCTATTAAAATTCCGGCAGGCAAGACGAATGTCTCTCTGGAAGTGGATGCCTACAATAATCAGGTGTTCTGCCAGGTGGCCCGTACAGATTCTCCTGACGGAAAGATTTCCGGAACGGTTAATAGCATGGCGATTTCGGGCGCCGACTACGTTACTGTGAGTATGGCGGCAGGAACCCTCAAGAAGGGCGCTACCCTCCTGTTTGATCTTTCTGTTCCCGCTACCTGCGGCGTTCAGTAATCGCAATCTTCAGAAATTACGAGGGATTCCCACAGCGGGAATCCTTTTTTTTATGCCTGTCGGTCATGCCTGGTTTGACCGGACTTTTCCTAATCCTTCCCGAACAGTGCTCGCATGACCTTGCCGCGTCCCTTGTGGATGCGCTGCCCTTTGGCAGTGTACAGGTACTGGGACCTGCGAGGCTGGTCTGCGTAATACTTCCTTTCTATCCGCGTGTTGCTCGTGTCGCCGGGGGAGGTTGTTGAATCGTTCGGGACGGTGACGGAATCAACAGGTGTGGTGGAGTCGCCTGGAGTGGAGGTGGAGTCACCGGGTACAGGCGGGATACTGTCGGTGGTCGTGCTGTCGGCGATGCTCGTGTCGGCCGCTGCGACTGTGACGATTTCGTTCGACTTGGCCCCGAGGCCGCCCATGGAATTGGCTGCTCGCACATAGATTTTGGAACCTTCGGCAATGTTGTCGAGCTTGACGCTGTTGCTTGTCGTGTTGGAATAGTACTTGCCATTCACGAACACCGCCCAGCAGAGGGCGTCTTCGTTGTCTCTCCATTTGACGGCCTTGCCGCTTTGCGAAATTTCAGGAGCGTCGACTTGTTTGGTCAGTTTTTCCGGTGCCCAGGAGTCCGTGCCGCCCAAGACGTTTGCGCGCGTGTATTTGGCCGCTTCCGATTCGCTCAGCACTGGGTTCAGGTTGGCCGAGCCTCCGTTCTTGTCGGTGTAGGCGCGGCGGCGGTTACTGAGGTCCATCGGTTTTCCGTCTTTGCCTAGGCTGTTGTATTCTGCCGCGACCAGCGGAACCTCATTGATCGGGTTCTGCCAGCCTGAGGCATCTGGCGTGGAATTCATGTGCGTGTTCAAGAAGACTGTTTTCGCATGGTTCCAGGAGCGGCCTAAAAAGTAGTCGTTGAACGAACCCTCGATGACTGCGTTGTCGAACACGTAGCCCCATTCGGTGGTGGTCTTTGCTGCGGTGATGACTGCCTTGCTGCGCGTGGGTACGAGCTTGGTGCCCTCGAAGAACACGTCACCGTCACCGCAGATGAAGTCCACCGTGCCGCGGATTTCGCCCTCGTCCCAGTAGGTGCGGCCACCCTTGTTGGTGTAGTAGGTGTCTTGCCCGCTAATGAGCCGCACGCGCTTGTACACATACTTGTCGCCGACCTGTTGTATGGTCACGTGGCGGCAGGCGTTCTCGCTACATGTGGTGCTCTTGTTGTGTACGGTCAAGTCTTGCATGTAGATGTCGTCGGCCGTGTTGAACTGGAGCGTAGCCGTCTTGCTGATGCTCTCTTCGATGGAACTATTGAAGAGCGTTACGCCCTCGGTGCTTTCGCCGATGAACGAAACGTGCGAGGTGTTGAATTTCGTGAGTTGGTTGGCATCGCCGGTGAGCGTGCCGAGGTTGTATTCGCCGTTGGGGAAGAAGATGATGAAATGCGAACCTTCGCTTGCCTTTGTTGCAGACGCTGCGGCTTTGGCTGCCTTGAAATCCCCGTCGACTCCGACAACGAAATCAAAACCGTGCTTGGGAATGGCGAATGCCATACCGGCAAGGGTTAAAAGAACCGCGCTAGGAATAGGGGATTTCATGGACACTCCTTATAGTAGGCGACAGGTGCCGCCTACTATAATATATATTCCTAAAGCGGAATTTTTCCCGGCGGGGGCTTATTTCTTCTTTTTGCCCGGTGGGCCAGGCATGAAGGGGCTAGATGCACCAGATTTTTCGGATTTTGCAGTGCCGAGCGTTTCTTGGCTTGTTACGACAGAATCGCCGACGGACAAACCCTTGAGAATCTGTACGTTCACGCCATCGCTGATGCCGATTTTGACCGGGCGCGGGGCGGCCTTGCCGTCGATATTGATCCATACGAGGTTGCCGCTCGGTTTCTTGCCATCGGGGCGCTTCTTGAAAGATTTGGGCGGGCCGAACTTTCCTGGGGGAGGGCCCTTCATGTCGCCTTCGGGGTGCGGCGGGCGCATGCCCTTGGGAGGTTCTGCCATCGGAGTGCCGTCGGCGGGCGTGAACTTAAGCGCCTTTACCGGGATTGCCACGGCGTCCTTGATTTCTTGAGTCACGATAGTGCAGGTCGCCGTCATGCCGGGGAGGAGTTTTTGCTCGGGGTTCTCGGCTGAGATCACGACCGTATAGGTCACCACGTTGCTTGTTGTTGTCGGGCTCAGGCGGACTTCTTGCACGGTGCCGCTGAACTTGTCGTTTTGGAATGCGTCCACCGTGAATTCTACACGCTGGCCAGCCTTGACCTGCCCGATATCGGCTTCGTCCACATCGGCCATGACCTTCATCAGGCTCAGGTCCTTCGCAATTACGAATAACGTTGGCGTGCTCATGGAAGCGGCCACCGTCTGGCCCACTTCTACCGCGCGCTTCAGCACCACACCGCTGATCGGGCTCTTGATTGTTGCATAGCTCAGGTTGAGTTTTGCCTGGTTCACCTCGTTCTCGCTCCTTTCGAGTGCGAGCTTGGCCGAGGTCATGTTGTATTCGGCCGTCTCGAGTTCTACGGCGCTTGCGGAATTGCTTTCGGAAAGTTTTTTCACGCGGTTGTAGGTGGATTCCTTGAACTTGAAATCTGCTTGGGCGGACTTGTAGGCGATTTCGGCCTGCGTGAGCGTTGCCTTGAGTTTGGACTTGTCGAGTTCCGCGATGACTTGCCCCTTCTCGACCTTGGAATTGAAGTCCACGTAAATCTTGCTGATGTCGCCGGATACCTGTGTGCCGACTTCCACCTGGTCTACCGGCTCGAGCGTACCCGTCGCCGAGATTGTTGTGGCGATAGTTTCAAGAGAGACCTTGGTGCTTACGAGCGGGCCTGCCACAGTTTCGGCTTTGGAGTCAAAGAAGAAAGTTTTCACTCCGAAGGCTATAGCCGCAAGAACAGCGAGAACGATGACAAATTTCAGTAACTTTTTCATAAGGCAAAATCAAAGATAAAAAGAAATATCGTGGTTTTTGCAGATTTGGATGCACAATCCCCCTAACAGGTTGCATAATGACAACGGACCGGTTTTGCCCGGCCCGTTTGCTGTTTTGTGAAAATTTTTTTGAGGATAAAATCGTCATTTAGAACGTCTTATAGTACAGGCGGAAGCAAATTCCGTTTGCGCAGCGGGCGCGTTCCCGCAAATAGGACTCCACAATGACAAAAAAAGAGTATGCGGCAATGCTTGTTGACATCAATGAGACTCACAAGGTCGGTGGCGATGTCTCCGCCTGTATTGCAAGGTATCGAGAGAAGTATAAGTTCGTCTACATCTACAACGACTCCATCTTCAAATTGATTTTCGGCAACCCTGAGAACGAGAGGATGACCGTAGACTTCCTGAATGCGGTACTCAACCTCTGCGGTAGCGATTGTATAGAGCGTCTCGCCTTCGTGAATCCTGCCGTGCCCGGGGCATTCAGCAAGGAGATTATCTCAGACATCGTGGCGATGGACCAAGGCATGGATCGCATCGTCCTTGAGGTGCAACATGTAGACGACGGAACTTACAGTGACCGTCTTGTGTTCTATACCGCGAAGCATACTGTGGCGAGTCGTATCAAGGGCGACGATTACAAACTCCGTAACTTGAACCTCGTGAGCCTCCAGATGTTCAGCGGATTTCCCGAATCGAGCAACTATCGGCATCATGTGCGTCTGAAAAATCAAGAAAACGAGGAATTTTACAAGAAGCAGACCATCACGCTTGTCGAGATTCCCAAGT
>CAMJHM010000054.1 GCA_946405515.1 uncultured Fibrobacter sp. | reverse complement strand
TAATAGAGCCTCTTCGTGATTTCAACAAAGATCCGTTTGCACACAAATATTATACAGGCGGTTTTGGACTGCATGTGTACAAATGGCGGGGCTTTTTGAAAGGCGAGGCGACGGATTATCTGAACGACAAGATGGGAATAACTTTTTTGGCTGATGTAACGATCCGCTATTCGCGAGTGAGTTTGAATGGCTTTTGGGGCTTTGGCCTGATTACTGAACCGAAAAACAATGATGCGACAACCAATGAGGATGAATCGTTTGGGGTAACTCTAGGTTTTACCGTGTTCGATTCTCGATATATTCGGGTAGAACCCTTTATTGGTGGGGGATTGACGAATTATAGTTATGTCGAAGATATCCCTTATGATTTTATCCTTGGGAATAACCTGGACTTCCGCTTTTTTGCAACACGTCCATCTCGTGTCGGGCGTGGATCGTTTGCCTTCAATCTCCGTTTCAAGTATATGATGCAAATGGATTCGTTCCAGGACGAAAGGATCAATGAAGGAAAAGATGTGTTCGCTGTGCGCCATACCCTTGCGTTGGGCTTGGGTGTTGAATTTTGGTAATGAATCTTTGATGGTTTGAAAACGAAAAGCCCTCTCTTTCGAGAGGGCTTTTTCGCGGGATAGACGAGGCTTGAACTCGCAACCTCCGGCGTGACAGGCCGGTGCTCTAACCAAAATTGAGCTACCACCCCAGTGGTTTGCCAAATATATTAATTGTTTTGAATCCTGTCAAGGGTATTTGGAATTTAATTCGTCTTTTTTTATTGAAAATCATGCTTTGCAAAAACGAAAAACCCTCTCTTTCGAGAGGGCTTTTTCGCGGGATAGACGAGGCTTGAACTCGCAACCTCCGGCGTGACAGGCCGGTGCTCTAACCAAAATTGAGCTACCACCCCAAATCGTTTCCGATTTTCGGTAGTGGACGATAACGGATTCGAACCGCTGACATTCTGCTTGTAAGGCAGACGCTCTGAACCAACTGAGCTAATCGCCCGGATTTGTTACTTCTTTTCTTCTTTCTTGCCGCTCCAGAGGATTGCGATGGGGATAATCACCACATAGGCAAGCGAGAGGATAAGAGGCGCAACCGTGAGCGAGACCGGATTGTCTGCCGGGCCGGAGGCGAGACAGATAAAACCGATGACGAGCATCAGGACACCGACAGCAATAAGAATGAGATTCTTTTTATTCATCCGATAACCTTCTATTCGTTCTCAAAGTTACAGAGCCAAATATACAAAGTTTATGGGTGTTGTCAACCGATTCTTCGTTTTTTTGACGAAATAATTGGACTTAGGCTAGAGGTGAGAGACTAGAGGCTAGAGGTTAGTGAACAAGAATCACGCACATCGTGCGTCAATATAAAACGGCGAAGCCGTGATATTTCTCCCTAGCCTCTAGATTCTAGTCTCTAGATTCTCTGATGGAGATTGCTTCAGGGCTACGCCCTTCGCAATGACAACCAAGGCGAATGCCGTGCCAAAACGCTTGCGTTTCGGCATGGCTGAGCCGGTAAGTCATGCGCCTGTGAATGACAAACCCACCTCTCTCGTCTCTCGTCTGTAGCCGCGTAGCGGCGTCCTCTCGTCTATCTTTGTCCCGGATACTTCACTCGCGTGTGATACGTCCCGTCGAGGCTGTGCAGGAATGCCTTCTCCAGCTTGAACAGTTCCTTGATGGAAAGGTCGCTTTCGTTGAACTGGCCTTCCATGAAGCGGCCCTGGATTGTCTTGTGGATCATTTCTTCCAGACTTTCGGGGGAGGTGTCTGTCATGGAACGGCTGGTGGCTTCGATGATGTCGGCGAGCATGAGGATAGCGGTTTCCTTGCTCTGCGGCTTCGGGCCCTTGTAACGGAAATCTTCTTCCTTGACGACCTTGTCGGTATCGGTCGTCTCTTCGAGGGCCTTGTGGTAGAAATACTGGATGATGGTCGTACCGTGGTGCTCGGTGATGCCTGCGGCAACGAGGTCCGGAATCTTGTATTCCTTCGCGAGAATGGCGCCGTGCTCCACGTGTCCCGTGATAATCTTGACGGACTGGTACGGGTCGAGCGAGTTGTGCGGGTTCACGCCCTGCTTCTGGTTCTCGGTGAAGTATTCCGGGCGCATCGTCTTACCGAGGTCGTGGTAGAGCGCCATGACGCGGACCAGGAGCGAGTTGGCACCGATGCTGTCGGCAACCTTCTCGGCGAGGTTCGAAACCTGGATGCTGTGGTGGAACGTGCCGGGAGCGAGTTCCGAGATACGCTTGAGGGCCGGCCTGTTGAAGTCGGACATTTCCATGAGCGTAAGCACGGTCGTGATGCCGTGGATGCGTTCAATCAAGTGCATAAAGAGCACGGATGCGATTGCCGTACAGGCGATGACGTTTACGCTTGCGGCGATGAGCGTCTGGTAGAACGGGGCGAATTCCATGCGGTTACGCAGCAGGAACATAATCGTGATGGCGACGGCCAAAGAACCGATGCCGGCGAAAATTCCCCACAAGAACTGTACGCGGTAGCGCATGCGGGTCAGCGGTTGTGTCGTGGTGAAGAGCACTACGATGACGGCGATGGTCGCTGCGAGGTCGTATCCGTTGAGAATGCCGAACGTGAATGCTGAGAATACGCAGAAGCCTGTGCTCAGGCGCCTGTCGTAGAGCACGGTCGCGATGACTGGCGTGAAGGCGAACGGGTACAGCCACATGAAGTCCACCTTCTCGGAGAAGGAGGCGAGTTCGGGGGTCTGGCTCAGGAAGTCCGTGAGGTACTTTCCACCCCAGAAGGCGAACAGCTGCAATGCGACGAGTACAGACAAACTCCACAATTGCCTCGGGGTCCTGAACATCGAGTGCGTCGAGACCACGAGCATGAACAGGTAGAACGCCGTGATGACGATGAGGAACATGAGGAAGTGCCCGTACGGTGCGGTCAGCACTCTCGAGTTCTCTTCTTTTTTCTGGGCGAGTTGCAGCGCGTCGATCCTTTCGAGAATTTCCTTGGTGACGGGAGAACCTTGCGTCACGATTTCCATGCCGCGCGGAATCATACCCTTGATGCGGGTCACCTTGTCGCGGGCCTGCTGCTTGCGGGCCATCGTCTCTTTGTCGAGGTAGAATACGTTGGGCAGTGTGAATACGTACAGCGCTTCGTAGAAGGCGCTCAAGATACCTTGGTCGTTGGGAAAACTGAGTTGCAGTTCTGCAAAGGTTTCGTCGATGCTGCGCTGGACCGGTTGTATGGAACTGACTTCGAGCGTCAATTCCTGGTTGTCCTTGATGAGCGCGACGTTCGGTTTGTTGTAAATGATGAACTTGAGTTCCTGGACGTTGTATGTATCGCGGTAAAGCTGTACTGCCGTTTCGGAACTGGCGATGTACGTGTTAGAGACTCCCTTTTGCAGCATCTTGCTGAATTTCGAAAGCAGGGAATCCCTTGCCTTGGAGTTGACGCTCAGTTGCTTGATGGCCGAAGGGGAAAGGCGGGACTTGAGTGTTTCGTAAAGGCGGGAGGCCTGTTGCACCTTGGGCTGGATGGGCGATTCTTCGTCGTCGGCCGAGTTGATTTGGGACTGGAGCGCGCCGTACGAGGCGAGCTTGGAGAGGTACTGCTTCAGGTCGTCGTAGATGCGGTTGCTTTCGTCGGTGTTGAACTCGAAGATGGCGTTGATCTTTTCGGCGGCGCGGTTGCGTTCCTGCTCAATTTCTTGTTCGGTCTTGGGAACCTCGAAGTTGATGGGGGCAACGATGGTGCGGGTGCTGAGCTGCCCCAAGTGCGGGCGTTCGGCTTGCACGGCTACGTTCTTGTCTGGGAAAAGCAAGAAGGCGATGCCTAGTATGAGTAGCCATCCGATAAAGAGGTGGAGCTTCATCTGTTTCTTCTTCATTTCTTTTTTTCCTTTTCGGCGTAGGCGTGCAGGATGTCCTTGACCAGGTGGTGACGCAGGATGTCGGTTGCCGTGAACTGCACTTGCGCGATTCCGGGAATCCCTTTCAGGATTTTCATGGCGTGCTCCAGACCGGAAACCTGACCTGCGGCGAGGTCCACCTGTGTGGCATCTCCTGTAATGATAGCTTTACTATGGGGGCCCAGGCGCGTGAGAAACATTTTCATCTGCGCAATTGTCGTGTTTTGCGCTTCGTCGAGGATGATGAAGGCCCTTTTTAGCGTGCGTCCGCGCATGTAGGCGAGGGGGGCCACTTCGATAGCTCCGGATTCTTCGTACCGGCGGAGCTTCTCGGCGGGGAGGAGTTCAGAAAGGCTGTCGTGAATCGGGCGCAGGTACGGCGCGATTTTTTCCTTGAGGTCGCCGGGCAAAAATCCGAGCGATTCTCCGGCTTCGACTGCCGGTCGGACAAGGCAAATCTTTTCGGCTTCGTGGCGCTCGAGGCTTGCGACGGCAAGCGTTACGGCGAGGAATGTCTTGCCGGTCCCTGCAGGGCCTTTGGCGAAAATGACGTCGTTCTTTTCGACGGCTTCGACCAGTTCCACTTGCGAGGGGGTCTTTGCCGAGATGGCGATGCCGAACCGGTTGCGGAAGATGGGGGCGTCGGGGATGGACTTGCCGGACGGCTCGACGGTCGGGCCAAGGATGCGGTCGAGTTGCTTTGCTGTCATGCCGTCGCCATGCCTTGCCGACATCTTGAGCTGGTCCAGCACGGAGAGTACTCCCTCCATGTCGGCCCCCTTACGGGGCTTGATACGGAGCCCCGGGAGTCGCGTTTGTATCTCAACAGAAAAACGGCTCTCCAATAACCGGAAAACCGTCTCGTTCTCGCCTGAAACAATGCGTTTCAGGTCGTCGGAAATATGGTAATGCTCTTCGTTAATCATTCACCGGCAGAAGCGTCGTCGCTCCCTTGACCGGTGGGCAAACCGAGCTTATTCTTGGCGTCGAAGATTTCCTTGCGGAGCTTGTGGTTCTCTTCAGTGAGGGCCATGGCTTCCTTTTCGGAATCCTTGAGTTCGTCCTTGTCGACCTTCACGGGCGCTTTTTTCTTCTTTACGGTGTTGCCGCTGCCGTCGTCTTCGTAGGAGTATTCGTCGTCACCGCTATCGTCGCTACCACCGGAGGAACCGGCGCAAGCAGTGAACATGGCAAGGCTGAGGGCAGCGAGGATGAGTTTCCAATTCTTTAAAATCATTATTCAGGCTCCATTCTAGTCTGTGGTAGCTTAAATATATATTGTTAAAAGGCAATTAATTGTAAAAAACATAAATTTTTACCTATGCAAAAGGATTTTTCTTTGGCGAAAGCCTATTCTCAGGTATTTGTATCTTCTTGTAAACATGATTCCAGGGAAATTTACCATGCCCGACGCATGGCCTTGATGGAAAAACTGGACTCCGTGTGCGCTTTTGCGGGTATGCCCGTGGACCCAGGGTGCGAGGAAGCCTTCACTTCCACTTGGACTAAGTTTATTCAAGAACCGGCGTTTCTCTTTTTGACGGGTGTGAACCAAGCAGGATGTTTTTTGCTGCTCGACCCCGCATCCAAGTCCGAAATCCTGTTCGTCCCGAAAAAAGACCCGTTCAAGGAATTTTGGGTGGGCAAGCGGATTGGCTACCTGGATGGGGATTCCGAGGCCGCGCAACTGACGGGGTTCAAGGATGTTCGGCCAGCCGATAAGTTCTACGAGACCCTTGAATCTCTTGTGAAGAAGAAAGGTTCGAAGTCGTTTGTTTATGCGTTTTTTCATGATAAATTCCAGGGCGACCACAACTGGAAGTTCAAACAAAAAGTGGAACGAGCCTTGCGGCCACATAGGGTTGCTGTGCGGAGTGTTGCCGATTTGCATTGGGAACTGAGGCTCCCGCTGGATGCCCAGCGCATCGATGAAGCAAAGCGCGCGCAGGTGGCCACGGACAAGGCTTTCCGCAAACTGTTGATGGCGATGCCCACGTTCAAGGGCGAGCGTGATTTGGGCCTGTTCCTCGACCACCAACTGCTCCTCGGTGGCGATGGGGATTTGGCATTCCCGACCATTGTCGCTTCGGGCGAGAACGCCTGCTGCCTGCATTACGTGAAAAAGGACGAACCGCTCAAGAAGGGGAGCCTGGTGCTGCTCGATTTCGGAACCCGCGTAGGGACGCTCCACAGCGACATCTCGCGCACTATTCCCGTGAACGGCAAGTTCAATCCTTTGCAAAAAATGTTGTACGAAATTGTCCTGGATTCTGCCGCAGTTTACCGCCGTGCGGTGCGCCCTGGGGTGTCCCTCAAGGAAATTGGGCAAATCCCGTGGGACTACATTATGGAAGAACTCGAAACCCGCCTGGTGAAGGGGGCTCAAGGCACTTACGAACTGCTGTACGACCGCCGTCCGCATGGAGTGAGCCATTTTATCGGGGAGCAAATCCACGAAGGGGATCCGGGGAGCCGTTCGCTTACGACGGTGCTTGAACCGGGCATGATGATTTCGTGCGAACCTGGCCTTTACGGGACGTTCTCGGCGACCATCGGGGGCAAGCGGTATAACGAAAAAATCGGCATCCGCATCGAGGATGACTTGCTCATTACCGAGACCGGCCATGTGAACCTTTCTAGCCGGATACCCAAATCGGTAGGTGAAATCGAGGCTTTAATGAACCCTCCAAAGGCCTCTGATATTATTTAAAACATCCAAGCCCGATTTGCCCCCTTTATATTTATATCTTTATCTCCATTATTCATAAGGACTCGAATATGTGGAAAATTAAGGGCTCGTGTAGGTATTTCCTCTCCATCCTTGCCATGACTTTTGTGCAGATGGGCGTATTTATCTATGCACAGAAAATCCTGTCGGGGTCGTTCACTGCTGGGGAAAGTGGCCAGATTTGGCAGAGCTTCATGCTTCAGATATTCTTTATCGCCCCTTACGTGCTGATGTTCTTCCCAGCCGGGTTCTTGGCCAATAAGTTCTCGAAGAACAAGGTCCTGGCTTGGTCTGCACTGTTCATGACGGCTTTTGTCATTGCAATGTCCGTCCTTGTGACTTGCGGGTGCCCGAGAGTTGCCTTCTGGCTTTCTATTGGTCTTTCGTCTGGCTTTGCCGTCCACAGCGTTGCCAAGTACACCATCCTCAAGGAGATGTTCGGCATCCGCAACTTGAGCTACTCGAACGCGTTTCTCCAGATTTTCTCGCTCATAAGCATCATCTGCGCCTCGGGCCTTGCCATTGTCGCCGTTAACCTTGTCGAGCTCAACGAAAGCGCGTCTTACGAGGCGGTCGGGGTGATTATTTCGCGGTCGGTGGTTATCCCGTGGATCCTGACGGGTATCAGCGTCTTGGGTACCGTCGCAAGTTTCCTTGTCCCCAAGGTCCGTTACGAGAACCTGAACCTGAACTTCTACAAGTCCCGCCGCAAGTTCGGCATCGGCTGGCGTCATTCCACGCTCAGGGCCTCGATTATCGCCCTCGCGATGTTCTGGGCTATGGCTCAGGTGTTCGTGCTCATGTTCCAGGACCTTTCCGGTTCGAACGATGTCAACATGATCCAGAACATGCTGCCGTTCGCGATGGTCGGTCTCATGCTTGGCTCCATCTTTGCGGCGCAGAAATCCAAGGACTTCATTGAGACCGGGTTCATTCCTCTGGGCATGATTTTTGTCTCTGTCTGCATGTTCCTCGTCCCGTTCCTCGTGCATCCGGTTCCGCTCGCTATCTTGTACACGCTTATCGGTTTCTGCGGTGGCATGTTCCTTGTGCCGGTGAACGCCTTGCTCCAGTACAATACGCGTCCGAACAATTCGGGCTGGGTCCTTGCGCTTGCTAATTTGATCCAGGCGGTCGTGCTGGTCGCGTTCCTGTTCCTGTTCTCCTGGATGCGCCACTATACGGCGATTCCTCCGCAGCTTTACTTTATCGGTCTTGCCGTTATTTCGATTGGCGTGTTTATCTGGGCCATTTCTAATTTGCCGCAGGCTTTGATTCGCTCTATCTTGCGCCTTGTCTTTAACAAGTACCAGATTCGCGTTCTCGGTGTCCAGAATATCCCGAACGACGGCCCGATTCTCTTGGTGGGCAACCACCACAGCTTTATCGACTGGGCCATGGTGCAGATGGCATCCCCGCGTTCGCTCACTATCGCAACGAGTAAGGACCACTTCGAAAAATGGTACTTGCGCGCTTTGCTCAAGCGCATGGGTGTCATCCGTTACGACTCCCGCCATCAGGAATCGGCTATGGACCGCATCCACCAGGCTTTGCTGGAAGGCCGCGCGGTTGTATTCTTCCCGACGGGCGAGGTGTCCAAGTCTCCGCACGTCGAACCGTTTACCATCGACTACTCGAAGGTGGTCGAGGGGACGGAAGCCCAGGTGCTGCCCTTCTACATCCAGGGGCTGTGGGGCAGTAACTACAGCTACAGCGATTCCGACATGTACGGCGCTTCTTCTGAACGCGTCGTGACGGTTGCTTTCGGTGAACCGATTCCGGCCACCACTCCGCCCAACGAGGTCCGCGCCATAGTCCGCAAGGTTTCGATTGATGCTTGGAGCTATGCCGTTTCGTTTGTTCACCCGATTGCCGATAGCTGGATCCGTACGTACAAGCGCCATATCAAGAACGGCCCCGCCATTTACAATCCCGATGGAGGGCACTTCTCCGGTTACAAACTGATGGGTGCGGTTGTCGCGTTCAGCAGGCACCTGAAGAAGATTCTCGGTTCCGACGAGAATAACGTGGGCATCATGCTCCCGCCGAGCCCCGCAGGAGTCATTGTGAACCTCGCTCTTTGGCTCTTGGGCAAGACGAACGTGAACCTGAACTACACCTCGTCGGTCGACAACGTGAAATTCTGTGCCGAACGTGCCGATGTGAAGTCCGTGATTACGAGCCGCCAGTTCATCGAGAAACTGAAAGGCCGCGGGAATGACTACTCGAAGATTGCAAGCGATAAACTGCGTTTGTTCTACGCCGAAGATTTCATGAAGGAAATCCCGAAGGCGAAGATTGCGTTCTTCCTCGTGTTCTGCATGTTCGCCCCGAGCTGGCTTATCAAGTTCTGCTTCCGCAAGCGTGTGTCGCTCGACAGCATTGCGGCCATCATGTTCAGTTCCGGTTCCGAAGGTACGCCCAAGGGTGTGATGCTGAGCCACAGGAACCTCATGGGCAACATCCAGCAGCTCGCCTGTATTTTCAACGTGACCCGCGCCGACGTGATGCTCTCGGAACTCCCGCTGTTCCATAGCTTTGGCCTTACGGTGACGACGCTTTTGAACCTCACCGAAGGTTGCCCCATCGTGACGGTGGCCGACCCGACCGACGTGAAGACCATGGCGCGAGTTTGTGCGGAATTCCGTGTGTCTGCCTTTGTCGCAACCCCGACATTCCTGCGTGCGTTTACGATTAGCCGTTACGTACACCCGATGGCGCTCAAGTATGTGCGCTTGATTATTGCTGGTGCCGAGGCTTTGCGCCCAGAACTGGTGACTGCGTTCCGCCTCAAGTTCGGCAAAGAAATTTACGAAGGGTACGGCTGCACCGAGACGGCCCCGGTGGCATCCATCAACACCGAGAACAACCTTCGCAGCGACTACATGACCATGCAGGTGAACAACAAGCCGGGCACGGTGGGCATGGCGCTCCCTGGTTCCCAGTTCCTGATTGTGGACCCCGAGACGAACAAGCCGCTGCCGACAGGCGAGGCGGGCATGGTCTTGATTGGCGGCTGCCAGGTGATGGTGGGCTACCTCAAGGACCCCGAACGCACCCAAAGCGTGATGGTGCAAATCGATGGCAAGCGTTACTACCGCACGGGCGACAAGGGCTTCCTCGACGAAGACGGATTCCTCACGATTGTGGACCGCTACAGCCGCTTTGCCAAGCTGGGTGGCGAGATGGTGAGCCTTGGTGCCGTGGAAAAGAAAATTCAAGATACGCCGGTGCTCGAAGGTTGCGACTACGTGGTGACGGCTATCCCCGATTCGGCGAAGGGCGAAAAGATTGTGCTCCTTTACCAGGGCGAAAAAGACCCGAAGGATGTGCTTTCGGAACTGCGTGCAAGCGGGTTCCCGCCGATTATGCTCCCGTCGGCGGCATTTGCTGTGGACAAAGTGCCCAAGCTCGGTACGGGTAAGGCTGACTTTACAACGGCGAAAAAATTGGCCAAGGAATTGGTGGCGAAGAAATGAACGGATTGACACCCATACGCACGGTCCGCCTTGTCGGAGCGATGATTGCCATTATCGGCATGATTTTCGTACTCGTGTCGAGGGTGCTTACGGCTGTTCTTGCAATAGCTACTGATGCGATTCATCTTGCGCTTGCGCGATATTCCAACTTTACGGGCCGGATTGCGGCGAAGAACTTTGCCGAAGACAAACAGCTTTTGGCGATGGTCAAGGATGTCAATGCCCTGTTGCCTACAGCCGAAACGGCACTTACGGTGCTTTTGGTTGTCGGTATACTCGTTTTGTTGCTTGCCTTGGTTTGCTTGGCGTTCCCCAAGCAGGCGGTGCATGTCTTGGTGGCTATGCACCTGCTCAAGTGGGATACGGTCGAACCGATGGAAGGCCTGCTCGAAGAAGAAGTGGAAGTCGAAACTCATCAGCTGTCCCGTCGGGCTAAAATTGCCATTGCCAGTTCGGCTGGAGGAGTCGTCGTTTTAATCGTGATTGTTGCCGCGCTTTCGGGCTTTTCCGAAATGCACGAGGTGGCTAACGTGGAATCGGCTCTCAAGGATATGCAGGATTGGGCAGCGGGCTACGTGGATGCGCAGAAGACGTACTTTGCACGCAACAACGATATTGGTGGGCCGAAGTCTTTGCAACTTCCCGATACGGCTCAGACGGATTATTTCAAGTACAAGGTGACGGGCTCGCGCTTTGTCGCCGAGAACAAGGTGCAGTTTGGTGGTTGCGCTGCCGGCAACAAGTGGACCGTCAGCTCCTCGACCAAGGGGTTCTTTACGAAGGAACTCGTGCTGTACCGCTCCTTGCCGAAGGATTCGGCTTGCGCTAAACTGACTCCGGATTTCAAGAATATTGGCCGCCATAAGAAAAATGCGGCAAATCCGGCGCCGGATGCCGCTAAATAAAAAGCTTGCCTTATAAAATTCCGAACCGGTTTTGCGTAGATATTGACGCAGCCGTTTTACGAGTATATTTTTCCTATGGGTTGTGCAAGGAGTTCCTATGAAGATTTTTATTCCGTTCCTGTTGGCGACTTTGCCATGCCTGGGTTTTGCCATAACGTGGGAAAACCAGTGCGCGGGTAATGGCTTTTCGTTAATCGATGAATCCGATCATTTCGAGGTCTGCAAGAAGCCGAAGACGGACGATGGAATCACAAACACTGTCTCAATTCCTGCAGCGGATGCCCAGGGCGTTTTGCAATCACTGGAGAAGGTTTTCTCGTTCTACACGGATTCTCTTGGATGGATGTTGCCTTTCCCCAAAAGCCCAGACAAGAAACTCAAGAGCAACATCTATGTTTTTGAAAATGCTGTGATGGCGTCGCTTTACGGCGGGCTCGATTATGTCAAGGATTTAAACGGCGAGTACGGGCCCGGCATGTGGATTGGTGTGGGCTCCTTGAAGGATTATTGGGGCACGTCGCACGAATTTGCGCACGGCCTGCAAGGTGTTGCGGGTTGGATGGGCAACAACAGCCATGCGGGCTGGTTTGCCGAGTCGCACGCCAACTGGATGGCGCACCAGTACAACCCGAAGGACGCCCATTGCTCCGAATACCTCATCAACTTCCCTTATCTGTACTATGGCTCCACACGCGACCGCTACTGCAACTGGCAGTTTTTGGAACACCTCAAGGAAAAGTTCGGTGGCGGCAATGACGGTGCCAAGGAAGTGAACCGCCTCTGGATGGAATCGATCCACGATGGTGAGGACGGCCGCATGGAGCAGACTCCCTTTACCGCGATGATGATGGTGTACAGTTGGACTTTGGAAGATTTGAACCGCGAGTTCGGACAATTTGCGATGAAGAATGCGACGTTCGAGTATGCTCCCGAAAAGAAAAAGCTCTACAGCAAGTCTTGGGGGGATTACGAATTCTCGACACGCCGGAACACTTCCAATACGGCACGGCACATGCGCGTGACGATGCTGAATAGGATGGATTCTGCCTCGGGTGGGCCGGACCGTTACATTGTGCCGAGCTATTGGGCTCCGCAGCGCTGGGGTTACAACATCGTGCGCATTTACCCTGATTCGGCAGGGAAGGTGACTGTCAAGTTCCGCGGGATTGTCCAGCACAAGAAGGGGGATGGCTACAAGTGTTTTGGCGACAACGAGGACACGTACAAGGGTAAACATTACAAGTGGTGCAACTATGCACCGGATGCTTTGCCCGATCCGGCGAGCCAGTGGGCCGTGGGGTTGGTGGCCGAAGGTTCCGACGGCACACCGCGCTACAGCGAACTGATGCTGGATACGGCGGGTAATATCTCCATCGAAACGAAGGCCTCCGACAAGGCCCTCTGGCTCGCCGTGACCGCCGCCCCCTCCGAGATGCAGACGATTCTTTGGGACCAGTTCTATTACAGCGTCTACCGTTACCCGTACATGATAGAGGTGGTGAACGGGAAACCCGAAGGCTACAACGACAACTTCTGGAAACCGGCTGGCTATGCCGGCGGGAGCGCTCAAGGGTATGCGAAGCATGCGAATGGCGGTGGTTGGGTCAGCAGCAAGGCCAAGGTGGACGCTTCGGTTTATGTTGGCCCGGATGCTGTCGTGAACGGCGGCACCGTTACGGGCGATGTCCGGATTGAAGATTTTGCCGTCGTGAACGGCGGCACGGTTGGCGGGAAGGCTGTGGTCCGGGGGCGTGCGCTTGTGAGTGGTGGCAGCATGGCCGATAACGCCATCCTCGAAGAAGATGCTTGGCTCGTGAGCGGGACAATTAAGGATGATGCCCGTGTTGGTGCTCTCAGTGTCATTACGAATAGTACCGTGTCGGGGAAGGCGCAGGTCCACGGCGTCATGTGGCCTGTGGACGGGAAAAAACTGAGCGGGACGGCCCAGCTCCGTGGCGACCTCGAAAACAATTTCACATCCGAAATTTCCAAGGGTGTTTTCTACGGCATGGTGAACACCGATATGCTGAACAATGTCAATTTCGGGGCCAACCTCACAGAACCTCCGACCGATGCAACGGCCGATTTCGCTGGCGCTATTTGGTATGCTTTGGCAGAGGATTCACTTGTGGAGGACTCTTCGCATACGGTTTCCTGGAGGGCTCCGGCATTGGCCTCTGCAAAGGATGAAGTTATTTTAGACGTGTTCGATTTGAACGGGAAATGGCTCGGTCGTACCCGGTCTTTAGGCTGTTCTACCCCCTCTGATTATCGTTTTTTGCTTAAAAAGGGCAATTTCCCGGCTGGAATGTATTTTGTACGGGATGCGGGGACGCATAGGGTGACCCGGGTTAATTTGGGTGAATTTTAGACAATCCTCTCCAGTTGACGCATTTTTTTTTGTGTATTATATTTGATATTACAAAAAACTTGCGATTCAGGAAGGGGAATCATGAACCAGCGACAAGGGCTTGTTGAAAAGCCCAATTATAGCACGGATCGATCTGCACTCCAGGCTATCGAAAGAGCCTGGAAAAGTGGGGATTCTGCTTACTTTTTAAAGGTCCTTCGGGAGGCAGCCGACAAGCGCGGTGCCGCATAAAATAATCTGCTAGAGGGGTGATGGTTGTGTTTTCAGGTGTTTTGTACAAATTTTTTTGAAAAAATGCTCCACAGCAGTTGAAATGAATTTGCTTGGCTTTTTTATTTGTTATTTTATATAGGACTTAAAAACCGAAAATCCAGAAGGAGTTTTAAGGTGCGTTTAATTAACAAAGTTTTGGGCTGTGCGCTATTGGCGTCTGGCCTTTCGTTTGCCCATTCCGGCATCGTGGCCGGGGGATCTGATGGTTTACATCAGATTAACGCAAAAACCCTTGGCCAGTGGAATACCGTAGTTGGTACTGGTGGTACCATTGCCTCTGATGCTTGGGCCTTCACCCGTGGTGGCGGTTACGAGATGGATGGCAAACGCCATGCGTTCTTGGACTGGGCGGCGACTATGTCCGGTGACTTCTTCATCGGGTTCGGTCTTTTGGATTTCGTAGACCTCGGTTTGAGCATGCCTCTGTACTATGACCATGCTCCGGATGGTCCTGCCGGTTCGGCGAATATGTGGGCTATTGGCCGTGGTGACTTGGACATCTTTGCCAAGATCCGCGCCCCCTTCGACACAAATAGGATTTGGAGCGTCGCCCTCTTGTTAGACGCCTATGCCCCTACGGGTGAAACTCAGGCCGGTGTCCGTCCGAGGCACGCTTGGTATTTGAACGGCGATGGCTATACGCATCCGTTGACTGCCAATAGCTGGGCTTTCGGTGCTGGCTTGGCTCTCACGATGGACTTCTCTAAGAGGAGCTTCCCCTTGCGTTGGAACGGATCTGCTGGTGTTGTTGTCCCTACCGGGGATGGCGAGGCGACCACGTTCGTGTATAGCACTGGTTTGAATCTTGTTCCGATTCAGTTTGTTGACTTCTTCGTTGAATTCAGTGGTGAAATGCGCTTGCAAGAAAAGGGTGAATACTACGTAGACCCGTTCTACGACCCGATGCTTGTGACTCCGGGTATGCGCTTCCACATTACGAAGAACGTCGATTTCGCCATCGGTTTGGATATCGCCGCTCGTACCTTCAAGAACCTCGACTTCGATTACTCGGAAGAAATGAAGGGCTGCAACGGCAAGACGATTCACTTCTCGGGTGAACGTGGACACGAAGGTTCCTTCTGCTACACTCCTACGCCGCTTTGGGCCGGTGCCGCATTGTTGACCATCCGCTTCGGTGGTACGGAAGAGAAGGCTGAAGAACGTCCGCTCCGTGACACGATTGTCATCAAGCATGAACCCCAGCGCGACACGATTGTCATTATCATGAAGGATACCACGAAGAAGGAAGAACCCAAGGTGGGTGATTTCGATAACGATGGTGTGCCGGATAACGTGGACAAGTGCCCCAATACCAAACCGGGCATTGAAGTTGGTGAAGATGGCTGCCCGCCTGACCATGATAAGGATGGCGTGCCCGACTATAAGGACAAGTGCCCCAATACCGAGGCTGGTGCCGAGGTGGACAGCAATGGCTGTATTCCGGACTTTGACAAGGATGGCGTGCCTGACAACAAAGACAAGTGCCCCAACACGCTTCCGGGTGTGGTGATTGACTCCAATGGTTGCCCGCTGAACAAGAAGGAAGACCTTGACGAACTCAAGAAGGGTATTCGTTTCCAGACCAATTCTGCTAAGCTCACGCAGAGAAGTTTCGGTACGCTCAACGATGTTGCCCGCTTGATGAAGAAGTTCCCGGCTGCAAGCCTTGAGGTGCAGGGCCATACCGATAATACAGGAACTGATGATTACAATATGGACCTCTCGCAGAGGCGCGCCCAGACGGTTGTGGACTACCTCGTGAAGAGGGGAGTGGAAGAATCTCGTTTGCGTGCTGTTGGCTATGGCAACACGATGCCCATCGCCAGCAACAACAGCAAGGAAGGTCGCCAGATTAACCGTCGCGTAGAGATGGTCCCGACAAGCAACGAGTAAAGACGGAAGTTAAATCTTTAAGGATAACGTCGAAGAACATTTCCATTGTTCCTCGGCGTTTTTTTTATTTTTATAACAAACTGAATAGGAATTTCTATGGCTGAAAACGAGAAGAGCACGACGATCAGTTTGGCTCAATTGCAGATTCCCACACCGACGGAATCGATTACGCTGCTTGAAGCATTCGGTATTCTTTGGAGCCGCAAACTGTTTTTGTTGGCATGTATGATTTTGGGTGCCCTGATTGGTATCGGGGTGGGTATGTGGATCCGTCCGCAGTTTACGAGCGACGCCCTGTTGCAAGTGAACGTCAAGGGCGGGAACAAGGCCACAAAGGCCATGGGCGAAATGGGTGCCCTGTTGGATGTCTCTAGTCCTGCCGATGCCGAAATAGAATTGATCAAGAGCCGGATGGTTCTGGACTATGTGGTCGATGCGGAACGTTTGGCTTATAGTGCGACTCCCATTAGCAAGTTGAACCGCCTTCTCCATCGCGAAGGTCGCATGGATATCGAGGAACTCAATATTCCGGCTTTGGCTCGTACGGAACGCTGGATTGCCAAAGTCCTCAGCGCGAATACGTATGCCGTCTATACACCCGAAGGCAGCAAACTGCTCGAAGGCAAGGTGGGCGACCGCCTGCGTGCTCCGTATGCTGGCGACACACTCGTGATTTGCGTTAAGCTGATGCGCGCCTCGGAAGGGGAAGAATTTGCGCTCCGCCAGACCAATCCGCTGATGGCGGTTCGGAAACTCGCGCGTTCCCTTTCTGTTTCGGAAAGGGGAAAGCAGACGGGGATTATCGGGGTGAGCCTGAGTCACCGCTACCCAGATCGTGCTGCATCTATCTTGAATACCATTGCAAAAACTTACTTGCGGCAGAACGTAGAAATGCGTAGTGCCGAGGCGCAGAAGACCTTGGAATTCCTGGAGGCTCAGTTGCCTGGAGTCAAGGCAAAACTGGACAGCGCCGAAAAAATCCTTGCCGATTATCGCTACAAAATAGGTTCTGTCGACATGACCGGTGAAACTAGGGCGCACCTCGAAAAGGAAGTTGACCTGCAGCGCCAGATTCTTGAACTGGAACAGCAGCGCCAAGCCTTGATGCGCCTGTTCAAGGAAGAACACCCGAATGTGCGCACCATCGTCAAACAGCAGGATCGCCTGCGTGCCGAGCTTTCCAAATTGAAGAAGACTGCCGAGACCATGCCGCTTACGCAGCAAGAAGTCTTGCGCTTGCAAGAAGAAGTTGCGGTCAACAACGAAGTTTATACGAACATGCTCAACAACATCCAGCAGCTCCGCGTGGTGCGTGCGGGTGAAGTCGGGAACGTGCGCGTCGTCGACTATGCGCAAATCGAACCCATCCAGAGCAAGCCGAAAAAGTTCAACATCTTTGTCTGCTCCATTGCGGCCTGCCTTATGCTGGGCATTCTCGCCGTGTTCGTCAGGCGTATCCTCAAGAACGGTGTGCGCAGCAGCCTCGAAGTGGAACGTGCGACAGAGCTGAGCGTGCTCGCCAAAATTCCGCAGTCCAGCAGCCGCACCCTGAAGGGCCACAGCCACTTGAGGCACGGGAATCCGTTTGTCATCACCAAGCCCGAAGACCCAGTTAGCGAATCGTTCCGCTCTCTGCAGACGGCGTTGGAATTTTCTATGGCTTCGATGGAACACAAGGTCGTGATGATTACCGGTTTGATTCCGGGAGTCGGAAAGAGCTTCGTGTCGCTGAACCTAGCATCGCTATTTGCCGAAAGCGGCAAGAAGGTGTTGCTGATCGATGCCGACATGCGTCTAGGTATGCTGCGCGGCAAGTCCGACTTTGGCCTGGCCGAAATTCTCGGCGGCAAGGCGACACTCGATACGGCTGTGGCTCCGCATTCTGCAGTGAAGGGCCTGTACATGGTCGGCGCAGGCAAGGCCCTCTCGGCCGCGTGCGAACTGCTCCGTGGCGACAACATGGCGAAACTCGTCGACGAGGCTCGCTCAAAGTTTGATATGGTGTTCATCGATACACCGCCGCTCAATTTGGTGACAGATGCGGAGCTGATTTATCCGCTCGTCGACTTTGGCCTGTATGTGCTGCATTATGGAAAGCACAGCATCAGCGAAATCAAGGAAGTCGTCCAGAAGCTGCACCGCTATGCGCAGAAACCGGGCGCCTTCGTGATGAACCACTGCGAACACGAACCCGGCCACTACGGCTATGGCTATTACCGTTACGGCTATGGCTACGGGTATGGGCATAAGAAGGGTAGGAAGTAGACAGTAGGAAGTGGTTGGTGGTTAGGAGAATAGACGAGAGACGAGAGAACGCCGCTGCGCGGCTACAGACGAGAGAAAAAATTGTCATTCGCAGGGCGAATAGCCCTGAAGCAATCTCCGTTAGAGAATCTAGAGGCTAGGGCCTAGTGAGAAATATCACGGCTTCGCCGTCTTATATTGACGCACGAAGTGCGTGATCCTTATTCACTAGCCTCGAACCTCATCGCTCATCGCTCACTGCTCGCACATAAGAAAACCCCGCGTTTTTTCCGCGGGGCATTTCTCTCGTCTCTCGTCTGTAGCGAGCTTGCGAGCGTTCTTTCGTCTGCTTATTTTGTCTTCGGCATCTGCACGGAGATGTGGATGTCCTGCAGCTGCTGGAGGTCGACTTCGCTCGGGCACTGGTCCATCGGGCTAGAAGCGCTCGTGTTCTTCGGGAACG
>CAMJHM010000053.1 GCA_946405515.1 uncultured Fibrobacter sp. | reverse complement strand
CATTCCACACCGCGACCGAGGTTACCGTAACCGAGAATAGCAATCTTTGCCATAATAAGGTCCTTGTTTAAAATTTTTGCGGATGAAAATATAGGAATTAGACGACAAATGCGTAAACCGAGAGTCGCGACAAAACTTGTTTTGGCTTGACCAAGGTTAACATTTGATACTTGAGTGGAACGAAAGTATAAAGACGATAGACGAAAGACGAGAGATTGTCGCAATAATACTGCGCGAACCGCCATTTTTTTCTTTCGTCTTTAGTCTGTAGGCTCGAAGAGCCGTTCTTTCGTCTATAAAGGGGGGACGCCTCCCCCTCGCTTCAGCTACGTCGTCATGGCGGGCCACGACCCGCCATCTAGCCGTATCTTCCGCTACCCCCTCACCTAGGGGCCCAGCCCCTAAAACCCCAGTTTCTTGGATATTAGCTTGCTACAGTTTTCCGAGATCGTGAAGCATCTTCTCGTACTTGTCAGCACGAGCCTTTTCTTCGTCAGCACGAGCTTTTTCTGCGTCAGCACGCTTTTCTGCTTCGTCAGCACGCTGGCGTTCCTGGTCTACGGCGATGTCGATTTCCTGTTGCCAAGTCATATAGCGCTTCCTCGTTTCGTTGTCCGTCTGGTACCACTTCACCAACCGATCGATGTTTTCGGTTTCCGGAGAGATTGGCTTCTTGGTGGCAAAATACTCCAAGTATTCCCGAATCGATTTCTCGGCGACATCACGGTACTTGTTAAATATATAAAAGTTCTTGAAACAGTGGTCCCCTAATACAATTTTCGGATTGTCGACTTCGATATTCATGAACCTGTACACTGCACGCCCCTGCCCGAAAATGTCTTCGGGACAAAGAAACATAATGTAGAGTTCCTTTAGGTTGTAGTATACTTCGCCCTTGTTCAGCGACTCGCTATCGCACATTGCCTGGTAGTAGCGAGTCCTCTTGGGGATTTCCTTGTTGTCTTCCATCTGCATTTCAATGTCGAAACTGCGAATAGTCTCTCCATCCGGGCCAGTTTCCTTTACAAAGACATCATAGCGGATTCCCTTGTAAAACGGGCTCACATCGACTGTCTTTTCCGGTTCGGGTTCCTTGATTTCGTGAATCTTAATGCCGAGAACCGCTTCAAGGAAGGGCTTGGCAATTTCCTTGTGGCTGAACACCATGGCGAACATGAATCGGTCAGTGATGGGGAGTTCTTCAAAGGGTACACGTTTTGCATCCATCTTATATTCCTTTTTATGCGGGTACGCCCCCGCTAGGCAGATGGAGTAATCCCCATCTGCTATATAAGACGATTTTGTGCCGAAAATTTTCCTACGGGAATGATTTTTTTACAAAGGGAATGTCTTTATATCCCCGTGCTGCCGAAGCCGCCGCGGTCGGCGCCGTCAAGCGGGCCTTCTTCGAAGGTGAGCGTCGGCTGGATTTCCATGATGCGGAACTGCGCGATGCGGCTCCCCTTCTCGATGGTCACGTCGCGGGTGGCGTAAACGGGCATTTTCCACCAGTCGTTCGCGCCGCAGTAGCTGGAATCGACCACGCCCACGGAATTTGCCTGTAAAATGCCAAAATTCTTGAACGTGGAACTGCGCGGGGCAATGTGCGCCTCGTAGCCCTCGGGCAACTTCATCGCCACACCCAAGTGAATGAGTTTGAACTCGCCCGCCTTGAGCGTCACGGTCTCTGCCGCGGCAAGGTCAATCCAGTCGGACTTGCCGCCAATGTAAGTGAGTTTCGGGATGGAATCGTCGAGGTACTGTATTTTGATTGTCTTTGTGGTCATGGTGCAAATATAAAAACGTTAGTTCTTTACACAACGGACCGAAAGACCAAATCGTTTGCCAGTGCTAAGCACTTGGGCGCAAGGATCGCCATGGGCCCCCACACTTGCGAAGGAGGCTTCTTCTTTAAAGAATTCTGTAGAACTCCACATACCGGTAGAAACCCCTGCTTCACGGAAGAAATCTCCAAAGCTATGATAACCCGAAGGTTGCGCAGAAAAGCCCACTGCATCAAGACCCATCCAGTCTTCTTCGCACAGGAACGGCCCCCTATCTTCACAAACCCACCCTGCTTGCGACATAAGTTTTCTGCCGGCAGAGTTTTGCCAATTATACGACTCCAACGAATCATCAACAAAGACTATCAATTGTTTCCATTCATCGGCACTCGGCAAATGCCAACCTTCAGGACAAATTCCCTGCACAACAGCCGGGAGCTTACAGGTCGTGTAATAACCGCATTGCTGGGGATTTTTTTCATCGTTCGCAAGTTTCACCGAATCAATTGCAGCGGCCCATGTGTAAAGCCGTCCCAACACATCGCAACTCGCATTTTTGTCATCATAGCACCAATTACGCCCTACAAGGCTCGGAGTTTCAGCGCTATCCGCATAATTCAAGTTCTGAGCCATCCATGTTTGGCTACCGATCTTTACCGTCTTGTAAACTTGACCATCTCGTCCATCTACGATAGTGTCATATTCTATTTCAGGGTTCAAAAAAGCATCCCTTGACATAGTCCAATCGAAATCAAAGGGTTCTTCATAGGGATCAACATAACTGCTAGAGCTACTGGAACTACTCGAGCTACAAGAACTGCTTGACTCCGGTTCACTGCTGCTATTTTCTTCGTGGGTTTCCTCTTTTGAAGAACTGGAAGATTTTATTTGTTCCTTGGATGACGAAGACGACTTTTTCTTCTCTGTAGAACTGGACGAATTCTTGACCGAGCTAGACGATTCCGCGTTTTTTCCTTCTACAGATGAGCTACTTACTTCGGTTTGTGCATCGATGACAGATGCACTGTTATCGTCGCCACAGCCAACGAACATCGAAGCACCGCATAAAGCAACCATTGCAACAAAAGCACTATAAGAAAACTTTGTTTTGCACATAAAAACATCCTATTTATTTAAAGCAAATATATAGCTATATTTAGAGAATAAAACAATACCTGAAATAAATCTATCTTTCGCACATGCCTGAATTTAACGACGAAGATATTTTCAATCGCACGCGACTCCTGGTGGGGTCCGAGATGCTCCAGAAGTTCCATGACACGCGCATCATCTTGTTTGGCGTGGGCGGCGTGGGCAGCTGGTGCGCAGAAAGTCTAATCCGTTCGGGTATCGGGCACTTGACCATCGTGGATTCGGACACGGTGAATGTCACTAACATCAATCGCCAGCTCATGGCCACCACACAGACAGTCGGACAGTCCAAGGTAGAAGTGCTCCGCGAAAGGCTGCTCGCCATCAACCCGCGTGCAGAAATCACCGCTATCCAAGATATTTACCAGGAATCGAACAACGATAGCTTCAAACTCGGCGAATACAATGTGATTATCGATGCCATCGACAGCCTCGAAAGCAAGATGCAGTTATTGGTGCATGCCACCAGGACCCGCGCCAAAGTCTACTCGTCGATGGGAGCCGCCTTGAAGATGGACCCAACGCGCATCAAGGTCGCCGAATTCTGGAAAGTCGAAGGATGCCCGCTCGCCCGCGCCCTCCGCGACAAGTTCAAAAAGAAAAAGCTCCGCACGCAAAAGAAAGTCAAGTGCGTCTACAGCGACGAACTCCTGAAAAACCTCGGAGCCGAAGAACTCGCAAACAACACCGAAGGTGCAACCGTCGGAGCCTCCCCTGCCGAATTCCGCAAGGTGGTCACAAACGGCACCATGGCACATGCCACTGCTATTTTCGGATTTACGCTTGCAGGCCTTGTAATGCAAGACCTGTACAACGCCTAATTACCGCGGCCCGCTCTGCTTCTTGACCTTCAAGGCAAGTTCTGCATCGGCCAAATCGATTTCGTACTTGTAATCGGGCTTGTAACTACGGGCATTCCCTTCTAGGTCTTCGCCGCCAGCTACAAGCCAATTTGATTTCATTCGGACAAAACCCACGCTCGTATCGACAGGAGCGCCGTCTTCATCGTAGAAGGTGTAAAGTTCCACTGGTTTTTCTGTATCGAAAATGTTCTTTTCGATGTAGCACTTGGCCGAATCGGAACATTCAATGCCAGTTTCGTCCACATCGGCAAAGAAGTTGTTATAAGCATGGAGTTCTCCACCATGCGCACGGATTCCCTTTCCGGCCAGCCCTGCAAAATAGCTGTGATGCACGGAGAGTTTCTGGTCCGGTTCCTTCACGATATCGGCCGTGAGCCCGAACAGGATTCCCGTCTGCGCTTTTTCGAAGCGAGACCAAGAAACAGTCACATTGTGCGAACCGCGCTTCACGTCGAATTCTACAAGCGGATATTCTTCGAAGGTGCAGTGGTCCACCCACACATGATGCGTCCCGTTATGGATAGAAAGCGCCCTGCGCGAACTTGTATCGAGCGCCGTTATCGCCGGAGCGGTAAACGTCAAATTTTCAAAAATTAGGTTACTCGAAACGTCCGTCAACACGCCCATGCCTGCAATGCGGATATCACGGCCGCGACCGTCAATCGTCTTGTCTTTCTTGAGGCGGAGCGGGGCCCGCAAGTTGTAGGTTCCACTCTTTTCGAATAGAACCCATGTGGGGCCATCCTTGTAAGCACATTCACGGAGCGAGCCCGGAGCAACTTCGGCCTTTGTCACCGCATTGCCCAGAGAATCCACGTCTGTAGTGTCTTCGACGATGATATAGTCTTCCGTCGTCGTCACGATGCAGATTTCGCCTTTGGCCTTGGAGATTTCGCCCAAGCTATCGGTAACGCCAGCCGCACCGAGCGTGCCGGCAGCATAGCCATCTATTTGAGAAAGCAGGGCATCATGTTCGCCCCAATCCTTCCCGGGGTATTCGCTTGCAGCCGATTTCTGCGACTTGATAACATTGATACCCGAAGCCGAATCGGAACAATCCACATAAAGCGTGTCCCCGGCAACCGACTCAACCTTGGCGGAATGTGTTTCTGACGGGTCTCCGAATTGGACATCAAAAGTCCCCGATGGGAGCGAATCAATCACAAAATGCCCCGTACTGTCGGGAACCACATAACGGTCAAGGCCGGCAACACGGATTACAGGTGATGTCTCGCCGAGCAAAACAAAGCCTTCGATAGACGAAAGTTCACCCAGTTCGATTGTATCCACCTTGGAATCATCATTTTTTGAATCCAGGGCAACATATTGGACAGCACCCGTCGCCAAAGAACCATCGACATGGCGGGCTTCCACTGTGTAAGAACCTGGCTCTGCCTCCATTTTTATAAAGCCATTCGCATCTGACTCTTGCCATTCGGCGGGAGAATTCCCATCGCTGAGAAAATCTCCGGGAAGCACGCGCACGCGGGCATACGCTGCGGCACTCCCATCGGAGAGCCGCACACGGAAAGCCATCGTAGACTCGGCTTCCGTGCCGCCTGCAGTCTCGGGCCCTTCGCTACTGGAACACGAGACAAGGAACGCCGTCGCGAGCGACACGGGCAACAAAAACCATATTCCCTTATTCATCGTCCGTTGCCTCCCCCGCCTTCTCGGTGTCGGCAGCCTGAGCAAGTTCCTGCCCGCGAATCCGGCGTTTGCGCCCGCGCCGCTGCGGCGGTGGATACGGATCCGAAAGCGGGAAGAGTTGCATCCCCAACTGGAACACGCGATTGGGCTTTTCGCACTGTGCAACCTTTGCAAGAATCTCACGGCGGAAACGGCGAACCATTTCTACCAATTCGCTATACGTTGTCTCGTCGCAGGCAAATGCAAGTGTCGAAAGGTTGCGTTCTTCTTTATCAAAACGGTCCATTGCCGTCTGCGCCACGTCCAGATTCTGCTGGATGTACGAATTGACTGCAGTGCTGTAAGATTCCGAACCGCTCGAAATCAGCCCCTGAGTCTGTACATAAGAACCTGTCGCCTCGTCTTTGCGAATCATGGAAAGGCGTTCGAGCAATGCAATGGAGCTCTTCACCTGGCTTGCCGTAATCGGCGGGCGCACCATGAGCCCGAGCGCGGCATCGTCGCCCACGTACGGGTAAAAAGTCACGAGTTCACGAACAACCGCATGGTACCAGTGATCAAAATATTCGAACTGGTCCTTCGCCACGTTTTCGACCTTACATTCCTTGGTCGCCACGAGTTTTTCAAGGTACTGGCGGCTTTCGGAATGGGTCTTGGCCTGGTTAAAGGCCACCATGTCGGCAAAGTAAGACTTTTCGCGGGAGTCGTTACAAAAAATATCGGCAAACACAGAAACTAGGCGAGCAGTCAGATTGCGCTTGCCCTGCAAAATCTTGTTGAACATCGATGCATCGAAACCGGCACGTTCCGCAATGTAACGGTGGCTAAAGCGCCAATCTCCCTTGTGACGTTCCTCGTAGGCATCGCGCAAAAATTCGCGGTAGTTCAAATATTCAAAAAGATTGACCATAGTTCAAAAATCAACGGGAGTAAAAACGGGGAAATAATTGCCGACGGCGCGCATTATCCGAATCGGGAACCTTGCGGCCAAGGGCATTGAAAGTTTTCTTTGGAGCGGGGTTCATAGAAAATTCGCGTACAGGAGCAATATGTGTCGTTTCTTGAGAATCGTTCGCCACCTTTGCTGGCTTGCATCCGGTGCGGTACACGCCCTTGATGTCGAAAGCAATCATGTCGATATTCGGGCCACCGTCATTTGTGGTGGAGGCAATCGTCATCTGGAAATCCAGAGCATCCACCCAGACATCCTCTATATAGACGGTATCCCACTTGTCCCAGGAGCCCGTCGGCGGGAAGGCGACATCGTAGGTGCCCTTGTCAATCGTGATTTTCATGTCGCGGTTAGATGTTCCGGCAAAGGCGTAACGCACCATGACGCGGGCGTTGGAGGCCGACTGGTCGGAAGTCAAGTTGTAAACAGCCTTGCTCGTCGCGGTGTTCGAAATGTTGTAGAATCCCTGGCCCGTATAGCCTTCGTGATCCTTATCGGTCGAGCCGTCGCTCACCTCGGGGCTGGACATGTCTATCGGGGAACGCCAAGCCGTATCGGCCACGCCCGTAAAGCAGAGCGCCGTATCAATAGAGGCCGACGAACCTAGATTTTCTGAGCTTGAAGAAGTCGGATTTTCCCCACTAGAGCCTTCCTCACCGTGATTGACCTTCTGGCATTCGGAACCGCCCTTGAACATCGCCGTGTACGTAATGTCGCGGGCCTTCGTCTTGAAGCCGTAATAAATTTGCTTGGTCGAAAGTTCGTTGCAATCGTCATCGACCCACTTTTCGAACGTCTGGCCGTTGGGCGTCACGCGGAGCGTCATCGGAGCGCCCGCCGGGAAATACTGCGTCTGCGTAATCAAGCCTTTGTAATCCGAAAGGTTCGTCTGCACCTTGATGGTATAACGCGGTTTGATTGCGGAGACAAGCGTCGTGAGGGCAGCCTTCGCCTCGTCGGAGAGGTTCGTATTGTTCTTGAGGTTATCCTCGAGTTCTTCGCAAATCAGCTGGGCATGGCCCATGGAGCCCATTTCCTGGAAGTGCGTCGTGCCGTCGTTCACACCGTCCGGGTAATTCGGGTATTCGCCCTTCTCCAACTTTTTGTACAGGTAACGCGTCACGTAATCTGGGATATTCTTGTACGTCGTATTGTACAGGTTATACGCCTTCATGTTCAAATCGACAAAAGGAATCTTGCTGTTCGTCGCAATCTTTTGCATCATGCCACGGGCATCGTAGTTATTGGCCCCCGTCGAAAAGACATTGCGGCTTCCGTTCAGGTTCATAGGAGAAACCAGGATGACATTCACACCCTTTTTCTTACCCTCATCGACAAACTTCTGGATGTAGCCGGGAAAATCCTCAGGAGGCACATAACGGGCTTCCTTGCTGTAATCACGGTCGTTATGGCCGAACTGCACCAAAAGATAATCACCCTTCTGCGCAGCTTTGAGGATTCCGTCCAAGCGGCCTTCTTCGATGAAGTTCTTGGAACTGCGCCCACCGAGAGCCGCATTGTTCACCTTGACGCGGGCTCCATCAAAGAAATACCCGAGGACCTGCCCCCAACCCGTCTGCGGGTAGGCGGAGTCCTTGTAAGTCTGGACCGTCGAATCGCCAGCCACGTGAATAGTGAAACTCGTGGAATCACTCACCGCGACCCCAGCGAAAATTAATGCAAAAAGAAAGAATTTAAAAGCTCTATTCATGATAAGTGGTTAGTGATTGGTGGTTAGTGGTTAGGGATTCAAGCACTCAGGCCTCGAGCCTGGAGCCTCGAGCCTATTTCACCTTTGCATACATTCCATTAAATTTCACATTCCCCTGTTTCACGACAACACGGTAGAGACCGGCCGCGCCGACGGTGGAAGCCAAGTCCAGCGTTCCCGACCCTACAATCACACGGGCGACAATTCGACCCTGCATGTCGAAAATGCTTACCTGTGCTGGCCCATTGCCAGCCAGGACCAGGTCGTTCCCGCGCAGGCGAACCGCAGGTTGCCCAACCCCGCCCTGGGTCGCAATCTTCGTAATATCGCTGGAATCTTCGCAAGATTCATCACCCACGCGGCACACGCCGGCAAAGCTGAAGCCGAACGCGTCGATATTCGGGGCACCATCGGAGGTCGTCGACATGAACTTGAGTTCCGCCTCGCCCTGCGGCGCGTCGAGCACCACGTAAGCCGTGTCCCAGGTATCCCAGGAACCGGTCGGCGGGGCCTTCAGGTAATAATCGTGGTCCAGATAGGCATTGAACGTACGGTCGGCATTTCCACCGTTCGCATAGCGCACGGCAAGCGTCACATAGCCCGCTGCCGGGAACTTCAACTTGTAAGATGCAAACGACGTGTTGGAATTCTCCATGTTGTAGAACCCTTCGCCGATAAATCCGGTCCAGTTGTTCTCGGTATTACCGACACCGCTGTCCGGATTGCTCGCATCGATGAACCTCTTGATATCCTTGTCGACAGGCACGGTCGTCTCTTCACTCCCTTCGGGAGGTGTGTACGGGACAAAAGTCACATCGTCGAGGCTCTTAGGAGTCGTCGTCGGGAATGCCGTCAGTGCGGCACCGTCACCCGTGTACTTCTCGGCAGTACCGCCCTCGTAAACAGCCGTGTACTGCGTCGAAGCATTCCCCATCTTGAACGTATAGATGTACGGAGACTTCACGGTCGATACCGCCTGGCCGCTGACCTTGTTCCCATTGCCGTCGTACCAGCCAAGGAATTTTTTTCCATTTTTCGGGATTGTCTTGAGCAAAACAGTCATGCCCTGCGGATAATACGCACTGATAGATGTCGCCTCGGCAGAACCTTCCGGAGAGACCTTCACATCCACCTGGTACATGGGAGCCATGTACTCGCCGAGCTTTTTCACGACCGTATCCGAGTGGGCGCGCATCTGCTCGGTTATGATTCGTCCGTAAGCGTTCGCACCGTTCATCTGCAAATGCACCTGATCGGACTGGTCGGCCCCCAAATTCGAATATTCCGCCTTTGTGGAGAAATTGTAAACAAACTGCTGGGCATATTTTTCGCCCACAGAAATCATGTAGTTCGCCACCATCTCGCTCATGTCGATGAAAGGGACATTCAAGTCTTTGGCTAGTTGCTGGTTAAGCGCCGGGTAGCCACGATAGCTGTTATGGATTTGCGTCGGGGAATCGAAGATACAACGGCGAATCGGGCTCATGATGATAGGATTCGCCCCCTTGGCACGAACATCATCGACCATCTTTTTCATGTTGGACTTGTAAAAATCCTCGGTACTGTAATTGATGTCGTTAATCCCGAACTGGATAACCACGTAATCGCCAGCCTGCAACTTATCCGCAATGCAGTTACCGTTGGAACAGCCCTTCTTGAAGAACATGTCGTAGTAGCCGACAGCTGTGCCGCCATTCTTGTCTTTACCGCCACCACCCAGCGACATGCCGCCCTGACCACGATTTACGACCTTCGCCTTGTCAAACCAGAAATGAAAATCCTGGCCCTGCCCCTGCTTGGGGTAGTAGCCCTCGTTCCAATCCTGCATGGTGGAATCGCCACACATATATATAGTCACCTCCGCCCAGACAATCGAAGACACGACTATCGAGGCGAAGACAACTGTTTGACATATTTTGTTCAAGATGGTCATAAGGAGTGGTCAGTGGTTAGTGGTTAGGGGCTAGGGTTAACAAAGAGGGATTTCTGCATCAGTTTTCCGTCGCGCTTCACCTTCACGATATACGTTCCACCCGGCAACACGCCCCGTTCGAGCGCAATTACGCTCTCACCTGCAGACGCATTACCAGAAACTGCGGCTCGCATTGAACCCGTAGCATCGTAGAAGAGCACTTCGACAAAACCAGGAACAGAAGTGAAAAGAGTACCCGTCAACGGACGATAGTAGAAACTTCCACCAATTTGCACAACCGGGAGGGCATCCGAATTTTTATTGCTCTTATAAAGTTCCACACCGGCAATATCAAACAAGAACACATCCACATCTGCGCCGCTGGTCTTTGACATCGACTTGAGCGTAATGGTGTTCTTGCCTTTTTTCAACTTGATGTCTATGTCGTACGTATTCCACATAGACCAGCCACCCGTCGGGCCCATCTCGACCGTCCCGACTTCTTTGCCGTTCACGACAAGTTTCATTTCACGGGAGGTACTATCACCATTAGCGTAGCGCACCGACATCGTCGTCGCGGATTCGCTAGCAGACTTGACCAACCATGTTCCATAACTCGACTTCGAATTCTTGAAGTCAAAGTAGCCATTTCCAATATAGCCCTTGGACTCTTTTTCTGTCGAGCCTTCGCCTTCATCCGGAATGGCCGCATCCACAATGGAAGATGCGTTCACAACCACCTTGGAAGAATCCTTCTTGTCCGGATTCGTCTTTGTGGAATCCTTCTTGTCCGGATTCGTTTTTGTGGAATCCTTCTTGTCCGGATTCGTTTTTGTGGAATCCGTCTTCGACGTATCTGGCTTGGGGGCTTCCTTCACAACAATTTCGCCCTTGACCGTTGCATTTGCAGCCTTGCTGCCCAAGGTCGTCACCGTAAACTTGAACGTACCCGTCTTTTTCGGTTTACCGGAAATCTTGACCGTCTGCGCTGCGGAATCGACCTTGGCAGAAACTCCCGACGGGAGGCCTTCCACCTTGACTCCGGTGCAGAACAAATAATCATAACCAAAAGACTTTATCGATTCGCCCAAAGTAACCGTCTGCTTTTCTTTCCCAGAGCCAGTCTTGGTGAGGATTGCATCCGGATACACAGTAAATGCGCTATCGCCCACGGTATACACGCTGGGTTGCATCAACTTCTTGGCCATGTCGGGCAGATAGTAGCTCGTATGCGGGGGCTGATTGTAGCCCGTATTCTGCCAGGCAACTGCAGTCCTATAAACTGCATCGTGCATCAGCGTGTACAGGCGGTACGGAGTCGTCACCGGAGTAGAGATGATATAGATTTTGGAAGGATCTTTCTCTGTGCGAAGAATCAGTTCCTCGCGCCAGTCTCCAAAGAGATCCGCAACGAGGAGCGGGGTATCTCTGGTCCCGTTGCATCCAGAAAGCCTAAGCGCCGCGGGTCCATCAAAATAGTGCGGCAAAGACTGACCAGGCACATTCGGCTTATACACAATGGCTCCGTCAAGCAATTCATCTTGCAAGTCTCCATCGAAGTATATGCGGAAATTAATCGGATAATCTAAAGTGTCTTCATCTTCATAGTGATAATGAGTGATATACAAAGTAGTATCCGGTCGCTTAATCGTGTCATGTGATACACCAACGGTATCACGGATATAATAAATGCGCTCGCCAATATATTTTCCTTTCGCCGAACGAATCGCTCCGCCTTTCGAAGACCACATCTCAAGTCCACGGTACGTAGAATCAATATCGGCAGCCAAACCACGACCATTATCTATACCCCCCTGCAAGGTTCCCCAAAGGACCTTACCATTGGCATCACGCAGTTCATCCATATATGGGGTCTGATACCAATACTCATGAACGCTCCAGAATTCAAGCCCCGGATTGTCCGGATCAATATCGGCAAGATGTCCGGCATCCCCGTGACCAAAGCCGGTAGAGTAACGAACCGTTCCATCATGATTCAAAGCCGCAGCACCATAAACAATTTCGTCAAAGCCATCGCCATCTAGGTCGCCCACGAAAATATTGTGGTTGCCTTGGGCATAAAGGCCTTCGCCCGGAGTTTCGGACTTGTGGAACCAGCGCTGCTTCAGGTCCTTGCCGTCAAAATCATAGGCAACGACGTAGGCCGCTGTATAATAGCCACGAGCAATGATGGCACTCGGATGGATGCCGTCCAGGTATGCCGTTGCCGCAAGGAAGCGGTCACAACGGTTTCCATAATTGTCGCCCCACGTAGTCCCGCCAACGGAATCCGCCGGACCAAACTTTCTGGCATCGCGCGACGGGAGATACTCAATCGTCGTGATTTCTGCGCCATCAATTCCGCGAAACACCGTCAAGTATTCCGGACCAGAGAGGATTCGGCCCGCAGAGTCGAGATATTTCTTGCTAGAATCACCTAAAACCTTTCCCGTTCCATCAATCGTACCGTCCGCGGTCTTGACAATCATTTCCGCCTTGCCGTCACCATCGTAGTCGTAGACCTGGAACTGCGTATAATGCGGGCCCGATCGTATATTCCAGCCCATATTGATACGCCACAGTTTAGTCCCATCGAGTTTGTAGGCGTCAATCAAGGTCGGGCTGGTAAAGCCATTCTTCACAGGGTCATTAAAATTCGACGGCTCCCATTTCAGGACCAATTCATATTGGCCATCACCGTCCAGGTCGGCGGCACTCATGTCGCTGGCCCAATAAGTACAGGTGTCTCCAGCCATGGACTTAGGACAAGCCGGAGCATCCACATTCAGCACCTTGTACGGGAAAGACTGCCCCCCAGAAGAAACGGTCGAATCCATAACGAAAGACGCTGCCTTCTTTTCGCCTTCTGCACTGTCAACGACAGCCGAGACCGTGTACTTGGACGTAATCTTCCCATCCTTGTCCAAGTAGTTGGTCCCGTCCGTCTTGCCGATCGTGGCAATTTTGGTGCCGTCACGGTAAAGGTTGAATTCCGTATCAGATTTTTCGGTGCCGAGGAGCCTCCACGAGACGAGCATCCCGGACTTCCCGACATTCGCGACAACAAGCCCTCGGTCCAAAGCCTCCATCTGGCGAGGCAGAGCGAAAGACTGGAGCGGAAGAGCGAGGACTATAGCCACAACCGCAAGAAAACCAAGACAAGGATGTTTTGCCATAATTTCTCCTGACTTTTGATGGTTATTTGCCAAACATCCCCTTTTCAAAAATACTATTTCGTAAACGAAACGACTTTCCTTCCGACGAAAACCCCGTCCACATCTACCGTCACGGCAAAAATGCCTTCCGGGAGCACGTCGCGACCAAACATCATAGACAATTCCCCGGCCTTGACATTCCGGGAGGCGCTCATGACTTCACGCCCTTGCAGATCCATAATCCGCACACGCGCAAGGCCAGCCTTGTTCACGCGCAGCGCTCCATCGACAAAGGCAAAGCCGTCTGCCTTACGCATATTATTTAGGTCAGGACGCACCGTCAACGGGACTTCGGCCGTATCGCCACCAATTATCGTCACATCCGGCTTTTTCAAATCCTTGACTGCGTCGGGCAAGTAATACCCCAGGTGAGGCGGCTGGTTGTAGGCCACATTCTGCCAGGCAATCGAGACGCGGTAATGAGTATCGTGCATCAGCGTATAAACACGGTAAGGCGTAGTAAACGGAGTCGTAAAGATAATGACCTTCGAAGGGTCGGAAGCGGAGCGCACGATGAATTCCTCGCGCCAGTCGCCAAAGAGGTCGGCCACGAGGCAGGGGTTCGCCTTGGTCCAGTTATTGAGCGAAGCGCCTTCTACATTGTAGAAGCTGAAAAGGCGATCCAAAGTCTTCTTGCCGGAATTGTACTTGTCAATCTTTCCGCCAGTGGCGCCGCCATTTTCCACTGTCGGGCTACCGGTGCCGTCCATCAGTTCGTCCTGCAGGTCTCCATCAAAGTAGATGCGGAAATTCTGCGAAAGGCCCGTCGTGGTGACGACCTTCCCCTTGACGGAGCGGGCGCCCTTGCTGGTGCCGGACCACATCTCGAAACCGCGATTCGTGGAATCGATATCGGCAGCCATGCCGCGGCCGTTGTCTACATTTCCGGCCTCGGTCTGGGTCGTTCCCCAAATAACTTTGCCGTCCTTGTCGCGGAATTCTTCGCTATACTTATTTTGTTTGTCTTCGTGGACATCGTAAAGTTCAAGACCCGGATTGTCCGGATCCATGTCCGAAAGGTGCATGGCGTCGCCGTGACCGAACCCGGTGCGGTAAAGGAGCGTGCCGTCGGACTTGAGGGCAGCCGCGCCAAAGACAATCTCGTCCTTGCCATCGCCATCGAGGTCGCCCACAGAAAGGTTGTGGTTGCCTTCGCCATAAAGCCCCTGGCCGGACTTGTCGGAAGTATGCTTCCAGCGTTCCTTGAGATTCTTGCCATCGAAATCGTAAGCGACAAGGTAGGCCATCGTGTAGTAGCCACGGTTCATGATGACACTCGGATGCTCGCCATCGAGGTAAGCAACCGCAGCAAGATAGCGTTCACTCCTGTTCCCGTAAGTATCGCCCCACGATTTTGAAATATCGATCTTGGGCCAATAATCAATCGTGGTCACCTCCTCGCCCGTATTCCCCTTGAACACGGTCAAGAATTCATTCCCGCTCATGATGCGGCCTGCAGAGGTCCTGTAATCCTTGCTTGCATCGCCAATGACTTTGCCCTTGCCGTCAACCGTGCCGTCGGAAGTCTTCATCACGATTTCGGCAATCCCGTCGCCATCGAGGTCGTAGACCATGAACTGCGTATAGTGCGCACCGGCGCGGATGTTCTTGCCGAGGTCGATTCTCCAAAGGCGGGTGCCGTCCAACTTCATGCCGTCGACAAAGACCGAGCCCGTATAGCCGTCCTTCGAGTTGTCCTGCGCATTGCTCGGGTCCCACTTGAGGACTAGATCAAGCTGGCCGTCGCCATCGAGGTCGCCCACGCTCATGTCGTTCGGGGTGTAGGTACACGTGGAGCCGTCCGGCATTTTCTGTGATTTCGGGACATCAAGTTTTAAAACCTTGTACGGGAAATGGACGTTGTTCACATCCTTTATTTTATCGGTAAATACGATTTCGGCCTTCGATTGCTTCCGTTCGGTACCGCCCACGACGGCAGCGACAGCGTATTCGCTCTTTGTGGAGCCCTCGGCATCGGCATAGAATGTCGGGTCGTTAGGGCCGATTGTCGCTATTTTGGTTCCATCGCGATAAAGATTGAACTCCGTGGCCGGGTCATCGGAGGCAAGCAAGCGCCAGCCAACCACCACTCCAGACGAAGTCGCCGCCACAGAAAGACCACGAGTCAAGCCCTCGACCTGGCGCGTTCCAGCAAAAGACATCGAAAAACAGCCGAAAAGTAGGGAAAAAGCACCTACCGACGCAACAAATCTCATTCCCATTCATAGCCTCCGAAAAAATTGAGCGGCATACCATTTATATGGAGTTAATATATATTTTTTCAAAAAAAAGTCCACATTTCCAATTGTATTTTTTTATTTCAAATTCAATTTTCAAGCAAAAACAGGATGTGAATTGTCTACATATTCAAAATGAAATGTCAGGCGCTTCATGTTTCTTGTTTTTTACATTGTTTCTTCGAAAAAAACGATAGACCAACAAATAATTTTCATATAAGAAACGCAGCCTCAGACAATCCAAGCGATTTACTATCTTTTGGGTTAAATGGCAAAATGGATGAGAGATTTTTCTTGGGAAAACCTGTTTGACGGGATTGCTGCAAAATCGCCAGATTTTGTAAAAATCATCGTGGTCACAGGAAAATCCTTCCTCTACTACCATGGCCTCACCCGTGCAGCGGCACTTACCTACACGACCATCCTCGCCGTCATCCCGCTGCTCATCCTTCTCACTTCGATTACGCTCGCCGTCGGGTTCGGGAATTTCATCTCGGATTATCTGCCCCACCTGCTGGATATGTTCAGCCTCGACTGGCCCACGGAGCCCATTGTGGCGCTCATCGAAAACGCCGAACACGTCCCCATCGGCAAACTCGGAATCATCGGCGCAGCGGGTCTTTTCGTCACGTTCATCCTCGCTTTCGGCAGCCTGGAATCGAACTTCAACGTCGTTTGGGAGAACAAGACCTCCCGAACGCTCTGGAAGCAGACCTGCATCTACACCCCGTTCCTCCTCATTTTGGCAGGTTTCATCGGGCTCTACGCCGGTTTTGTGAACCACGTGCAAGAAATCCTTTCGACCATCATCATCGACGGGTTCCACTTCTCACATTCCTTCTTGACCTTGATCATCAACGCATTCTGGTACGTGACCTTCCACGTCATCCTGTTGCTTTTCATCTTCATGATGCTCTACGCGCTCCCGTCCCGGCCCGATAAGAAGGGCGTCTACACTAAACGCAAGCTCTATTGGACCTCCGTGCTCGCAACATTCCTCGCCTGGCTCTCCATTTTCATCTACGTAAAAATCCTAATGCTCATCCAGACGGCCATGGTGAACAGAATGTCCATATTTTATGGGTCTTTAGCCTTTATCCCGCTGCTCCTCTTCTTGCTTTTTGGCATCTGGGTGATTATTTTATGTGGGAACAGCCTGGTTTGGACCATCTGCCATTGGCCCGAAGCCGGAAAGAAAACATGGAATTGGCAAGGAGGCTCGAAAGACCTATGAGATTAGCAAAATTCATTTCCGCAGTCACGTTTACATTGGCTTTTGCCGTCACAGCCCACGCCGAACTCGCAGGCATGAACGACCAACCCGCCGAAAACACAACCAAAGAACGCACCTGGTCCGGCCTCGTTGGTGTAAGCGGAGGTAATTCGCTCATTGCCCGCGACGGAACCATCTTCATGAGCGTGCGTATCGGTGTGCAATGGAACGAAATCATCGCAAACGGTGCCTGGGCAACGTTCCTCATGAGCGATGTCGAAAACCCGAACGTCAAGGGTCAAGAACTCATCAACTATAACGCCTTCGGTCTTTTTGCAGAATTTTTCCCGTACCGTAACGGGGCATTTGCCATTTCTGTGCCCCTGCAAGTCGGTGCCGGTGTTGTCAATGTCATTGAAAAAGGCGACGAAGCCTTCTCGCCCGAAGATAAATTCTTCACTGGCGAACTCGCGCTCCACTTCAACTATCGCGTGACGCGTATGCTCGAAGTCTCTGTCGGTGGTGGCTACCGCATGTTCGCAGGCATCTCCGAGAACAACCTCGACGACATGGACTTCTGCACGCCGTTCGGGGAACTGAGGTTCACGATAAAAGAATAGGGGTTAGGGGCTAGGATCTAGAGGCTAGGAAGCTGGAGCCTCGAACCTGGAACCTCGAGCCTCATTGCTTTTACCATGGACAAAGTCATTTCCATACGCGGTTGTAGGCTGCACAACCTGAAAAACGTCGACGCCCAGTTCCCGCTGGGCAAGATTACGGTTGTTTGCGGGCCCTCGGGCTGTGGAAAGTCAACACTCGTGCTCGACACCCTGCACGGGGAATCCAAGCGCCGCTACCTGGAAACACTCTCCCCCTTTGCAGCCGAACTCCTAGGTGGGCGAAGGATCATCCCCATCGACAGTGCCGAAGGGCTCCCCGCTAGCCTCGCCGTTGGCCCGAGTCATGGCGAAGCTCCCGCAAAGGCGTACGCCCTGAGCCTTTCGGAATGCGACAGCACGTTGCGCGGGTTGTTTGCAAAGTTCGCAAAGCCCGCCTGCCCCGTGTGCGGCAAGCCGATGGAAAGCCAGAGCCGCGAAGATATTATCAAGGAAATCGCAGGGCTGCCGCAAGGGAGCAAACTGCAATTCTTCGCGTCTCTCTCCACCAACCGCGCCAGCCTCGACAAATTGGCCGCTGTATTCTTGGCGCAGGGATTCACCCGCGCCATGGCAGACGGCGTCAGTTATTCACTGGCCGACCTCACCGAAAACGAAAAGGGAATCGTTCCCGAAGAATTCTTCATCGTCGTGGACCGCGTGATTGTCCGCGAGAACACGCGCACCCGCATTGCCGAAGCCGTGGACGGGGTCCTGAAACTCACCCACGGCGAACTCGTCCTCGACATCAACGGCAGCCGAAAACTCTACAGCACAGCACCTCGCTGCCCCGACCACGGAGCACAGCAGTCCCGGCCGCTCCAGCCGGAAGACCTGTCCCCCTACTCGCGCACGAGCGCCTGCCCCACCTGCGGCGGCACGGGAATCATCGAAAAAGACGACACCGCCGAGGACTGCCCCGACTGCAAGGGACTCCGACTCAGGCCAGACCTGCTCCAATCGGTCATCGACGACTCCACCTGGAAGGACTTGCTCGAAACGCCATTCGCCAAGCTCGGGCCGAAACTGCACCAGTTGTTCGACAGCCGTTTGAACGCGAACCAGAAGCCCGCCTTCAATGCGCTCCTCGACCGCATCGAGGCCATCAACGAACTCGGCATCGGCTACCTGACCGGCGGCCGTAGCGCGACCACGCTTTCGGGCGGCGAGATCCAGCGCCTGCGCCTTTCAAGCCTCAGTACCGGGCACCTGAACAACTTGCTCATCGTGCTTGACGAACCCGCCAGCGGGCTCCACCAATGCGACGTGGAGGCGCTCTGGAAAGTCCTCAAGAAAGTCCAGTCCCGAGGGAACACGCTCGTGCTCATCGAGCACAACCCAGGCATCATCAAGCGAGCCGACTGGATTATTGAAATGGGACTGGGAGCCGGTGAAAAAGGCGGCGAGATTTTATTCCAGGGGACAGCGAAGGAAGTGCTGGAGAATCCGCAGTCGCCAACGGGCGCATGGATTAAGGGCTTAGACGAGAGACGAGAGACGAGAGACGGAAAGAAAGACGAGAGACGAGAGACGAGA
>CAMJHM010000052.1 GCA_946405515.1 uncultured Fibrobacter sp. | reverse complement strand
TTTCAAGCTTTTCGGCAACTTCGGTGGTGTTCTGCTTGGTGCGCACGAAAATCAGCACGCCGTCAAAGTCTTCGCCTTCGAGCACGCGGGCGAGCGCTTCGAGCTTGTGCTCGTTTTTCACCAGCAGGTAGCGCTGTCGGATGTTCTCGACAGTGGTCGTCTTGCCTTCGATGCGGGCTTCTTCGTATTCGCCCAGGTGCTGGTCGATAATCTTCTTGACTTCCTTGGGCATGGTGGCGCTGAAAAGCGCGCGCTGGGCATCGTTGGGGATTTCCTTGAGGATGGTCTCCACGTCTTCCATGAATCCCATGTCGAGCATTTCGTCGGCTTCGTCGAGCACGATGGCCTTCACGCCCGAAAGCACGATGGAACCGCGCTTGATATGGTCAATGAGGCGGCCCGGGGTGGCGACCACGATGTTCGCCTGGCGCTTGAGGGCGCGGAGCTGCACGGCGATGTCCTGTCCGCCGTAAACCGGAACCACATGCACCTTCGGCATCTTGGCGGCGTACTGCTGGATGGCTTCTGCCACCTGGATGGCGAGTTCGCGGGTCGGCGTGAGCACGAGCATCGAGGTTTCGTGTCCATTGAAGTCAAGCCTCGAAAGGAGCGGAAGCGAGAATGCGGCGGTCTTGCCGGTACCGGTCTGGGCCGTGCCGAGCAAGTTTGCTCCCTGCAACAGGGCGGGAATCGCCTTCGCCTGAATGGGGGAGGGCGTCTCGTAGTTCAAAGCCTTGATGGCTTCAAGAACTTCGTCTGCAAGTCCGAGGTCTTCGAAAGTCACGAGGGCTTCGTCGCCCGGTTCCTCGTCAGAATCGTCATCGGATTCTTCCGTCGGTTCTTCCTCTGCGGAGTCTTTTACAGCGGGTTGTTCGTCTTCGACCGGTTCGGCACAGCTCTTTTTAGATTCGGCGTAATCTTCGGCGCTTTCATCTTCTTCGGGCTGTTCGACTTCGCCTTCTTCAAATTCGACCTTCGTGCCGACTTCAATGGCGGACTTTCGGCCCTTCTTGAGCACGTCGCCTTCTTCGTCGACGACCACGCCGTTCGGGTTCAGTTCCAGGAACGCGGCTTCATCGGCCTCGTCTTCGTCGGCACCGCCTGCAATAGCGTTCAAAAACGCGTCTGCTTCGCGGGCAATCTTGGATTTGGGGTCAATAGCTTCTTCAGGAATACGTTCTTCAGTATTCTTCGTCATAATGCACCTTCAGGACCCGTAAACTTCATCTGCGGCCCATGCCGCACTATCAAAAGGTTCGAAAATTCCTGAAAGTTTCGGGAAAAAGAACCTAGAAAAGCCCCGAAGCGCACTCGCGCTTATAAACCTGAAGTCTTTTTGGATCCGATTTTATTGGATTTGAGGCCAAATGTAGAAATAAAAAAACGGAATCAAAGGGTTTTTGTTAGGGGGATAGACAAAGGGATGTTTTTTTTCTACATTGTGCGAACCTCGGAGAGATGCCAGAGTGGTCGATTGGGCCGGTCTCGAAATCCGGAGTCTGTCACAGGACCGAGGGTTCGAATCCCTCTCTCTCCTGAAAAAATATGGAGCCCCTTGTGGGCTCCATATTTTTTCATAAGGGATACTCCGAACCCTCGAAGAGGGTTCGACAGACGTCTGCGGAACGAAGTGAAGCGCAGACGTCTGAGATTTTGGCCGAAGGCCAGAACCCGAAGGGCTGCACGGGAATGAAATGACCGTGCAGTCCATCCCTCTCTCACCTGAGAGCCGCAAGGCCCCACTTTTTGTTTCATAAGGGATACTCCGAACCCTCGAAGAGGGTTCGACAGACGTCTGCGGAACGAAGTGAAGCGCAGACGTCTGAGATTTTGGCCGAAGGCCAGAACCCGAAGGGCTGCGCGGGAATGAAATGACCGCGCAGTCCATCCCTCTCTCTCCTGAGAGAGGGATGACAAAAGAACGAAGTGAGATTGTTGTCTTATCCCTCTCTCTCCTGAGAGCCGTAAGGCCCCACTTTTTGTTTCAATAAGGGATATCCCGTTTCTAAACAACTATAAAAGCCCTGTCCAGGACAGGGCTTTTGGCATTATGTCGGTTGCTTATCAGGATTCTTCGGAATCTTCGTTCTGTAACGCGAGAACTTCTTTCTTGTAGAGCCCTGTTACTGTGCAGATTTCTGGCACAGTCATTTTACCCATGGCAAGCAATTTCTTTGCGATTTCCATGGAATTCTCAATCTTTGCGTCGAGCCTTTCAAACGAAATGTCTATTGACATCATACCCTCCTTTAGAAGATACCTCGAACTAAAAGTACATAATTTGACTGCGTCGCGCAAGTCCCTGAAAACCGGGTCGCTCTCGAATTCCCCGAAATCGGCCTCGCGGTTCAGCGTGTCGATGGCTCGCAGCCACTGGGCTAGGCGGCTGCGGTCCTCCGTAAATTCACTTGCGCGCTCAATAAATTTCTTCACTTCGACGATGGTGATGGTCTGCTTTTCGAAGAAAAGCAGATGTTCCTGATCCCGCAACTGCACGGTATGACGGTAGTTGTGCGATTGGCTCCACGGAAACGAATCGAAGAACTGGAAACTGATGAGGTTCAGGTTTTCGAGTTTTGCCGCTTCGCCACTGGGAGCCATTTTGCTGGTATGGCGGGCTACGTAGAGTACGAGCCTGTCGCTGTAGATTTTGCGCCCCTTGTGCTGCACTTCAATGGAAATGCGGTCGCAGGGCTCGCCGTCGCTTCGTTCGTTGACGAGTACGATGTCCGGCTCGTTAGACTTGTAGCCCAGTTCGCCGGGGATGTAGGGGTTCGTCAGCTTCGCATTGGCGATACAGTCGGAACCCACGAGGTTCAGGCAGGCGTTCACGAGGTCCTTCGTGAGTGCGATGTTCCTTTCGTCGGCGAAAATCTTCTTGAAACACGCATCGTTGTAGACATAGACGTTCCTGTGCTCATGCTTCTTGACAATAGCGTCGATGTCCTGCTTGTTCTCCTTGGCTGCCTTGAGTTCTTTCAGGAATTCATTAAATTCTTCTCGAATCATGTGTCTTTTCTGTTCCGGAATGCGCCGGTTCGCAAACGGGCGCACGCCTGTCTGTTACTATAGACGTTTTAGTGACGATTTTTGTCCGGAGAAATTTGAAAAAAGTAGAAAAAGTGTATATTTCCCAAATGAATGTCACCAAGGGGGTATCATGAGTCGTTTCTTTGTCGGTCTTGCTTTGTGGGCCTTGTTGCTTGCGCTTGCTGCCTGTGGGGGCGATAGTGAGATCGCCGACCCCGCCAGGGACACTGAACTTGCCGATGATTCCTTGACGGAATCGATTCAGAACAAGGATTCCGACTCTGCCAAGGATGCTGACTTTGGTGAGAATGTCAATACAGTGGTTCCTTCTTTCGACGACTTGCCTGCTTGCACAGGGGATTGCAACGGCAAGACAGCCTATGTGGAAGACGAGGATTCTGCCTATGTCTGTAAAAAGGGGCTCTGGATCGTTGACGATTCGTTGACTAAGGCGGTTCGGCCGGATTCGGAGAATAAGTCATCGTCAAGCGCGAAAGCGAAGTCAAGTTCTAGTAAGACAGGTGATTCCAGCAGCAGTGCCAAATCTAGTAGCAGTAAAGACAGCAAGTCAAGTAGTTCAGATGAAAAAAATAGTTCATCGAGTTCCGTGGTTCCTACAGTTTCTGTAGCTTCACCTTGCAAAACAGCGACTGAAGACAACTGTGAATATGGCACCCTGACTGACGACAGGGACGGACAGACTTACAAGACTGTGAAAATCGGTGAACAGTGGTGGATGGCAGAGAATTTGAACTATGCTTACACAGGCGTTCCCTTTAAAGTTGGTGATTACACCTCCGATTCCATTAGCTGGTGCTATGACAATGATGCTGCCAACTGTGCCAAATACGGTCGCCTCTACACCTGGGCTGCCGCAATGGACAGTGCGGGTATTATACCTGGTAATTCGGCCAATGGTTGCGGCTATGGGAAATACTGCAACCTCGGCGAAGGCAAAGTTCGTGGCGTATGCCCTGAAGGCTGGCACTTGCCCAATACCACGGAATGGAACGCCCTGTTCACTGCAGTAGGGGGAAAAGCAACCGCAGGAATAATGCTCAAGTCCATGAGAGGCTGGAATGATAAGGATGATGGGACAAGCGGCAATGGCTCGGATTCCTATTCCTTCTCGGCGTTGCCTGCTGGCAACAGGGACTACTATGGGGTTTTCTACGGCGAGGGCTACGAAGCGCTCTTCTGGAGTTCTACGGAGAACTATAGCAACGACGCGTACTACATGTACTTGAACTACGGCTACGTCTGTGCGCGCCTGAACATCGACTACAAGGACTTCGGGTTCTCGGTTCGTTGCCTTAGGGACTAGGTTGCCAACCGCCAAGTAAGCCCGACCAATGAAAGGGCGTTTTTTTACCAAGGGAAAGCTAAAGGATATTGCAAAAGGTGTTCGCACCCAGAGCCGTATGGGCCTACGGCCCAAATGTGGAAAAATCCCTCGGATTCTCCCATAGCCTTAAACTTAAACCTGAGCGAAGCTGCTGCCATGGCGGCCTCATCTCCAGTGATTTTTTCGCCACTTTTCCAATTGCCTTGTTTAAATTGGGACCATTTAAATTGCATTGCTGTTGGGTCGGTTGATTTCGGAAGCAATGTCGCCGGAAGGTCCATGCCGAGTTCATTGTTCTTGTCTTCTCCTAACGACAATTCTAAGAAAATGTCCAAATCCGAAGCGTAGGTTACGCAGACTCCTTGATAGTTCGTTACGTCGGCTAGGGCAATCTCGCCGGAGCCGCGATGATCGACTTCGCCGGCGAAGTCAAATGCGACTCCCACAAACGGGTCGTGGGAAAAACTTGTATCAAGATGAACCTGTCCACAGAGCCCGTTACAAAAATCAGTCACTGTTATCATTGGGCCAATCCCCTCTCTTTCATAAGGAGATGAATAAAGCGGAACCGGCCATTCTATGTAAGACTTGTCTCCTTCCAAGGAATTGTCAAAGACATACCAATAGCCAGAAGTATTTCCACCTGCGTCGCAATTTATATCAATGCGATCGGAATCTCCTTCCCACTCTATAAAGCTTCCGCATTTTATCACTTCGCTTGAATCAGTCGCACTGCTGCTAGACTTGCCTTGCGCACTGCTGCTGGAGCTGAGGTTAGAACCGCTGGAAGATTTGATACTGCTGCTTGATTTGCCTTGCGCACTGCTGCTGGACTTGGGTGTCACACTGTTGCTAGACTTGTCCTGCGCACCATTGCTAGATTGGGGAGGTTCGCTATTGCTGGATGTGGGCGATTTGCTGGACGAAGATGATTCGGGGGACTCCGTCGAATCCGGCAGGGCTTCGACTTCTTCGCTTGAGTCGGGTAGGCTTTCGACCGTATCCGGAGAGGCGCTGTTCTCTATGGTGGAATCGGCTTTTTCCGTCGGTTGTTCCTGCGACATGGCCGTATCCGGGGTGGCGTTGGAGGTCGAGTCGGAATCGCAGCCGACAATGGTCAAAAGCGGAATGACAATCGTAGCGACCGAAATGATTCTTGAAATTCCCATTTGAAAGACCCCCGGAAGTTACCAACATTATAATAAAAAAAAGGACCCAACCTTGAGGTTGAGTCCTTTTAGTACCCCCAAGCGGGTTTGAACCGCTGTTGCGGGAATGAAAATCCCGAGTCCTAGGCCACTAGACGATAGGGGCGTCTTGCGTAGGGCCAAATATAGGAAAAAAAGCGCTTTAGTCAAGGGCTCCAAGTGTTTTTTTTTAACTTTTTATCGTGATATTGCAAAAGCGGCTCAAAAAATCCATTTTCGGCGGTCTATTTCGGTTTATTCCGGTCGCACTTTTGGCGAGTGCGTCGGATGCCGCCTTGCTCTGGGGGATCCGTGCTTTCATGCGGATTCTGTCGGGCGAGCCGCTTATCGGGCTTACGGAATGGATTGCCCTGATGCTCCTTTTGACCGTTTTGCGCTTCGTGTTCATGCTCTGGAAGGTCCGCATTTCCGAAAAGTGGGCCTATGGCGTGGGGGCGCTCGTCATGGGGTGGTTCCTGCGCACGCTGAGGAACCTTGCCCCCTCGAATTTTCATGGTCCGGAGGGGGAACGTGCTGTCGAGTCGGCCTACGAATCGACCCAGGTGTTGCAGTCCAACAGTTCGGTGTGTTTCCAGGCGGTGCAGGCGGTGTTGCAGCTCGTCGTCTTTTTGCCGGTGCTTTTTTATATCTCGTGGCCGCTTACTTTGTTCCTTTTCGTGGTGGTCGTGCCGCTGATTGGCTGGATGCAGCGCAAGATTCACCGGATGGGGCCCGAAGAAGAATCCCTTTTGGAGGCCCGGGCCGTGTTCCGCCAGGATTTGGGCCTTGCCCGCAAGTTGTTCCGCCGGTGGAGTTCTCGTTACGAACGGAACCATGTTTCTGGGGGCCTCATGCAGTCGGTGCGCTCGCTGCGGGAACGCGGGCTTTCGACTTCTGTTCGCAAGGGGGCGCTTTCGCTCACGGCAGAGACGGTCTCGGTGCTTGCCATGGTGGTGGTTTTGGCGTTCTGCGCCAAGCTGATTTCTTCGGGCTGGATGGACGGTACGGGGCTCGTGTTGTTCTGCTCGGCCGTGCTGCTTTGCTACAAGCCGGTTAAGGAATGCGCCAGGGTGGTGCCCCAGATGCGCGCCTCGGCCACTGCGTACAACGTTCTTGTCCGCTTTGGCAATCTCCCCAAACGCAAGCCGTGCGGGGGCAACCGCGACGATGGCCTGCATGTGGATGACGGGCGCTTCCAGTACGAGGGGAGCGATGCCGCCCTGTTCCGTGGGATTTCTTTTTCGTGGGACCGCTCCAAGCCGGTGCTGCTGCGTGGCCGCAACGGGGTGGGCAAGTCGACGCTTTTGCGCCTTGCGGCGGGCCTGGAAGAATGGCAAGGGGATGCCAAGATGCCTCGGGACGTGTTCTTTGTCGCGCAAGACCTGGAACTCCCGCCAAGGTTTATTTTGCAAGAGCTTCTCAAGCGGAAATCCGGCACCATCGACAAGTTTATTCAGGCATCCGGGACCGAAAAACTCGTGCCCAGGGAAAGCCTTTCCGGGGGCCAGCGTGCCCGCGTCGCCTTGCTGTGGGCGCTTGCATCCGATTCGAGTACGGTGCTTTTGGACGAGCCTTTCGCCTCTATCGCCCTTGCCGACAGGGAACCGCTTTTGGAGTCGTTCCTGGATGCGGCGGCGGCGCTTCACAAGTGGACTATCGTCGTGAGTCACGACAGCCTGGGTGCCTCCGTCGAAGGGCGCTTCCGCGTTGTCGATATGGAAGCCCTGGTGGGAGGTGGCGTTGTCGAAGGTTAGCCCGTTCATCTACCGGTATCGCGGGTACATCCTTGCCGTCATGGCGCTTGCCATGCTGCTGCTCCCGTTTGCTCTGGATGCCCAGCCCGCTGACCCGTTCGGCTCGGCTATTGGGCTTGCCGCCATCGTGCTTTGCTTCTTGTGTAACGCTCTGGGCTTTGTGCTTCGTGTGTGGGCGCGTCGCTATATCGGGGAACATACGCGCGGGAGCGTGCATGATGCCGAATCCCTTGTGATCGGTGGCCCTTATGCCTATATCAGGCACCCGCTTTACGTGTCGAACACGGCTTTTGCCTGCGGACTGGTGCTGCTCCAGTTCGGGATTTCTCTTTTGGCCCTCCCTTTTGTGCTGGCGGTCGTCCTTTTCGAGGTGGCGCTTTCCCGCGCGGAGGATCGTTTTTTGGAAGGGCGTTTCGGGGATGCTTGGCAAGCCTGGGCGAAGGAAACGCCCCCATTTTTCCCTGGTTTCAGAAGCCGTGTGGGCGGTGGCCGGACGGCGAAACTGGCAAAACGCACCCGTTGGAAGGCCTTTGCGGCCGATGCCTCCACGTGGGCGTGGCTCGTGTTTGTTAATTTTCTTGTGGTATGTTCAAGGTCGTTGATTTAGCCCGCGTGGCATTAGGTTCTGTCGCCCAGGTGGCGTCCAAGGTGCCGGTTGTCGAACAGACGTTCCATATGAAGGAACGTCTTTACGGTCCGTGGCCCGAGGGCCCGTTTTTGTGGATGCACGGGGCGAGTCTCGGGGAATGCAAGATGCTTCTGAACCTCGCGACCTTCCTGCAACAGGATTTGCCCGGTTGCCCTAAGATTTTGCTCACGACGCAGAAGGCGGAGATTTTGCCCTTCCTCAAAGAGACTGCTCCTAGTGTTGAATCCGCCATTGCTCCTGCCGATACGCCGAGTGCAATGAGAACGTTTGTTCAAAGTGTTCGCCCGCTGGGGTTGATTCTTGGGGAAAACGAATTGTGGCCTGGCTACCTTTCGGCGATGCACCGTCGTAATGGGCTCTCTCCCGTGGCGCTCGTTTCGGGCCGGTACCGTTCCTCGCTTCCGGGGGTAGACATGTCTGCCATTGGCTTTGCTTGCATGCAGACGGGGTCGGACCTCGCTCGCTTTTTGAATGTCGCTGCCCGTGGTAACATTTCGAAGATGATGATCGGGGGTGACTGGAAACTTTTGCCTTGGGCGCGTTCGAATGCAAAAATCGAGCCCCCTGAAAATCCGACCGTAGATACAGCGTTTATCTCTATGCACATGGCCGAATGGGCGAGCCTTTCGCGCATGCTGTTTTCGTCTATCATGCGCCAGGAATCGGTGGTGCTCGTTCCGCGTCATCTTTCGGAGCTGGATGCCTTCCGCAAGGCTTTGCACGACCAGGAAATCATGATATTGGACTGGCCGCTGGTGCAGAAGGGTGCTGTGTCTGTCGTTAGCCAGTACGGACGTACCACGGAAGTTTTTGCGACGTCGCGCACTTGCGTTATTGGCGGCTCGTTCTGCAGGAACCTCGGCGTACACGATTTTTGGGAACCGCTCCAGATGGGCGTTGCTACGTGCATTGGCCCCTATGCATCGGGGAAAAAGGAATGTATCGAATCGCTTTTGCGTGAGGGTGTTGTTACGCAGTTGAAATCGACCGCAAGTTATTCGAAGCGTCCCTTGCCCGATGTGCGGTTGGTGCGCACGTTCCTAGCTCATGAACAAGCTAAAATTATGGATTCCTACAACCAGCTTTTGGATTACCTGAAGGAATTGCTCTGATGAAAAAATTAGTCCTTGCTACGCCCCGCGGTTTCTGTGCCGGCGTGGACCGTGCTATACATGTGGTCGAGAAAGCTCTCGAAAAGTTTGGTGCTCCTATCTATGTGCGCCACGAAATCGTACACAACCAGTTCGTGGTCGATTCCCTCAAGAGCAAGGGCGTCGTCTTTGTCGATGAAGTCGACGAGGTCCCAGAAGGCTCCGTGGTCATCTTTTCGGCTCACGGTGTGGCCGAACACATCTATGCCGATGCCGAGAAAAGGCACTTGCACGTGCTGGACGCGAGCTGCCCGCTAGTGCTCCGTGTCCATTATAGTGCAAAACGCCACTACGCCGCTGGCCGTCACATCATCCTTATTGGCCATGCGGGCCATGCCGAGGTGGAAGGCACTCTGGGGCAACTTCCCGAAGGTTCCATTACGCTCCTCCGCAACGAGCAGGATGTGGAAAACTTGGTCATCCCCGAGGGCAAGGAACTGGCCTACATCACGCAGACTACGCTTTCGGTAGCAGAGACCCGCAAGATTATTGCCGCGCTCAAGTTCCGTTTCCCCAATATTGTCGGCCCAGAAGCTGGGGATTTGTGCTATGCGACCGGGAATCGCCAGGCGGCGGTCCTCGATCTTTGCAAAAAAATCGACCTTTTGCTGGTTGTCGGGGCGAAAAACTCGTCAAATTCCTCCCGTCTTATGGAATTGGGGCTTGAACAGGGCATCCAGAGCCACCTTATCGCCGGGGTGGACGACCTGGATCCGGCTTGGTTCGACAAAATCGATGCTGTTGGCCTGTCCAGCGGTGCCAGTGCGCCTGAAATTCTAGTTCAGGAGGTCGTCGAGTGGCTGAGGGACAAGTTTGGCCCGATTTCAATCGAAAATTTCGTAAAATTGGTAGAATCGACCAAATTTAACCTCCCGAAAGAACTGCAAAATTGAAATTGCAATGAAAATGGTTGACAGTTTCGAAACTTTTAACTAAAATTGGTGTCCGTAAAAAACAACGGAGTTTTATTATGAGCCGTATTTGTGAAGTCACCGGAAAAGCCGGCCTCGTGGGCAACATGGTTTCCCACTCTAACCGTAAGAAGTTGATGAAGCAGCTTCCGAACCTCCAGAAGAAGCGTTTCTATATCCCCGAAGAAGATCGCTGGGTGACCCTCCGCGTGAGCGCCGCTGGTCTCCGCACGATCAACAAGCTCGGTATCCAGACCGTAGCTCAGGAACTCGGAATCTAATTCCTGTTTCGGAACAAAATTTAACCGCCAAGGCAGCCCTTGGCGGTGTTTTGTGTATCTGTATAAGACGAGAGGCTAGAGACTAGGATCTAGTGAAGTTAATAGCAGACGGCGAAGCCGTGATATTTTTCCCTAGCCCCTAGATTCTAGCCCCTAATCACTTCTTAATAAACTGCGGTACGCCTTTGTACTTGGCCATGCTTTGCATGATGCTGCCGAGTTCCCAGTCCTTTTCCTTGAGCCTTCTGCGCAGCAGGGCGACGAAGACTTCCATGAGCATTTCGCAGTCGTAGACCGCGCGGTGCATCTTTTCGGAGTCGATTTTCATCGAGATTTCGCCACGCTTCATGAACAGGCCGGCCATGTAGCCGAGCTTGTGGTTCGGGAGTTCGGGCAGGATGGTCTTGCTGATGGCGAGGCTGTCGACGACCGGGTTGCCCGGGACGAGCTGCGGGTTCTTGGCATAGGCTTCGCGGAGGAAACTTGCGTCGAAGTTCGCGTTGTGGGCGAGGAGAATGGTGCCCTGACCGCAGAACGCGGTGAACTTCTTGAGGCATTCGCCTACCGGGGGAGCGTCTTCGACCATCTTGTCGGTGATGTGGTTGACGCTCGAAGCTTCGGCAGGGATGAGCATGTTCGGCTTGACGAACGTCTCGAATTCCGAAATCATCTTGGGGACGACTTTGCCATCACGAGTCTCGACGGTAAACTTTACCGCACCGATTTCAATGATTTCATCTTTTACGTTGCTGAGGCCGGTGGTTTCGAGGTCGAATGCTACAAATTTCGGAGGTAATGCAATCACGGATTTCTTCCTTTTTTTGGAACCATAAATCAAATGGTTGAGCTTGCCTTAAAGATACTTAATTTCTACGTCAATTGATGACAGCGGGAGCGGTACGACGAACTTATCCCATGTGTTGAGTGTGATGTGTGCCCCGTAATGCGGGACGATGTGCCAGAGGGGCGTGCCGCTGCTTTCGGCAAGCCACTTGGAGCCGGGCTTGACTTCGAGTGCCGGACCGCGGGGGCCATCGAGGGCCATCCCAGCGAACCTTCCCGCACGCAGGCTGCGGAGAATGTGCCGGACGTTCAACGGACCTTCTGTATCGGAACCGCGTGTGACTTCGAAGCCGAGCGATGTTGTTGCAAGTGCGAGAATTTCTCCGTCGCCGGACTTGGAGACGAGGATGTGAACTCCTTTGTCCTTGAATGCGGCGCAACTCGCGAGCAGGTCCCGGTGCCACAATCCGAGCACACCGGGGCGGAAATCTTCCGGGGTGTGCAGACGAATGCGTAGGCTGCGCATCCAGAGTGCACCTAATTTGGCAAAAAACTTTGTTTTTAACGGGATTTTGCTCATCGTGGTCAAAGATAGCTTTGTTTTTTTGACTTTTTTCGGAGTGAACCCTTGGAAATTTGCCGATTTTTACCTATATTACCCGCATCTTTGGCGACGTACCCAAGTTGGTAAGGGGCGGCTCTGCAAAAGCCTTATTCATCAGTTCGAGTCTGATCGTTGCCTCTTGGAGACTTCCTCTTAAACGAGGAAGTCTCCTTTTTTGTCTTGGGGATATTTGGCCGACGCTTCTATTCTCGTGTACGAAGAGTATTATTCCCAATGGCTGAATAGATTCGGCGCGATTGATTTTGGGTATGCTGGGGTAGGTTTGTTAAAATACGCTTTTAAATGTGAGGAAGTGGCTAGAGGAAATAAAAAAGGTAGCCCGGAGGCTACCTTAAAAAGTTTTGCTTTAATACTAAATCCAGCGAAGGATTTCTTGGGTCGTCTGTTCGGCGAAGGTGTTGTCTTGCACGAACCGGCGGACTTCGATGGGATTGATCCTTGCGTATTCGGACAATGCCCTGCGGATGCCGTTGCGGATGTAGTAGTCGTCGTCCTTGGCACAGGAGAGGCAGAACTGGCGCAGGAGCGGCCAATCTGTGTGGTCCTTGTACTGGATCTGGAAAATAATGACGCTGCGGCGAATCCAGATGTTGGGGTCGCGAATCCAGGAGGCGATTTTTGTACGGAGCACAGGCAGGCGCCAGACGAGATCGCCTAAAATACAAGCGGCGAGCGTGTCGACGGTGTCGTGCCAAGCACGGGTCTTGATGAGCTTTTTCAAGAAGACCAGATGCTGCCCTCCCAGCATGTGGCGGTGCCTGAACAGGTAGTCACAGGCTGCGTATTGGATTTCCCTGTAGGGTTGGGCCCACATGTCTTCGATGCGGCTGACCAGTTCGGCGTCATCTTTGGGCGGGTTCCTGTCGAAAATCGGGTAGGTGACTTCACGGCGAGGGACGAGCTTGACTCCGAGAAAGTCGAACTGTTCGCGAGCCTTCTTGGACATTTCGTGCGACTCTTCTTCGTTTGCGATAGCGCGAAGCGCGAGTAATATTTCTTGTGTAAAGCGAAGCATTGTTACAAAAATAGTCCAGAAACAATTTATTTTCTAGGCCTTGACAAAAAGTTTTTTTAATTTTTTTATCTTTTGACACAAACGTGACAAAAAAAATTCAAAAAATACTCTTGACAACGAAAAAAATTTTCTAATAAATCGCCCGAATGCTTATGAAATCTAATGTTGTAGCCGATTTGCCTATTATTGAAGTCCCTCTAGAATTGCGTGGCCTGTCCGATGAAGAGATTGTCAGAAACTCTGAATCGGGGGGTGAAAGGTCTTATCGCGCCCGCCCGTCGAAAAAGGAACGCATCCTGCGCAAGTTGAATGCCGAGGCCGCTCAAATGAGGAAAATTGCCTCGGAATATGGTGAAAATAGGGCTAAAAGGCCGATTTCAATGGCTTCGTCGCTTCCGATGCCCAAAATGAGCGATTTTATCCAGGAGCCAGTTTCTGCCGCGCAGAGGCCGGTTCCCGCCGTTCCGGCGGCAAACACGGCTTCCCAGAAGCCGGCGGTGCCGCCGCGCCCGGTGTCCGGGCGCGTGCTCAAGTCGTCTTTCTGCGGCAAAATGGGCTTTACGTTCAAGGCACAGGCTGTTCCCGAGAAGAAGGCCGAGCCGGCTCCTGCCGCGAAACGCGGGCGCGGCAGACCCCGCAAAAACCCGCTTCCGTAGCGTTTTTTATCAGATTATTTGTTTTTTTTAGGGGAAGCCTCTTTCTCTGCGGCTTCTCGCAGGGGAAATGTGTATTTCCCGTACAAGACGCAACCTGCATCCCCGGGGCAACATTCCTTCTTTCGCTTGTCGCAGAAGGTTTCGCGTAAATATTTACATTCCCAGCTCATATTATCTCAATTTATAAAAAATAGGGGCTATATTGCGTGGAAAAATTCCCCTATTTATATATCCCATAAAGCAGAAATAGGGCCGAAAATGGGTAAAAAGGCACCCTTTCTTCCTTATAAATCTCTTTCGTCATACGCAGTTCATCTATTGTCTATTTATATTTTACGGCATGAGATATGGTGATATTTCCTCTTTCCAATCGGGCGTAGCCGTCCCGCTGTTCAGCTTGCGCAGCCATGCGAGCATTGGCATCGGTGACTTCCTCGACCTGATTCCCCTGGCCCGCTGGGCTTCCCTTTGCAACTTCGATATTATCCAGTTGCTGCCGGTGAACGACACTGGCTCCGAATCGAGCCCTTACAGCGCTCGGAGTGCATTCGCGCTGAATCCCGCGTTCATCAACATCCAGTCGGTCGCCGGCTCGTCCGCTTTCGAGGGCGAAATCAACGAGGCGAAGGAATCCTTCGAGAAGTCCGACCGCGTGGAGTATTACCGCGTGACCACCTGGAAGCGCGCCATTCTCCGCAAGATTTTCGATAACTCTTACGACCAGATTCGCCACGACAAGTCGCTTACGACTTGGATCGAACGCAACGAATGGGCCAAGCCCTACTGCGTTTACTGTACGCTCAAACAGCAGAACAACGAAGCCAGTTGGAAGGACTGGAGCGACTACCGTGACCCGGATGCCGAGCAGGTGGGCAAACTCTGGACAAAGTTCCGCAAGGATTGCCTGTACCACGCCTGGATGCAGTATGTTGCCGAGATGCAGTTCTGCACGGCCGTGAGCGAAGTTTCTCAGATGGGCTTGCACATCAAGGGCGACATTCCCATCCTCATCAACGAGGACAGCGCCGACGTTTGGGCCGACCGCAAGTATTTCTCGCTGGCCGACAGGGCGGGCGCTCCTCCCGACATGTTCAGCTACGCCGGCCAGAACTGGGGTTTCCCCACGTACCGCTGGGATGTCATCGAGAAGGACAATTTCTCTTGGTGGCGCAGGCGCCTTGCCCAGGCGAGCAAGTTCTACCATGCGTATCGCATTGACCACGTGCTTGGTTTCTTCCGCATCTGGACCATCCCCGAAAAGGAAGTCACGGGAATCCTCGGCCATTTCGAGCCGTCTGTGCCGCTGACTTGGGACGTGCTTCATGGCGCCGGGTTCTGCAGGCAGTCCTTGGAATACCTGCGCAACCCGAACTATTCCGTCGACCAGCTCCGTGGATTCTTGGGCGACGATACGGAACGCCTTGTGGCGAAGTGCTTCGAGAACTTGCCTGGCACGACCGACCGCTTTATCTTGCGCGATGAGTATTCTTCTGAAAAGCAGATTTTGGCGATGGAGGAGCCGCAGGCTGTCAAGGACGCCATGCTGCGCGTCTACTGGAACCGCGTGTTTATCCCCACTGGCAGCGACGACGTGTTCTACCCGTATTGGTACTGGTACAACCAGCCGGTGCTCTACACGCTGCCCCAGAACGAGCAGGACAAACTGCATGATATCATCCATGCGAATGAACATGCACAGAATGCCCTCTGGGAACAGAATGCCATGAAGCTCCTTTCTGTGCTTGCCAATGAGACGGACATGCTCGTGTGCGCCGAAGACCTCGGTGCCGTACCTCCGTGCGTTCCGACGGTTTTGAACAAGCTCAACATTCTTTCCCTGCGCATCGAACGCTGGGCCCGCAACTGGAACATGCAATATTCTCCGTACTACGATATGGAGGAATACCCGCGCCTTTCCGTTTGCACGACGAGCTGCCACGACACCTCGACGCTTCGCGGCCTGTGGAAGGAACCGGATTTCGACAGGAACTTGTACTGGTCTCATGCGCACCAGATGGGCTCCGCTCCGGAGGAACTCACTCCGCCCGTGGTCCGCAACCTCCTCACGCACGTGTTCTCCACGAACAGTTTGTTCTGCATCCTGCCTATCCAGGACTATTTCGCGCTGTCGTCGACGCTTTCTGCCGGCAACCCCGAAAACGAGCGCATCAACGTGCCCGGAACGGTCGGTGGCAACAACTGGACTTACCAGCTGCCCTGCCTTGTAGACGAACTGCTCAAGCTCACGTCGCTTTCTTCTGAAATTAGAAAGTTGGTCGACGAGCGCAAGCGCCGCGCGATGTGGAAAATTTAGAGGCTGTGAGCGTCGCATATACCTCGAACCTCGTAGCTACTATGTATTCTCCTGCTTGGGTCAAAGACGCTGTTTTCTACCAGATTTTTCCGGATCGGTTTTGCCGCAGTCCGAAGTACAATGCCGTAGGCAAGTTTGTCGATTGGGATAGCAAACCCACTCGCTCGAACATGTTCGGCGGGAATCTCGCGGGTATTGAAGATAAACTTGAATATATAAAGGGTCTTGGTGCGACGGCGCTTTACCTGTGCCCGATTTTCAAGAGCAATTCCAACCACCGCTACCATACGGTGGACTATTTTGAAATCGACCCAGTGCTCGGTACTTTGGAGGACTTTGACCGCCTCGTGAAAAAGGTGCACAAGCTCGGGATGCGCATCATTTTGGACGGCGTGTTCAATCACTGCTCTCGCGGGTTCTTCCAGTTCAACAGCCTCATGGAACTCGGCGAAGATTCCCCGTACAGGGACTGGTTCCATGTGCATTCCTGGCCCATACACGCCTACTCGGGCAAGCCCAATTACGAATGTTGGTGGAACTACCCGGCGCTCCCCAAATTTAATACGAGCTGTCCCGACGTGCGCGAATACCTTTTCTCCGTCGCCGAATACTGGACCAAGCGCGGCATTGATGGCTGGCGCCTCGATGTGCCCAACGAAATTGACGACGATAGTTTTTGGCAGGAATTCCGCCGCCGCGTGAAGACCATCAATAAAGACGCCTATATTGTCGGTGAAATCTGGGATGCCCCGGAATGCTGGCTACAAGGTGACCAGTTTGACGGTGTGATGAATTACGTTTTTCGTAAGGCGGTGATGCAGTATCTTTTTGACGAAAAACCGATTTCGACGGAGGAATTCTGCAAGCGTCTCCAGGCGGCATTCCCCGAAGGCCGCGGCGACATGCCCATGAACCTGCTCGGGAGCCACGATACCACGCGATTGATGTCGCAGCCCTGCACCAGCTGGGAACGCATCAAGCTCGCGCTCACGCTGCTGTTCTTTATGCCTGGGGCGCCTTGCATCTATTACGGTGAAGAACTCGGAATGCACGGGGGCAAGGACCCCGACAACCGCCGGAGTATCCCGTGGGATAAGTTGCCCGAAATGCAGGAAGAACCAGTGTACGCACTAGTGCAGGAACTTACCCGGATGCGCCAGGATAACGCCGTTCTTCGCGACGGCAAGATGGAAATTACCTGCGACGGAGAAGGCTTCACAGTCGTGCGTAACCTCGGCAAAAAGAAGATGACGCTCGCGGTGTCGCTGGCGGACAAGCTGCAGACCTTTGAAATCCGCTGATCCGTAATCTGATGCAGCCTGTCCAGAGCGGAAAGTGGCGGGGTAATGCCGAAATTTTGTGAAAATATCGAGATTTGGAGACTCGTTTTGCCGCATTCTCCCGGCTGTCGTCTTTAATCTTTCTGCTATTTTTCTATCTTTGACCCGCAACTAACGCGTATTAATGCCTTATTAAGGGATTGCAAATGAACAACAAAAAATTCGGCATGCGAGAATTTATCATTCTCCTCGTCATCGTTCTCTCGGCCTATACTGTTTGGCCCTCTATCCAGGTTCACTCCAAGAAGGGTGATGCCAAGAAGACGTTCCTCAAGGAAAATCCGAAACTGGGCGCCAAGTCCATCAATTTCGGTTTGGACCTTGCCGGCGGTACCAGCATCACGCTGCAGATTGACCAGTCCGGCCTCAAGGACGGCGAAGACATCAAGGATATTCAGGCCCAGTCGCTCGAAATCATCCGTAACCGCGTTGACCAGTACGGTCTTTCTGAACCGCAGATTTCCCCGTCCGGCGACGACCGAATCGTGGTTGAACTGGCAGGCGTGGATGACTCCACTGCAAAGGCTCTCGTGGGTTCGACCGCTAAGCTCGAATTCAAGATCCTGGCCGAAGCTGAAAAGTTTACCCAGGTTGTTGGCCTCATCGACCAGTACCTGACCCGCCAGACGACCGACATCGTGGCTGACTCCGCCGCAACGGATTCTACGGCTGCGCCTGCCAAGGATTCTACGGTCGCTAAGGTTGATTCCGCCAAGGATACGCTTCCTAAGGAAGCTACCAAGGCCCTTTCCGATGACGAATTGCTCGGTAAGGCTCCTGCCGCTGAAGTCGCTGCTACCGATTCCGCCAAGGATTCTGCCGCAGTCGAGGCTCAACCGGCATCTGAGGTCGGCGTTGCCCTTTCCGCTTACTACCTGAGCTTTGGTAACGGTGGCTTTATCGCCGAAGAAAATGTCGAAAAGGTCAAGAAGCTCCTCGCCACCGAAGGCGTGCAGAAGCTGATTCCGCGCGATGTTGCTTTCGCTTTCGGCAGCGGTCTCGAACCGGTGCAGCGTGATTCCAAGATCAAGGCCAAGCGCCTTTACCTCCTCAAGCGCCGTGCTGAAATGGCCGGTGACGATGTGGTCGATGCTCGTCCCTACCGCGTGTCTGACGGTGTGAGCGCCGGTGAAGTGGCTGTGAGCCTCAAGTTCGGTGGCATCGGTCCGAAAAAGTTCTCTGCTGTGACTGCCGCAAACATTGGCAAGCAGATGGCTATCGTGCTCGACAACCAGGTGATTTCTGCTCCGGTGATCCGCGACCGTATCCCGAACGGCGAAGCCCAGATTACGGGTCTCGACGACATGGCCGAAGCTAACCGCCTCTCTGTCGTGCTCCGCGCTGGTGCCCTGAAGGCCCCGATGAAGATTATTGAAAGCCGCAGCGTGGGTGCAACCCTCGGTGAAGAAAACATTGTGCAGGGCTTCGGTTCCGGTGCTATCGGCCTTATCCTCTGCTTGGTGTTCATGGTTGCCTACTACCGCCTCGGTGGTCTTATCGCTAGCTTCGGTATGGTCATCAACACTCTCGTGACCGCCGCCGTGATGTCCGTGTTCAATGCGACCCTCACGCTCCCCGGTATCGCGGGCTTCATCCTCGTGGTGGGTATGTCTCTCGACGCGAACGTGATTATTTATGAACGTATCCGTGAAGAACTCAAGAACGGCCTGACCGCCCGCGCCGCTGTGGCCAAGGGTTACGAACGCGCCTTCAGCGCCATCTTGGACTCCAACTTGACGACTGTGCTGACTGGTCTTATCCTTTACAAGATTGGTACTGGTTCCGTGAAGGGTTTCGGTCTTACGCTTACCATCGGTATCCTGACCTCCCTCTTCTGCGCCATTACGCTTACCCGCGCCATCCTCGACTGGAAGCTCGCCAAGCGTGACGCCACGACGCTTTCTATCGGTAACGGTTTCAAGGCTATCAACGAAGCGAACCTCCAGATTATCCCGAACCGTCGCCGCTTCGGCCTCATTTCGACGATCCTTATTATCGCAAGTATCGCCTTCATCGCCGTGAAGGGCTTCGACTTCAGCATCGACTTCACTGGTGGTCAGGTCTACACCATCCAGTATCAGGATGATGCCAAGCACGAGAAGGACCTGAGCAGCGCCCTTTCTTCTGCCGGTATCTCCGGTGCGAAGGTCCGTACGCTGGGCGGTACTTCCGCTAACTCCTACCAGGTGAGCATGCGCGCCTCCGACGACGCACAGTTCGAAGTCAAGATGGCTCAGGCCTTCGAGAAGGCTGGTCAGAAGTGCGAAATCGTCGCTAAGGACAGCGTGGGTCCGACCATCGGTAAGGAACTCCGCTTCAACGCTATTTTGTCTGTGATTCTC